>CAYOJU010000307.1:0-2773 GCA_964404355.1 uncultured Sideroxydans sp. | reverse complement strand
AAATTCAGATATGGAAGGTGATAGTCAGATAGCCTCGGTTAAGAAACGAGGAAGAGGGCCTAACAAAATTAAGGAGAAGATTAACGAGAAAGGCAAAAAGCTCGAAACTGACAAGTTTCACAGGCCGGTTGTTACTCGGGAGACAACGTCTTTTGTAACGGACTTCGGTATATTGGTGAGAGAAAATGTTCCTATACGTTACCAACTCTGGAAAGATGTTCCAGAAGAGAACAAGCAGAAAATATGGGAAATACTGAAGGTAATTAAATATCATGGTACTAATTAAGTTCACAAGCTTTCATTTGATATTAACTAACTCTAAATTTTGATTTCTATTTGTTTGGCAGCTGGACTGGGGTGTAAAGGATGACGTAAAAGTGAGGGATTATTATTATCAGAAAATGTCTACTTGTCACCGGAAGTGGCGAACCGAGCTGACTAAAGTGTGGCGCGCGGGTGAGAAGCCCGATTTTAAAAAGCAACATATTGAAGAAAAAGACTGGGAGGTATTTGTGAAGTACCGAGAGACGGAGGAATTTGAGGTATGTTTATTTCTGCGGACCACCTACCTTATCTCTAATTAAGAATTCAAATTTTCTAATAGGCCAATTGTTTCTTTCTTGACATTGTAGACTCTCAGCAGGATTGGAAAGGAGAATCAGGCCAAAAATGAGTATCGGCATTTCTTAGGATCCAGAGGTTATAATGGTGAGGGTTTTCGGAGTAGGCTTACAGATGCTATGCAGGCGATTGCAGACGAGAAAGCATCTAGTGATCCGTCTTCCCAAGGGTCAACAAGTGCATTGACACCAGAAGAGGTCCTTGAGATGTCGATTGAGCATAGGCACGTCACATGGAGACTAGGAAGACAAAAGCTAGATAAGGAGACCAAGGAACGCTTTTATCCAGAAACATACGTACCGGTCATCAAGAAAATTGTGAGGATTTAGATATTGTCATTCTTTGAAACCTCAACTTTAATTTATTAGAAAATTGTGAGGATTTAGATATTGTCATTCATTGAAACCTCAACTTTAATTTATTACGTTATAACATGTTGTCATTTCAGGAAGAACAAGAGGCGGCTCTGAAACAAGGCTTGTTGGCCGTCGAACGATACGACGATGTTCTGGGAAAATCTCTGCCAAATCCGGAACATCCTGGGAGGGTGAGAGGAGTGGGAGGTCTGGTTCCAATCAGAAAAACATACGACAAGAGCTCAATAAGGAGGAGACGTACTCCCTCGAGTTCCGAAGCAGAAATGGAAGCGAGAGTGGAGGAGAAAGTAAAAGATATAGAAAATAGATTACGGCAAGAAATGAAGGCTGAATTTGCACTTTTGCTTCAGCAGACAATGGGCCAACAAGAAAAGACGTTTACCCCAACAGTCGTTCAGACCAGCTGCCAGTCAGTCAAATCATATGCAGCAGATTTTTCCGGGTTTACTGAGGTAATGTAAATTCAAATTCATACATATTCAGATTCTAATTTATTTTCCAACATGTCTTAGTTTCATACATGTTAGTTTATTCGAGTAAATATATATATTTTAACAGGAGGCAGAACTAAGCTGCAAACTCCATGCGGTTGTCAATGGGAACACTGTTCTAGTGGCCATGGGGACAATTCATGTTCCAGTTGTATCCGGTGGAACAATTCACAGCAGGCCGATGCCGCCCGACTATGCAAGAGTAATGGTGGATGGTATTAAGGATGCGGACTTCCTAGACCTCCCATTACCTTCACCAAATGACGAGCAGGCAACCCTACAGGATGCCCTCGGCAGTTTCACTGCATGGCCGATGTCCATGATATCGATAGGTCCAGATGAGGTATATTATTATTACAAGTTCTTATACTTCTTAATTAGTATTTATATGATAGAGTTAAATTTGATTCTGTATTTTATTTCAATTTATTATGAAATTTTGCAGGAACCACCTAGCAAAGAGTTAGGATTGCCTGGAGGTCCGAACGCAACGAGCCACTGCAAGGCGTTTGATGGTATCAATTTTGACAAGCTGGGACGGACATTCAAGCAGCTTCGTGATCGATTTTTGGAGCTAGATGGTTCTCCATTGAAAATCGATCCGCCACTTGATCTTTTCTGCTCAGATGACTCCATATGCATCTTTGCAGATGATTACGCGGCCATGCTTAAACCAAAGGAGTGGCTCACTGCACCAGCTGTTCAGATCTGGATGCTGTGAGTTAATATTCGTAATAATTGCAGAATCTTAGTACTTTTAATTCAAATTTCACAAAATTGAGATAACCTGTATGTCTTTATTTTGTAGGTATTTGCTCAAATTCATCAAAGAGGAATTTCCCGATGAGCGGGTTGGTTTCATGGACCCCAGTCGAACGAATGCCATCATGATAAATGATAACCGAGGACGTGTTCTTCAATACATGGGGAAAGCACTCCAAGAAAACAGGGACAAGAGATTGATATTCATACCTTACCATCATATGTTAGTGTTATATATATATTCTAATTTTATTATAATTCAATTCATATAAATTATAGAATATGACTGCTACAAACCTAACATGCAGAAATCATTGGGTGTTGGCCGTGCTTATGCCAAGAGAAGGTGTATTGTACGTGTACGATTCCGATAAGAGGACCAAAAGAATGCTGATGATCACTGATGTGGCCGAGCAGTAAGTGCCTTCCTAAATTTTACGTTTATTTAGAATGCTAATAATTTTTTAATTATTTTATCACTTTAAATATCTCTAGTAAGTACTGATTGTTCAATGTGTTCAA
>CAYOJU010000306.1:0-2781 GCA_964404355.1 uncultured Sideroxydans sp. | reverse complement strand
ACATGCAAGAGTATTCGGAAGTGAATGAAATGTCGCATAATGCGCGCTCATTTTAAGCCGAATCGCGCATCCATAGGGTAGGGAAATGAGAATCCAGTTAATCATCATTGCGCTGTTTTTGCAGATTGCCTCCGTGGCGCAGGCGGAAGTATATGAAAAGACCCTGGGCAACGGTCTCAAGGTCATCGTCAAGGAAGACCACCGGGCGCCGGTGCTGGTCCAGCAGGTCTGGTATCACGCGGGCAGTATGGATGAGAAGACCGGCACTACCGGCGTGGCGCACGTGCTGGAACACATGATGTTCAAGGGCACGACGGAGGTCCCGGTGGGGCAATTCTCCAAGATCATCGCGGCAGCAGGCGGGCGCGAGAACGCCTTTACCGCCTATGACCACACGGCCTATTTCCAGCAACTGCATAAATCCAAACTGCCGCTGGCGATGAAGCTCGAATCCGATCGCATGCATAACCTGCAGATGGCGAAAAAGGAATTCGACAAAGAGATCAAGGTGGTGATGGAAGAGCGCCGCTGGCGCACCGACGATGATCCCCATTCGCTGGTGTTCGAGAAGCTGATGGCGACGGCATTTCAGGAGCATCCATACCATAATCCGGTGATTGGCTGGATGGTTGACTTGCAGAACCTGACGGATACCGACGCGCTGAGCTGGTACAAAACCTGGTACGCACCCAACGATGCGACGCTGGTGGTGGCCGGCGACGTCAAGGCGAGCGAGGTATTCGCCTTGGCGCAGAAATATTACGGCGGAATTCCCGAAGTGAAACTGCCGGAACGTAAAGCCGTGGGCGAGGCGCCGCAGCTTGGTATTCAGCGTATCGTCGTCAAGGCGCCGGCCGAATTGCCTTATCTGATCATGGCTTGGCATGCACCGACCCTGCGCGATACGCAGAAAGACTGGAAGCCCTATGCCCTTGAGGTGCTGGTCGGCGTACTGGATGGGAACAGTTCTGCGCGCCTGAACAAATCTTTGGTGCACGAGCAGCAAGTGGCGATGGATGTGGGCACGGGCTATGACAGCGTGGCGCGCGGTCCCACTCTGTTCGAGATCGATGCAACGCCGCGCGAAGGCAAAACGGTGAGCGATGTGGAAGCAGCGCTACGCGAGCAACTGGCGCTGCTGGTGCGCGAAGGTGTGACTGCGGATGAACTGCAGCGCGTCAAGGCACAGGTGATGGCAGGCGAAGTTTACAAGCGCGATTCGGTGTTCTACCAGGCCATGCAGATCGGGCAACTGGAAAGCGCGGGACTCTCGTACAAGGATATCCCGGTGATGCTGCAAAAGTTGCAGGCGGTCACTGCGCAGCAAGTGCAGGACGTGGCGCGGGAAATATTCAACGATGACCAGCTGACCGTGGCGACGCTTGACCCGCAACCACTGTCAGATAAACCGAAGCACAATCCCGCAGGAGCTGCCCATGTTCACTAGACTCCTTTCCACTGCCGTCATGTTGTTTGCTGCGAGTTCCGCTTTTGCCACGCCGCAGATCCAGCACTGGCAGGCGCCCAGCGGTGCCCGCGTGTATTTCGTGGAAAACCACGACCTGCCCATGCTGGATGTGGCGGTGAATTTCCCTGCCGGCAGCGGCTTTGATGTGGCCGGCAAGGTGGGCGTGGCGCATTTTACGTTCGGCATGCTCGATCTTGGCGTACAAGGCATGAGCGAAGACGACATCGCGCGCAAGTTGGCCGATATCGGCGCGCAGATGGGCGGCCAATTCGATGCCGACCGTGCCGGATTGACATTGCGTACCCTGAGCAGCGCAACGGAACGGGATGTGGCGCTGGATATCCTTGCGCGTTGCCTGCAACAACCGCTGTTCCCGGAACCAGTTTTGGTTCGCGAGAAAGCGCGCTTGATCGCCGGGCTGAAAGAAGCCGAGACGCAGCCGGAAAGTATTGCCGACAAGGCCTTTGGCAAGGCTGTGTTCGGCGCGCATCCCTATGGCGGTCATACGGAAGTGGCCGACGTGGAGAAATTTCAGCGCACGGAACTGGAAGTCTTCTACCGCAGCCATTATTCCGCGAATCACGCCGTGGTAGCCCTGATGGGCGACATCACCCGGGCACAGGCCGAAGCAATCGCGCAGCAGCTGACGGCCAATCTTCCGGCGGGCGGAGCAGATGCACATGTTCCGCCGGTGTTGATACGCATCAAGCCCAGCGAGCAACGCATCCCGCATCCGGCCAGCCAGAGCCACATCCTGATCGGTACGCTCGGTGTGGCGCGCAACGACGAGGACTATTTCCCGCTCTACGTCGGCAACTACATCCTGGGCGGCGGCGGTTTCGTATCGCGACTGATGAACGAGGTGCGTGAGAAGCGCGGCATGGCGTACAGCGTTTACAGCTATTTCATTCCAATGCAACAACCTGGTGCATTCCAGATCGGCCTGCAAACCAGGAAGGACCAGGCAGACGAATCGCTGAAGCTGGTGCGTCAGACCTTGCGTACGTTCGTGGAAAAAGGCGTGACGGAGAAGGAGCTGAAGGCGGCCAAGGACAACATCATCGGCGGCTTCCCGCTGCGCATCGACAGTAACAAGAAGATCATCGATTACCTGAGCGTGATCGGTTTCTACGAACTGCCGTTGACGTACCTGGATGATTTCACTGCCAGGGTGGACAAGGTCACGACCAGGCAGATACGCGATGCGTTCAAGCGCCGCATCGATCCGGATGCGCTGGCTACCGTGATTGTCGGTGCTCCTGAGGATAAGGCGGGAGCAGAAAAATAAACAAGGTTCGCATTATCGGCGGTAC
>CAYOJU010000305.1:0-2819 GCA_964404355.1 uncultured Sideroxydans sp. | reverse complement strand
TTCGAGTGCATCTAGAGCCAGATTTAGAAGATATGTTTTCCACGCATTAACCAAATCCGGTTCCGAGTATTCTCCTTTCCTGAGAGCACCAAACCCTCTTTTAAAAGATGGCTCTCCGGTATGTTCAGTTGCGACATGCAGCATGATGTCTTGCAGTTGTTTGTATGTTTGTTTTTCTGACACCACAACTCGCAATAAAGCAGACTTGCCGCTACCCTTCCCTCCTAAAATCAAGTCGTATCTATCTTTGAGAAAGTCTGCCAAAGCAACGGTTGGCACAAAATACGACCTGAGATTTTCGTCGTTCTCTGCAACGGAACTTCCAAGGTTTAGATCGGCCAAGATTTCACTATTTTTCATATTTCTTCCTATGCACCATGGAATAGTTTGATTTGCCCCTCAAGCAACACTGGGCGCCACATATTCTTGCACTTATTTGACATCGCGAGTACCTACCATTGAAGAGAAAAGCTGAAGAATTTCCACTTTTGTTCTTCCACCACTTATTACACGCAAAAAGTCGTCAAGCTTGAACGCCACATACTTCGCCGAACGTGGGTTTAACAATATTCCTTCAGACCATTCTGAGCTATTGTCTTCTACCGATGCAGCAAAGCTGAGCAACCAATACATAACTACCTGCCGATAGTCTGGAGCTGAAAAATTCCCACTACTGCACTTTACCTCTATGAGGGTTGGGCCGATATCAAAATCACCGTGTCCTGACGAAATCCACTGAAAACCTGGTACGACAGGTGTTGCCCTTATAGGATGGTTACGTTCTGCGGCCAATTCCTCAATCATTGTTGAGATGTTTCTGCCGGTCATTTCGGCAACCACTTTGTCAAGCTCAGAAAGCTCACTCGGTACTTGCGCATCGAAGTAACGTTTCTGCCGAGCGATAGCAACCCGCAAGCAATCATCCCAGTCAATAGTATTTCCCTCTAGCAGTTTTTCACCAACCGTGAAACCGAGTTCAAACAGCATAGCTTTATTAAGCTTACTCGCCTGCACCATCTCAATGGGAATTGGTGCGCAAGGTGACAGCCGTGCCGTTCGGTTGAAATGTGCGACAACACTGGGTGTTAATTGAGGAAATAATGAGTCAAAAGCACCAGGGATGTTGCGTGCGACTGTTCTGGGGTCACTCGCAGGATTGAGCGTCATCGCACCACTCCTGATAAATTGATGCATAACTCGGAACGCCGTGGTGCTCAATCCCAAGTCTCCATGATTGACTTAAGCTTGGCCTAATTTGTCGTTTGAATCCTTCACCTTGATCACCAAAAGCCGATGCGGATAGCCACACAATGCGCTGGCACTCGGGGCTAAGCCCATTCCATCTATTTCGGAGGAACGTGAAAGCATCCCTGTCTTTCCACTGCCGCCAGCAATCAATGCAAGACCTCCTGACGGTATCGGAACGAGTAGTATCGTAGATATTCTGGACGAAGGCTGATCTTTTCGTTGTTCGCACGAACCTCAGCGTCCGAAGATAATGGAGAAGACCTGCTTCTGCCTGTAGCAGATGTGCAGAATGCTCAGGGATAAGATCCAGAAGCTGATCAAGTTCTGAATAGATGCTGTTAAATTCTTCAGAAGCGCGAAGATTTGTGATTCCTCGCATGATGGTCGGCCACGATGCACGGAACGCGTGAAGGTTGTCTTGGTTGAGGAGTGTGGACGCTAGTTGAATTGCTACGTTAGGTTCCTGTAACTTTAGTGTCCGCCCGATTTGCGTTACTAGAAAAGTATCAGGGATGGCTTTTTCCAACTCACGGTTTAGAAGTTTATGGACTTGAAGGCCCTCTACGGTTTGCTTCAGCGACTCATAATCTTCGACTGATGTATCTGAATAGGGATCAAAGCGCAAATCAATCTCTCTAAGTTTCCCAGCCTCGTCGTCATTGCTGCCTAGTTGAGCCGTTACATAGTCCGAATAATGCTTCGACGTAAGCATTACGGTCTTTGTCTTATTCAGCGTAAGTCCGTAATCGGCGAGCGCGTGCGAAAGAAAGGCAAGTGCCTTGTAAGCTTCAGCATGAGAACTAGCAACCAAAACATAGTCATCGACATACCTATGCCATCGAATTCTGGCCCCCGTCATTCGATGATCAACTGAATTGAGGAAAAGTTCTGCGAGAATTCGGGAGCACTGCCCCCCGACTGGGAGGCCAAATGACCTGCCAGATGAGAACTTGCTGAGGAGGGCATTTACCTGATTGCCAATACGTCCATTGTTGGGGAACAGGTCGTCTACAAAGTTCTCAATATGGTGATGCGAAATGTGTTCGTAGAAACTCGAAATATCGGTTTGAACAATGATTGTTTCATCGCCCGACGATTTAGCATCGGCAACAGTTTTTTCTCGGAAAGCTTTCCACGAAGATGCTCTATCAAACAACTCATTACCACCGTTGAGCAGGAAGCGGTAAGAATAGACCCGACCGTCTCGACTGTTTTCTAATGCTTCACCAATTGCTATGCCGAGACCGTTGAAGTAGATGTTCCAGAACGGATGTATCTTCGTTACAACGCGAAAGCCTGTCGGCCCAGTTGGCGCTAGAAGCCGTTCGCTAAAAACACTGAGTTCGGATATTTTTCGCGTGCTATTTTTTTCACTGTCGCTTTGTAGCTGCTCGAAGAAAGCGAACGCCAAGCGAGCAAGTTCAAGCTGTTTATGCGAAATAAACTGTGTATCAATATCAAACGGAAGTGTGTCGTTGTCACCATGTGCGCTGATATCAGCAGCAGCACGCGAAAAATGCTCCAGGCTTACTTCTGGCATTTCTTTGCCCCTCTAGATATATCTTTCAAAT
>CAYOJU010000304.1:0-2837 GCA_964404355.1 uncultured Sideroxydans sp. | reverse complement strand
GGTGAGCGCACAGCCTTGCTGCATGCCGATGTTGGCGTGCTGGACAGCGAATACGAAACCGCATTGCTGCAGCGCATGATCGATTACCCGCAGGTGATCGAGACGGCCGCCGAAGACCTAGCCCCGCATCTGGTTGCTTTTTACCTCAAAGAATTGGCAGCCGATTTTCACAGCTACTATAATGCTTCGCGCTTCCTGGTTGAGGACGAGAAGCTCAAGCTGGCACGGTTGGCGTTGATTGCCGCTGTAGCTCAAATCATCAAGAACGGATTGGCATTGCTGGGTGTTTCTGCACCCGAGAAAATGTAACAGGATAAAGGAAAGAACATGAGCGGCGGAGCAGGCAAAGGAAAAGTTCTCGCAGGGGTCTTTATCGGCATGGTGCTTGGCATTGTGGCGGCGGGCGCCGTCGCCTGGTACGTGATGGAAAAGAGACAGAACTCCTTTACCAATAAAGACAAGGAGCACAAGGCGGTTTCGCAAATCGCGCCGCTTGCGGCCAGTGCTCCGGCAGTTGCAACTCCCGCCGCTTCCGGTGTGGCAGAGACCAAGCAGCATTTCGAGTTCTACAAGGTACTGACCGACAAGCCGGACAATACGCCGCATAAAAATGTGGCAAAACCGAAAGAGCCGGCAAAAGAACCGGTCGCGGTAAAACCCCAGCACACTCCTCCCGCAGCCGTAGCGAAAGAGATGTATTTTGTGCAGGCCGGAGCGTTCCAGAATATGGGCGATGCCGAGAAACTAAAAGCCAAACTGGCGTTCTCAGGCTTCGAGGCCAGTATCCAGACGGCAAACATCCCGGACAAAGGCGTGTGGTATCGCGTGCGCCTCGGTCCGTATAATGGCGGCGAAGCGGGCAAAACCATCGCGGCGCTGAAGCAGAACGGCATTATCGCCACTCAGGTGCAGGCCCAGTGATGGTAAAAAATGATTCGATAAGGAGATGAGCATGAGTTTTTTCAGGCAGTTGATTGCGGTCTTGGCATTGTTGTGCGCGGGATTTGCACAGGCTGACGTAGTGGCGGGCAAGGATTACAAAATATTGAGCTTGCCGCAGCCGACCAGCAGCGGTTCGAAAATCGAAGTGCTTGAATTCTTTTTTTACGAGTGTCCGCATTGCGAACATTTGTACGGACCGCTGAGCGCCTGGGAAAAGAAGAAGCCCAAGGATGTCAATCTGCAATTCGTCCCGGTGATCTTCCGCGAGACCAGTGAGCCAATGGCACGAACCTATTACGCACTGGAGTCTTTGGGCCAAAGCAAACGCCTGCACGGAGAGATTTTCAAGGCCTTGCATGTGGATCACAAAGAACTGATCGGGGAAGAAATGATCAGCAAATTCGTGGGCGAACACGGCGTGGATCGCGCAAAGTTCGATGCGGCCTACAACTCGTTTGCTGTGGGAAACAAGATTAACCAGAGCAATCAAATGGTAATAAATTACCGTATAAGTGGAACCCCCACGATTGCAGTGGATGGCAAGTACATTATCAGCGAACTGCAGCCGGAAGAAACCGTTCGCGTGCTGGATGAAGTCATCAAGATCGCGCGCAAGGAACGCAGCAAGCATTAATGAAAGTTGTCATTTCAGGCGCGTCGAGCGGTATCGGTCTGGCCCTCGCGCGCCTTTATCTTGAGCGCGGCGCTACGGTTGCCGTCTTTGCCCGCCGCGGCGAATTGCTGCAAACCCTCGCTGCCGAATTTCCGGAAAAAGTATTTTGTTACGCACTGGATGTGCGCGATGCCTCTGCCATTCTGCAGGCTGCAGCTGACTTCATGACGCGCGTCGGCGTGCCGGACATCGTCATTGCCAATGCCGGGGTGAGCCGCGGTACGCTGACCGAATATGTGGAAGACGAGGCAGTGTTCCAGAACGTGATGGACATCAACGTGCTGGGCATGGTGAAAACCTTTCAGCCGTTTCTGAAGGCGATGCGCGTAGCGAAACAGGGAACACTGGTGGGCATAGCCAGCGTAGCGGGGTTCCGCGGTTTGCCCGGCTCCAGCGCCTACTCCGCGTCCAAGGCCGCCGCGATCTCGTACCTGGAAAGTCTGCGCGTCGAGATGCATGGTAGCAGGGTGAAGGTGGTGACAGTATGCCCCGGCTACATCAAGACGCCGATGACCGACATCAACACCTATTCCATGCCGTTTATCCTGGATGCGGACGTGGCGGCAAAGCGCATGGCGCGCGTCATTGCAAGCGGCACATCGTTCGCCGTGGTGCCGTGGCAGATGGGGGTGGTGGGATGGGTGATGAAGCGATTGCCGAACTGGTTATATGACGCCTTGTTCAGCAAAGCGCCGCATAAATCCAGAAATGTGATACTGGATTAACCAGCCAGTTTCTTCTTCAGAACATCGTTCAACTGCGCCGGATTCGCTTTGCCCTTGCTGGCTTTCATGGCGAGACCGACGAAGAAACCGAACAATTTATCCTTGCCGCTGCGATATTCCGCCACTTTGTCCGCATTGGAGGCGATGATCTCATCTACCAGCGCTTCGATGGCGCCGCTGTCAGAAACCTGCTTCAAACCCTTGGCTTCGATGATCGCATCTGCAGTGCCGCCTTCTGCCCACATGGTACGGAACACTTCTTTCGCGCCGGAGTTTGAAATGGTGTTATCTGCGATGCGCTGCAACATGCCGCCGAGTTGTTGCGCGGTGATCGGGCATTGTGTCATATCCAGTCCGTCGCGGTTCAACTGCGCACTGACTTCGCCGATGATCCAGTTGGCACAGATCTTCGCTTGTCCTGTTGCGCCACCGAGCGCAGCCTCGAAGAAATCCGCCATCTCGCGCGAAGCGGTGAGAATGCTGGCGTCGTACGCGGA
>CAYOJU010000303.1:0-2846 GCA_964404355.1 uncultured Sideroxydans sp. | reverse complement strand
CAGTTGTCACCGAACAGCACCTTGCCGGAACGGGTGACATACTCTGTCAACTCGCTGTCGGCCAGAATTGCGGCAGGCGTCATATCCTTCAGCTTGGCTTCATACTTGCCGCGCACTTCATCCACCAGGCTCTTGTCAGCTTCCATTTCGGAAATCGCAGTCCAGCCACCGATTCCCTTGAAGAAGCTGTGCATATTGGACAGCGGAAAGGACGGGTAGTACAGAAAGTACACCACACACCAAATCGCACTGGCAGTAAGACCCAGCATCCACCACTTCGGGGGTTGATTGGCAAAGTCTGCCAAGTCATCGTCCCAAACGTGACCTGTTGTCGTCACGCCACCTACATCGTGTTTATCACTCATCTTTTTTCTCCCATATTGATAGGGTCATCGTCATCCAGCGCCATACTGCGCTGGGACTCGAACTTGGCCTTGTTAGCAGGACGGAATACCATGAAATAGACCGCCGCCATGCCGAACGCGGCGACTATGACGTAAAACACGCCCAGCCAATCGTTCGTAGTCATGGTTGCCACATCCATGCCAAGGTACCCCATCAGCTTAGTCACGGTAGTTCACACCCTCTTCGAACTTGACGTGGTTCCCCAGACCTTGCAGGAAAGCAATCAAGGCTTGCATCTCGGTTTTGCCTTCCAGCTGCGCGGCAGCACCGTCAATGTAAGCATCCGTGTAGATAGTCTTCGGTACCGGGTTGAAAGGCATAATGGTCATGACTTTCATGGTTTGCACTGTCTCTGCCACGTTGACATTGCTGTCAGCCAGCCAGAAATAGTTCGGCATGACGGACTCAGGTACCACATCGCGAGGATGGCTCAGGTGACGACGATGCCACTCATCCGAGTACTTGCCGCCGACGCGGGCCAGATCCGGACCGGTACGCTTGGAACCCCACTGATAAGTGTGATCGTACATGGACTCTTCAGCGATCGAGTAGTGACCGTAGCGATCCTTTTCATCACGGAACGGACGAATCATCTGCGAGTGACACAGGTAGCAACCTTCGCGGATGTAAATTGCACGCCCAGCCAATTCCAGAGGCTTGTAAGGACGAACTCCGTCACCAGGAGCCCAGTCTTCCAGCGTTTTGTGCGCTGAAGTCGCCGGATTCCAGACGATTTTGTCCATAGGGATAGCGTTACCTGCTTTGTCCTTATGTTGAGTTCCGTTACAAGTTGGATCGGTTCCACCCAAAGCACCTGCACACATCGCAGTGTTGGGCAAATAGAACAATGGAACGATTTCCACAATACCGCCGACCGCCACTGCCAGCGCGGTTAGCACAAACAACAGAACGGTACTGCGCTCAATCTTGTCCTGAAATTTGGTTGAATAGATTTTGTCGTGATCAGACATGTCTCACTCCTTATGCTTTAGCGGGAACGGCACCGGAAGAGCGCAGAGCGCTCGCCTGACGCACGGTCATCACGATGTTGAACAAGGCGATGATTGTTCCGATGTTGAAGATCAGGCCGCCGACCATACGCATCATGTAGTACGGATGCATCGCGGAAACAGACTCAACGAAGGTATAGGTCAATGTGCCGTACTCGTCATAATCACGCCACATCAGGCCCTGCATGATGCCGGAAACCCACATCGAAACGATGTAGACCACGGTACCGATAGTCGCCAACCAGAAGTGGACGTTCACCAGACCTTCGGAGTACATCTTGTCCACGCCCCACAGCTTCTTGACCATGTGGTAGATCGCGCCGTAGGCAACCATCGCCATCCAGCCCAGAGCACCGGAGTGCACGTGACCAACAGTCCAGTCAGTGTAGTGAGACAGAGCGTTAACGGACTTGATGGACATCACCGGACCTTCGAATGTGGACATCGCGTAGAACGCCAGAGCCACAACGAGGAAGCGCAGGATGTAGTCGGTACGCAGCTTGTCCCATGCGCCGGACAAGGTCATCATACCGTTCATCGCACCGCCCCAGGACGGGATGATCATCGCCAGGGAGACAGCAGCGCCAAGGGAACCAGTCCAGTCAGGCAATGCAGTGTATTGCAGGTGGTGCGCGCCCAGCCAAACATAGCCGAACGTCAGCGCCCAGAAGTGCAACACGGACAGGCGATACGAGAACACGGGACGATTCGCTTGCTTGGGAACGAAGTAGTACATGATGCCCAGGAATGCGCCGGTCAGGTAGAAACCCACCGCATTGTGGCCATACCACCATTCCACCATCGCGTCTTGAACGCCTGTGTAGATAGAGTAGGAGTTGGTCAGGCTGACGGGGATTGCCAAGCTGTTAACCACATGCAGGTAAGTGATCATTACGATCGCGCCAACGGTAAACCAGTTGGAAACATAGATATGGGATGTCTTGCGGATCCCAATCGTCATGATGTGGTTGAAGCCGAAGGACAGCCATACCACAGCGATCAGAATGTCGATCGGCCATGCCAGTTCTGCATACTCTTTACCTTCAGTCATGCCCAACGGCAGAGAAACCACTGCCAGCACGATGATCAGGTTCCAGCCCCAGAAGGTGAACCATGCCAAACCGTTGCTCCACAACTTGGTAGCACCGGTGCGTTGCACCATGTAGAAGGCACTCCCCATCAAAATACAGCCACCGAATGCAAAAATCACCGCATTGGTGTGCAGCGGACGCAGACGTCCGAAAGTGATGTAGGGAATATCCATGTTGATAAACGGAAATGCCAATTCAGATGCAATAATCACACCGACTAGCGTACCGACGACTGCATAGATGGCAGCCGCGATGGTGAACCATCGGACGACTTCCATATCGTACTTTACTGGTGTCGCTTGCGTAGCTTCCACAGTAGTCTCCTCCTCGAGCAAGTTAA
>CAYOJU010000302.1:0-2857 GCA_964404355.1 uncultured Sideroxydans sp. | reverse complement strand
GCCGCGAAGAGGTGCGCATTATATAGACGGCGAACTTCCCGTCAAGCGTTTTGTAAAGAAATATTCACATTAATGTGCGCTCGCGCTGCCATGTGGGTGAAACGTACAATGCGTCTCTCGAAAAACAGCCGCGAAAAACGCATCGTGAAATTGATATTGGGCATTGAGTCTTCCTGCGACGAAACCGGCATTGCGCTGTATCACACCGAGCGCGGACTGCTGGCTCACACGCTGCACTCGCAAATAGCATTACATAATGAGTACGGAGGTGTCGTCCCTGAACTCGCTTCGCGCGATCACGTGCGCTACGCGTTGCCACTGATACGCAGCGTCATGCAAAAAGCCGGATGCGCTCTCAATGACATCGATGCGATTGCCTATACGCAAGGCCCCGGCCTCTCCGGCGCCTTGCTGGTCGGTTCAAGCGTTGCCTGCGCACTTGCCTACACGCTAGGCGTTCCCACCATCGGCGTCCACCATCTGGAAGGACATCTGCTTTCTCCATTGCTCTCCAAACCGGCACCGGAGTTTCCATTCGTCGCATTATTAGTATCGGGTGGACACACGCAACTAATGCGCGTGGACGGTGTGGGTCGTTACACCTTATTGGGTGAATCCGTGGATGACGCGGCGGGCGAAGCGTTCGACAAGAGCGCAAAACTTCTGGGACTGGATTATCCGGGCGGAGCATTGCTGGCCAAACTTGCACTGCGTGGTACACCCGGACGTTTCAAATTGCCGCGTCCGATGTTACACAGCGGCGATCTGGATTTCAGCTTCAGCGGGCTAAAAACAGCAGTGCTTACACTCACACAACAGAATGAAACAGATGAACAGACTCGTGCCGACATTGCACATGCCGCACAGGAGGCCATCGTGGACGTTCTGGCCAGCAAGGCATTGTCCGCGCTTGCGCAAAGCAGTCTGACTCAATTGGTCGTGGCGGGAGGCGTGGGAGCCAACCAGTTGTTGCGCAGCCGCCTGAACGAAATCATCGGCAAGCGCGGCGGCAAGGTGTTCTACCCCGATCTGGAGTTCTGCACCGACAACGGTGCAATGATCGCCTTCGCTGGCGCAATGCGATTGCAACATCAACCAGCGCAACGCGACTACCGCTTCAACGTCAAGCCGCGCTGGGACTTGCGGGAAATAAATTACGCCGACTGAGAATCAGTCTTTTTGCTGCCGATCTTGCTTTCCTTGCCCGTCATCAGATTCTGGATGTTGCCCTTGTGCCGCCAGATCAGCAGCATGGACATGATCGCGATGGCAAGCACCAACTCGGGACGCAAATATTCGCCATGCTGTTTGACCAACATGGCAAATACCGGAGCCATGATCGCCGCCACCAAGGCAGCCAACGAGGAATAGCGAAACACCACTGCCACCAGTAACCAGGTGAACAACACAAACAAACCCATCCAAAGACTTATTGCCAGCAACACCCCTAGCGCTGTCGCCACGCCTTTGCCCCCCTTGAACTTCAGAAAGATCGGGAATACATGACCGAGGAAAACCGCCAACGCAACCAGGGCAACGATCATCAAACCCTGCGCATCATGCGGCGCAAAACGGATTGCCAGAAAAACCGCCAGCCAGCCTTTTGCCGCATCGCCGATCAAAGTCAGCGCCGCAGCTGCTTTCTTGCCGCTGCGCAACACATTGGTAGCGCCGGGATTGCCGGAACCATAAGAACGCGGGTCGGCGAGACCGAACGCCTTGCTCATCAGCACCGCAAAAGAGACCGAACCGATCAGGTAGGCGCATACAACAAAGATTAGTGGGGTCATCTGGTAATACCTTAAAATACGAAGCGGCGAATTTTACTCGAATGCGCCATTGCCACCAAACGACCGGCCACACACCTTATATGGACATCATTTTTCTACGCGAACTCAAAGTTGTCACCCTCATCGGCATATATGAGTGGGAAAAGCGCGTACCGCAGACGCTGCAGCTCGACCTCGACATCGCCCTGCCGAACAGCCGCGCCTGCCAGAGCGACGACATCAAGGACGCGCTGGACTACGCCCAGGTTGCGCAACACATCCAGACCGTCCTGAGCAACGGCCATTTTTCCCTGCTGGAATCGCTGGCCGAGCACATCGCCCAGATCATTCTCAAGGATTTCAATGCTCCCTGGGTCAAGGTCAGCGTCGCCAAACTGCAAGCCATCCGCAACTGCAAACTGGTCGGCATCAGCGTCGAACGCGGGCAGATTCAGTAAAACTGCAATTGCTCAGTAACTTGGGGGCGGTACCCATGCGCAGAATGCGCCCTTATACAAAATAAAAGGATTTGCCCAACCCCCTCTTTTTATGGATAATGCGCCCCCTTAACGGGATCCGTGCGCGTACAAAAGCCGCGCCTAACTTTAGCAAGGAAGACAAAATGAAAGCCGCCATTCACCCTGAATACAAAGAGATCGCAGTGACATGCAGCTGCGGCAACAAGTTTAAAACCCGCTCTACAATGAGCAAGCCGGAATTGCACGTTGAAGTCTGCTCCGAGTGCCACCCGTTCTACACCGGCACACAGAAGATCGTGGACACCGCGGGCCGTATCGAGAAGTTCCGCAGCAAGTACAACACTGGCGCCAAAACCGCCGCTTGATGGAACTTCGTTAAGCGCAGAGATCAAAAGGCAGCCTTCGCTGCCTTTTTCTTTTCAGGACCGTCATCATGCGTATTTTCATCGCTCTTATGACCGCCGTCACCGCTCTCACCTTGAGCGGATGCGCGTCCAATCCGGTCAGCGGCAAGCAGGATTTCGTGATGATGTCCGAGCAGCAGGAAATCGAGCTGGGGCGTTCATCCGATGCCGAGGTGCACAAGCAATACAAGGTTTATGCCAACCC
>CAYOJU010000301.1:0-2866 GCA_964404355.1 uncultured Sideroxydans sp. | reverse complement strand
CCTGTCATCGCGGTGTAGATCAGCCTGTCCATGTCGTTCTCCTCGCCCTAATCCGCTTAACGCAGGTTGACGATCGTCTGCAATATCTGATCCTGTGTCTTGATCGTCTGCGCATTCGCCTGGTACGCACGCTGTGCGGTGATCATGTTCACCAGCTCGGCAGTCAGATCGACATTGGAGTCTTCCGTTGCCGAGGTTTGCAACAAGCCCAGGCTTGCCGATCCCGGCACACCCACCAGCGGGGTACCCGAGGTGGATGTTTCCGCAAATTGGTTGTTGCCCAAAGGCTGCAAACCCTGGTCGTTGCTGAAGTTGGCCAGCACCACTTGCGCCAGCGTTTTGGTCTGTCCGTTGGAATAGCGTCCGGTCACGATGCCATCCGAACCGGTACTGAAGCCAGTCATATGGCCCGAGGTGTAACCGTCCTGACTTAGTGAATTGACGCCGAAGGAACTGCCGAACTGGGACGTGCCTGCAAAATCGAAAGCCAGGGTTTGCGGAGCACCGCCGCCGGTCGGAGTAAACGATGCCGAAGTCACCGCCGCCACCGGTGCAGTCAAGACGCCACTGGTGCTAAAGGTCATCGGAGTCAACGCTCCCGCGCCAACCTGCGTCCCGTCCACGGTCAAGTAGGCGCTCCAGTTATTCGCTACCGCACCCTTGACGAAATATAGCGAGGCGGTATGAGCGCCGCCCAGGCTGTCATAGATCGTCGAAGACGTGGAATTGTTAAAAGTTGCGGAGTTGTTTGGATTGAACGGAGCTACCGCAGGCTGGGTCAAACGTGCATCCAGATTAAGCCCCGCCGTAACGTTTGCAGTCGGTCTGGGCAGCAAATCGGCAGTAGATATTTGAATGTCGGCAGGTGTCGTCGCCACGATTACGCCCGCCGCATTCGGCAGGAAACCGGTCAACTTGTTTCCCTGGTTATCGACGATAAGACCGTTCTTGTCCAACTGGAACTGACCGTTGCGGGAATAGGTAATCGACCCGTTGTTGTCCATGCGAAAGAAGCCGCTGCCACTGATGGCCATATCCAGCGAATTGTTCGTGGTCGTGATATTGCCCTGGCTGAACTGCTGCGCCACGGTCGCGACCCTGACACCAATACCGGCCTGCCCGCCGCTGGAACCTGCCATCGAACTGGCATAGACATCGGCGAATTGCGCCTGCGATTCCTTGAAACCGACCGTGCTGGAGTTCGCAACGTTGTTGCCAATCACATCCAGACTTTTGGATGCAGCATTCAGACCACTCAGACCTTGTTCGAAACCCATGACAACCTCCTATTTAACATTCATCACACGCCCGGAAAAACAGGGCACACGAGCCATCACAAGATGCGGCGAACTGCATCCAGCGCAATATCACCCATATTTCCAACGTTCAATTGCGCCACCCCTGAAGTCAGGGAAACGCTGTTCACCAGGCCGTACGTCAGGGCCGTCGGCGTACTCGTACTGCTGCCCAGCACGGCCGATGCTGCATAGTTATAGGTGCCGTCCGCCAGCGTCGTACCGCTGTCGTCCTTGCCATCCCACTGGAAGTCGACGATCCCTGCCTTCTGTGATCCAAGCTGCAAGGTGCGCACCACATTCCCCTTGGCATCCGAGATGGTCACGGTAAGCTTGTCTGCCGGTTGGCTCAATTCCACCGCGGCATTGGAGCTGCCTTTCGCCATTGCAATCTGATTGCCCGGCACCAGCACAGCATGGCCGATCATCGAAGTCGCCTGCAGGGACTGCGCAGATGTCATGCTGGCACTCAGCGCCTGCACCGTCGCATTCAACTGATTGATTCCGCTCACCGTGGAAAGCTGTGCCATCTGCGAAGTAACTTGCGAGTTGTCCATCGGATTGAGCGGATCCTGATTCTGTAGCTGCGTCACCAACAGCGTCAGGAACCGATCCTGGGTCGCCGCCAGTTGCGAAGATGCCGCCGCGGTGGCTGCCGCAACAGTAGATGAAGTACTGCTTTGTACGGAAGTGGTCATGATTTATCTCCTTTATTGTCCGATGGTGAGCGTCTTGAGCAGCAGCGTCTTGGATGTATTCATCACATCCACATTATTCTGGTATGACCGCGATGCCGAGATCATGTTCACCATCTCGTCCACCGGATTTACATTGGGCAGGGTCACATAGCCCTGCGCGTCCGCCATCGGATGTTTGGGGTCGTACACCACTTTCATCGGCGAAGTATCTTCCACCACCGCCGAGACCTTGACGCCAGCGCCAGTCTGCCCCGCGGTTGGCACAGTGCTGAACACCACCTGTTTGGCATGATACGGCTTGCCATCCGGACCGGTGGCGCTGTCGACGTTGGCAAGGTTGCTCGCCACCACGTTGAGCCGTTGCGATTGCGCCGTCATGGCGGAACCGGCGATATTGAAAATATTGAACAATGACATGATGATTCCTCCTTAACACCAAAAGCCCCTCACCCTAACCCTCTCCCGCTTGCGGGCGAGGGGACAAACGAGAAAGGCAATCTGTTATTCACCCTTGTAATGCTGCCAGCACATCTTTTGCTTCATCGCTAACGAAACGCACGCTGGCCTCATAACGCAATGCGTTGTCGGCAAACTGCGCCTGCTCCACATCCATATCCACCGTATTGCCGTCCGCACTCGGTTGCACGGGCTTGCGGTACATCACCGGCGCACCCATCACGCTGTCCCCCGTCGTTCCCGACAGATGGCCCGGTGCAGTCGTCGCCACGACCAGCTTCTCGCTACTCCCCTGCAATGCCCCTTGCAGGGCACTCGTAAAATCGATGTCCCTCGCCTTGTAGTTCGGCGTATCGGCATTGGCTATGTTGGACGCAATCAATTCCTGCCGCGCCGCGCGCAGATTCAGCGCCGCCT
>CAYOJU010000300.1:0-2873 GCA_964404355.1 uncultured Sideroxydans sp. | reverse complement strand
GCGAGCCGATGATGGAGATGCCGCTGGATCTCTACATTCCGCCGGATGCGCTGGAGGTCGTGCTGGAATCATTCCAGGGGCCGCTCGATCTGTTGCTGTATCTGATTCGCAAGCATAACCTCGACGTGCTCGATATTCCGATGGCGTCTCTGACCAAGCAATACATGGTCTACATCGAGGCGATGCAGCAACATCGCCTGGAACTGGCCGCCGAATACCTGCTGATGGCTGCGGTGCTGATTGAGATCAAGTCGCGCATGCTGCTGCCGCGTCCGCCCAAGGCGAGCGAGGAAGAAAGCGCCGAAGATCCGCGCGCCGAACTGATGCGCCGTCTGCTCGAATATGAGCAGATGAAACTGGCCGCGCAGAGAATCAACGAAGTCCCGCAAGCGGGACGGGATTTCGAGCTGGTGCAGGTGTTGATCGAACGCACGGTGATCGAGCGTCTGCCCAATGTTACTGTCGAAGACCTGCGCCATGCCTGGCTGGCGTTGCTCACGCGGGCCAGGGTCAACGCGCATCACCGGGTGCGCCGCGAAGAACTGTCGGTGCGCGAGCAGATGACCAAAGTGCTGCGCCTGTTACGCGATACCGATTTTGTATCGTTCGACAGCCTGTTCGAACAGGGTGCCAGCATTCCGGTACTGGTCGTCACCTTCATCGCCATCCTCGAACTCGCCAAGGAAAACATGGTCGAGATCACACAAACTGAAACCTTGGGGAATATCTATGTCCGAACCAGTCGAGCAATCACTGCCGAGTGAGACACACCAGCTCCCCTCGCCCGTAGCGGTAGAGGGTGAACGCGTAGAAGGAACTGACGTTGTTGAGACCGAGCATGCAGTGGATAGCGAGCAGCTGTTGCGCATCTTCGAAGCGGCTTTGCTGACCTCGCAGGAGCCGATTTCCAACTCCGAGTTGAAACGCCTGAGCGACATTTCCATCGAGACCCGGTTCGTGGAAGAGCTGTTGCAACAACTGGCGGACAAGTACGCCGACAGCGGCGTCGAACTGAACCGTGTTGCCAGCGGCTGGCGTTTCCGCGCGCGTCCCGAGATGCAGCAGCATCTGGATAAACTCAATCCGCAAAAGCCGCCGCGCTATTCGCGTGCCGTGCTGGAAACCCTGGCGATCATTGCCTACCGCCAGCCGGTCACGCGCGGCGACATCGAAGAAATCCGCGGTGTGGCAGTGTCCACGCAAGTACTCAAAACGCTGGAAGCGCGCGGCTGGGTCGAGAGTATCGGCACGCGCGATACGCCGGGCAAGCCCGCGCTGTATGCGACCACGCCGCAATTCATGGACGACCTCAACCTGCGCTCCTTGCAGGAACTGCCTGCGCTGGAAGAAATGGGCACCTTGCTGGAAGCGGGCATTGTGGATGAGCCGGCAAAAGATGGACCCGAAGTGGCAGAGTCTGCTACGGCGGAATCCGAGCCGGAACCCAACTCCGCTGCCTGATGTTTGCGATCAAGCGTATCTCTTCGCGCGACAATCCGTTCTTCAAGTCGGTGCATAAACTTTCCTCATCCGGCCGCGAGCGGCGCGAAGCAGGGCAGACCCTGCTCGACGGACCGCATCTGCTGCGAGCTTTCCTGGATGCCGGCGGCAAGCCGGAACATCTGCTGGTCAATGAGGCGGCGTTGCAAAATGACGAGGTCATCGCGTTGCTTGGAGACTGCGCCGATGTGGCGCAAACACAGCTTGACGATGCGTTGTTCTCCCAGCTTTCCGAACTAAAAACCCCCAACGGTTTGTTGACGCTGGCTGCGATTCCATCTTCCCGGGTAGAAGTTGCACATGCCCAGTTTGCCTTGTTGGTGGAGGATATTCAGGACCCGGGCAACCTTGGTTCCATCCTGAGGTCGGCTGCTGCCGCAGGTTGCGATGCGGTATTCCTGTCGCCTGGCTGTGCCGATGCGTGGTCGCCCAAGGTATTGCGCGCCGGAATGGGCGGGCATTTTGTGTTGAGCATTGCCGAATCGGCTGACTTGATCAAGGTTGCCGCCGAATTCACCGGCAAGGTGATGGCGGCATCGTTGCTGGCCGAAAAATCCCTGTATGACAGCAACCTGCGCGGCAAACTCGCGTTCGCCATCGGCAATGAAGGGGCAGGATTGTCGTCAGCCTTGCTGGATAAGGCGCAGCAACACTTCATCATTCCCATGCCGGGGAAAGTCGAATCACTGAACGCCGCTGCAGCGACGGCGGTGTGCTTGTTCGAAGCTGTACGACAGCGTCTTTAGGCTGGAATCAATTCTTGCGACGAGGCGGCGGGGGCAGGTAGGTCAGCCATAAGCGAACTTCAGCTGTCGCGAGCGCCAGATTGGCCGCCGCTTCCTTGCTCAGGCTTTCCCCCAGTTCGAAACCGTAACCGCGTATGCGCATCAGAAAGCAACTCGGCGCGTCCGTTCCGTATACCTGCCGGTAGGTGTGCAACAGCGCAAACGGCGTCATGGCGTGGCTGGTGTAGCTATTGTCCATGGCTGCGGAGATTTCAGAGAACTGGAACGGTGCCTCGCAGGACATGTCCGCATCGACAAACAGCACAGTAGAACGTCCTGCAAGGTCTGTGACATGCTCCACCTGCAACTGGTAATCCTCAATCAGTTCGACATAGGAACTCAGACCTTCTGACGCAAGTTGGCGCACGAGCAGCGGGGCCAGCGCATCGTCGCCGCGCGATTCGTTGCCGATGGCAAAGACGAGGAAGGGGGAGACCATCAGGCCGCGGAATAGAACGAGCCGTCGGATGAACGTGTCAGTACATCGACCCGGTCACCTTCTGCATCCAGCAGTTCCACTTCCAGCGGCATCTTGCCCAGCGCGTGGGTAGCGCAGGAGAGGCAGGGGTCGAAGGCGCGAATGGCGAC
>CAYOJU010000299.1:0-2880 GCA_964404355.1 uncultured Sideroxydans sp. | reverse complement strand
CACGGCGTCCGGTCGTTAACCGGCATCCTGCTCTGTGGAGCCCGGACTTTCCTCTGCACAGCATTAAAGTGTGCAGCGACTGTCTAGCCAGCTTCGGAACGGAGTTTAGCACGTGGGACAGCCGACGTCCGCGAACCCGGACCTTGGCCTGCTGTAACAGTCTGGCTCGCGGGCGAAGGGAGTAAAAAAATTACTTCGCTTTGTCCTGCAGTGCCTGGCCGGTCTTTTCCAGTGCCTTGCCGCTCTTCTCCAACGTTTCGTTGCCCAAATCCTTGGCGCGATCCACCAGGGACTCTTTTGCCAGAGGGTTGGAAAGCAGAGGCTTGTTGCGGCCGATGTTGACGCCCAGGGCCATGCCGATGAGTACGCCGATGATCATGCTGATTAGAACAATTCTGAGTTGCTTCATTACAGACTCCTCCAGTTGGTTGCTGACATTAACTGCAGTTGCGAATTCTGCCTCATCCTTCGACAACTTGCATGTTTACGCCGAGGCCTTTCCACTGCTTCATTTCTTCCAGCAGCGCAGCTTCGGTGAGCGGATTTTGCACCAGCCAGCCGGGTGCAAGTGCAAGGTGGAACTTGGTGCCGCTGAAATGGCACTGCATCGGGGGCAGTTCGACATCGCCACGGTTGCGGTAGATCAGCGCGGCCAGCCGCAGTGCCATTACCTGGGCCAATTTTTCCGATGTATCCAGCTTGCCGCGCAGCTTTTCCATATTGCCGCGATGCGCCAGCGCTAGCAGACTCAGGTAGCTCTGCTCGGTTCTGGAAAAGCCCGGCATGTCCGCGTTGGCGAGGATGTAAGCGGAGTGCTTGTGGTAGCCGCTGTGCGCCACGCTGATGCCAATCTCGTGCAGTCTCGCCGCCCAGGCAAGCAAGTTTGATGCTTCGTCGTCGACCAGCCCTTCCAGGAATTGCCTTGCCAGCAAATCTGCCAGATGCGCCACGCGAGCCGCCTGGCGGATATCCACGTGATAACGGCGCATGAACTGTTGCACCGTCACTTCGCGCATATCGTTGTGGTGGAAGCGTCCGATCAGGTCGTAGAGCAACCCTTCGCGCAGAGCCCCAAGCGCGGGTTGCATGCGCTCTATGCCGAGTTCGCAGAAGGCGGCATACATGATGGCAAAGCCGCCAGGCAGAACCGGCACGCGGTCCGGCTTCAGGCCATCCAGGTCCAGTTTGTTTACATCCCCCGCCTTGAGCAAGTGTTCGCGCAACAATTCCAGCCCTTTGCGCGTAATGTCGCCATCGCTGTAGCCGTTCTGCTCGAGAATGTCGCACAGCACGCGCGCCGTGCCGGAAGAGCCGAACGCAATATCCCAATGGCCGGTGGAAAACTCGGAGGTGATGGCCTGCACTTCGCTGCGCGCGGCCAGTTCGGCCTGCTTGAGGTTGGATTTGTTGATCTTGCCGTCGGGAAAATAGCGCACGCTGTAACTGACGCTGCCCATGTACAAACTTTCCAGTTTGTGCGGCTGCATGCCGGTGCCGATGATGAATTCGGTGGAACCGCCGCCGATATCCATCACCATCCGTTTGCTTTCCGATTGCGGCAGGGCGCGTGCGACACCGAGATAGATGAGACGCGCTTCTTCGCGCCCGGCGATGACATCAATGGGAAAGCCAAGCGCCGCTTCGGCTTGCAGCAAAAATTCCGGTGCATTCTTGGCGACGCGCAGAGAGTTGGTCCCTACCGCACGCACCGCTTCGCGCGGCAAACCGCGCAGACGCTCTCCGAAACGTTGCAGACAGGCCAGTGCGCGTTGCTGGGCGGCCTTGTCGAGGCGCTTGTCGTCGGTCAGCCCGGCGGCCAGGCGCACTGCCTCGCGCAGCCCGTCCAGCATGTAGAGCTGGTCATTTTCGACGCGGGCGATTTGCAGGCGAAAACTGTTGGATCCGAGATCGACTGCAGCGAGGATGGATTGTTGTTGCACGGGAAAGCCGGAGATTATTGCTGAACCTCGCGCTCGATTTCCTCGACGGTAACATGACGCACATCGCGTCCCTTGACCATGTACACCACATACTCGGACATGTTCTTGGCATGGTCGCCGATACGCTCGATGGCCTTGGCCACAAACAGGATTTCCAGCGAGGTGGAAATGGTGCGAGGATCTTCCATCATGAAAGTGATGAGATAACGCATGATGGAACGGAATTCTTCATCCACCTGCTCGTCCTGGCGCACCACCTGTGCGGCCGTCGCCAGATCGAGTCGGGCAAAGGCATCCAGCGATTTGCGCAACATGTCCAGTGCGATATCGGACGCATGCTTGATCTCGTTGTAGCGCGGCAGGTACAAGCGCTCCTTCTGCGACAGCAGCTTGGCCATGCGCGCGATCTTTTCGGCCTCGTCGCCGATGCGCTCCAGGTCGGTGATGGTCTTGATGACGGTCATCACCATGCGCAAGTCGCCCGCTGCAGGTTGACGGCGCACGAGTATGCGGTTGCAGCTTTCATCAATCTCGACTTCCAGTGCGTTCACGCGGTGATCGTCTTCGATCACGCGGTTCATCAGCGCCACATCGCCGGTGATCAACGATTCGATTGCCAGGCGAATCTGGCTCTCGACCAGCCCGCCCATCTGCAGTACGCGCGCGCGTACCGCTTCCAGTTCCGCATCGAATTGTTTCGAGGTATGTTCGCTACCGGCCATGATGTTTCCTTAAAAATTATTGCAAATGACGAATGTTACTGATGCATCGTTAAGCTTTTGTTACCGGGTCACGCTTTGAGCGTTTTCACGCCGTCCGGCGTACCCAGCAGCAGCACGTCCGCCGCGCGGCGCGCGAACAGGCCATTGGTCACCACACCCGCCATTTGGTTCAATGCGGTTTCCAGTTCCACCGGATTCATGATCTGCAGATTATGCAC
>CAYOJU010000298.1:1432-2888 GCA_964404355.1 uncultured Sideroxydans sp. | reverse complement strand
TTTGTCGCCTCGCTGCCCCTGCAGCCGGGGGTGTATCGCATGCTGGACGAGGCTGGTCAGGTGTTATATGTCGGCAAGGCCAACCAGCTGAAGAAACGCGTCGGCTCTTATTTCCAACAGAGCAACCTTTCGCCGCGCATCCGCCTGATGGTGTCGCATATCGCGCGCATCGAGGTGACGGTGACGCGTTCCGAGGCGGAAGCGTTGCTGCTGGAGAACAACCTCATCAAGTCGCTCAAGCCGCGTTACAACATCCTGTTCCGCGACGACAAGTCCTATCCCTATATCGTGTTGACCGGCAGTCCTTCGCCGCGACTGACCTATTATCGCGGCGCAGCCGACAAGCGCAATCAATACTTCGGCCCCTATCCAAATGCGCAGGCGGCAAAGGACAGCATCAACCTCCTGCAGAAGGTATTTAAACTGCGTACCTGCGAGGAGGGTGTATTCAACAACCGCACGCGGCCTTGCCTGCTGCACCAGATACACCGTTGCAGCGCACCCTGCGTCGGCCTGATCAGTCCCGGGGACTACGCGACTGACGTGCGCAATGCCGGGTTGTTGTTACAGGGCAAATTCGATGAAGTGGAGCAGCGTCTGCGCACCGCGATGGAACAGGCGGCTGAAGCCATGCAGTACGAACATGCGGCGGCGCTGCGCGACCAGTTGCAGGCATTGCACACGGTGCAGGAAAAGCAATTCGTGGAAAGCGGGCGCGAGACCGATGCCGATATTGTTGCAGTGGTCGAAGCGGAAGGTGCGCTGTGCCTGAATCTGGCGATTGTTCGCGGTGGACGGCATCTGGGCGACAAGCCCATGTTTCCGCAGAACGTGCAGGGGCAGGACAGCAACGAAGTACTGGAAGCCTTTCTGGCGCAGCATTACCTGGAGAGCAGTGTGCCACCGCTGATCATCACCAGTATCGAGATTGTCGATGAGGCGCTGGAACAGTTGTTGAGCGAACAGGCCGGACACAAGGTGCAGATACGCCACGCGGTGACTGGGGAGCGGCGGCAGTGGCTGGAAATGGCCCAGGCCAATGCGCTGTTGGCATTGCGCCGGCAGGCTGGATTGCAGGCCGGACAGACCCTGCGCCTGGACGCTTTACGTTCGGTCTTGTCGTTGCCCGATCTGAAACGCATCGAATGTTTCGATATCAGCCACACCATGGGCGAAGCGACCGTGGCTTCCTGCGTGGTGTATGACGAAATGGCCATACGTCCGCAGGAATACCGACGCTACAACATCAACGGCATCACCCCCGGGGACGATTACGCAGCCATGAAACAGGCCTTGCAGCGCCGCTACCAGAAATTGCAGGCAGGAGAGGGCAAGCGCCCGGACCTGATTCTGATCGACGGAGGTGCCGGGCAGTTGGGCATGGCGGTGGAGGTCATGACGGAATTCGGGCTTTCCGACATTGCGCTGGTCGGCGTGGCCAAAGGCGTTGAACGCA
>CAYOJU010000298.1:0-1332 GCA_964404355.1 uncultured Sideroxydans sp. | reverse complement strand
GAATTCGGGCTTTCCGACATTGCGCTGGTCGGCGTGGCCAAAGGCGTTGAACGCAAGCCGGGTATGGAACAATTGTTACGACCCGATGTGGAAAAGCCGCTACAATTACCTCCGGATAGTCCTGCCCTGCATCTGATCCAGCAAGTACGCGATGAGGCGCATCGTTTTGCCATCAGCGGCCACCGTGCCCAGCGCGGTAAAGCGCGAACCGCTTCTTCGCTGGAAGATATCGAAGGGGTAGGCGAGAAACGGCGCCGCAACCTGCTGACCCACTTCGGTGGACTGAAGGGCGTACAACAAGCCAGCGTAGAAGAATTGGCGCGAGTGGAGGGGATCAGTCCCCTGCTTGCTGAAAAGATTTACCAGCAACTCCATTAATAAAATATTTGTTGCTGAAAAAATTTACCAGCACTTACATTAACGATGCCGCTGAACATACCGAATCTGCTGACCTGGTTCAGGATACTGATGATCCCCGTGTTCGTCGCGGTGTTCTATGTATCGGACGAAGCGCTCAGCTTGCACCACAAGCATCTGATCAGTACCTTTATTTTCTGGCTGGCAGCGGTTAGTGACTGGCTGGACGGCTATCTGGCGCGTGCATTGAACCAGGGTTCTGCTTTTGGCGCTTTTCTTGATCCGGTGGCGGATAAGCTGATGGTGGCGGCGGCGCTGATCGTGCTGGTCAAACTGAATCTGGTCGACGTTTTCATCGCCTTTATCATTATCGGTCGTGAAATCACCATTTCGGCCTTGCGCGAATGGATGGCGCAGCTTGGGGAAAGCAAGAGTGTAGCGGTGTCCATGCTGGGCAAGTTCAAAACCGCGTTCCAGATGATTGCCATCCTGTTTTTGTTGTATCAGGAGCCATTATTTGGTATCTCGACGTTGCGCTGGGGGACAATGCTGATCTACCTGGCGGCAATATTGACGCTGTGGTCAATGGTTTACTACCTGATGCTGGCAATGCCGCAGATCACGAAAAAATCTCACAATCAAAATTGATTTTTCGCGCTCGGCCTGTATAATGCCGCGCTCTCGGGGTGTAGCGTAGCCTGGTAGCGCGCCTGGTTTGGGACCAGGATGTCGGGAGTTCGAATCTCTCCACCCCGACCAGGTTCAAGTAGCAAGAAGTCATGTTGGTTTGCCGAATGAATTGTGCCCGTAGCTCAACTGGATAGAGCACCGCCCTTCTAAGGCGGGGGTTACAGGTTCGATTCCTGTCGGGCACACCAATGACTTGTCTGTTCAACGGTGGCTGTAGCTCAGTTGGTAGAGCCCTGGATTGTGATTCCAGTTGTCGTGGGTTCGAGCCCCATCAGCCACCCCATT
>CAYOJU010000297.1:0-2901 GCA_964404355.1 uncultured Sideroxydans sp. | reverse complement strand
CTATTGAATTGGGATTGCTCAAAGCGGACATTGGCGAGAGGCAGAAGTTAACCCATAAGAGACATCGCCGCTTCCCGAAACCGGACACTCAGCGTTGAGGAACTGAAAGAATTTTCCCGCTGCTATCCAATATTGCTCTATCTTTGGGGTCAGTTGAAAAGAACTGGAAATAGGCAGCTTCTGCCACACCAGTTTTTGGCTTGCTGCAATTCTTGAACCAAATCCATACCTGCAAGTTCGGTTGCAAAACTGAAAGGGGGGCATCTCCACCATAACTGCTAAATGCCTCGGTTATCTTTGACACCGAGATCTTTTCAACTTGATGTGTTCTTCCATCCTTTATGAACACGTAGGGGAGTTCAACTTTATCAATGTCTCCGAAGATATTTTCTTTTGAAGGTGTATAAGATTCATCACCGCCATCAGGGATATGGCTCGCTCATTGAAACTGCCATTGCGCTTCCTGGTTATGAACCTAGGAACTGATGCGCGGTGGCTCTCTCTGATTCAATCGCTGCTGCATGAAGTCCACGAATACGCGCAGTTTGCGAGGAACGTGCGTGCGGCTGGAGTAATACAGATAGAAGCCCGGGAAGGTTGGCCACCACGGCTTGAGCAGAGGAATCAACCGCCCGGCCTGGATATCTTCCTGCACCTGCACTTCGAACGCACAAGCTATACCGGCGCCTGCCCGGACGGCTCTTAAAACGATGTCGCCATCGTTGGTCACGATCGGGCCTTGCACCTCAATTTCGAAGTCACATCCCTTGTGGGCATATTCCCAGCCATAGATGCCGCCGGCGACGCGAACGTTGATGCAGCGGTGCGCGCTCAAATCTTTGGGCTTGCGCGGTGGCGAGCGACCAACCAGATAGTGTGGTGCAGCGACGGTTGCGATACGTTGCTTGCCGCCGAAGGGCAGCGCCACCACATCCTGTGCCAAGTACTCGCCCAAGCGAATTCCAGCGTCGAAACCACCACCAACCAGATCAATCAATGCAGTATCGCAATGAAGCTCCACGGTAATATCTGGAAATGCCTCCAAGAAGTCGATCAGATGCGGCATCACCAGGATGTCCGCAGCCGTCCGCGAAACGTTCAGGCGCAGCAGACCCGCAGGTTTGTCACGTAATTCGTTCACCCCGTCGATCGCGGAGGCGAGCGCCGCAAGTGCCGGTTGCGCATCTAACAGAAAACGCTGGCCGATTTCGGTGATACCGACCCGACGCGTTGACCGGTCGAGCAAGCGGACACCGAGTCGCCTTTCGAGCTTACGCAGGGTTTGCGACAAGGCCGATGGTGATACGCCCAACTCTGCTGCTGCGCGCGTGAAGCTGGCATGGTGCGCGACGCGCGCGAATGCCGCGATGGCTGGAAGCAGGGCGGGCAACATCGCCATATTGTGAAGCAATGCTTCATTGTCCATGCCGATTACCCCCATATATCTGCGCTAATTTAAAGCATAACATAGCCTCTCATTCTCAACCTATAGGAGCATACGCACATGAGCAATATCATCGGAAAAGTCGCGATCATCACTGGCTCATCAAAAGGCATTGGCGCCGGCATCGCACAGCGCCTTGCCGCTGACGGCGCTAAGGTCGTCGTCAACTATTCGCGCAGCGCCGCTGATGCGGATGTCGTCGTCAAGAAAATCGTCGCCGCTGGGGGCCAAGCCATCGCAGTCAGGGCCGACATTTCGAAACCGGAAGAAATCGCGCCGCTTATTGACGCCGCGCTCAAGGCATTCGGCAGACTGGACATCCTCGTCAATAATGCTGGCGTCTACAGAGGGGATTCGCTAGAGACGGTCACGGCCGCAAGTTTTGATGAGCATTTCCATCTCAATGTGCGCGGCCTGCTCCTTACCACGCAGGCTGCCGCCCGTGTATTGCCTGCCGGCGGCGTCATCGTCAACATCAGCTCCGGTCTCGCACACAGTCCATATCCGGTGGTCCATGTTTACTGCGCCACCAAGGGCGCCGTAGACACCCTGACGCGTTCGCTCGCGATGGAACTCGGTCCTCGACACATCCGCGTGGTTGGCATTGCGCCCGGGTTTGTCAAGACGGAAGGCAATGCGGAATCAGCCAAAGGAATGGACGAATTCTTCATCGCCAAGACTCCCCTGGGCCGGGTCGGCCAGCCCGAGGACATCGCGGCGGCGGTTTCTTACGCTGTTTCCGATGACGCTAGTTGGGTTACCGGATGCACGATCGATATCGCGGGCGGAATGGTTTTTTGAGTGTGATGCCGCATTGCTGCATCTACATAACTTACCTTCGGAGCAACGGCGCCGCAGGTACCGGTCACCTTTGCCGAATCGGCTTGTGATTCTGCGCTTACAAGAGCTAGTACTGCGGCAAGTATTAACTTATTGATGCTGCCCTTTTTAGTGCCAAATTGCCAAACTGGAGGATGCACTCGAAGGTCCGGTTGTGGCCGTTTTGCCGGTTTGTCTCTGTTGTCGCCACCGTCTCTTACTTGCATGAAAGCGGACATGAGCGTTCTTCAGTTCGTAACCTATTGGGGCGTCATTGCTTGTTTCCCAGTGCATTCAACCATTCTGGAAAGGCGTCGTTTTCTGCGTAATAAATGACTGCCGCAATTCTCTGTTTGTCGGACAATGCAACCGGCCTACCGAGTACTTCGTCGCGCGCGATCGAGACCTCCAAAAAATACTCATAGCCGGCGGATATGGCTTCCTCGGGTATACGGAAGTCTTCGGTGAAGCAAACAAGCTTTGCCTCGGAATCACCTGTCCACGGGCGCTTTGCAATAATGCAGAGCGAGTCGTCTGCATTTTCCAAGCCAGCCACTATGTCAGAAAGTTTCATGATGTTCCTATTCAGTGCTAAAACTCAAAACTGGAGGACACCATCGAATGGCCGCTCCTGGCCG
>CAYOJU010000296.1:1217-2916 GCA_964404355.1 uncultured Sideroxydans sp. | reverse complement strand
TAAGAGTCTTTTGTTATAACCTTGTGTCGTTCAAACAAAATTATAACTCTGTGTACATTATTACTCTGTCTGTTGTTATAACTATTTTTTTAATTAACAGTTGGAGGTGGAGGAGGAGGTCAACTCGGGTGCCCGGACTGTCGCAAGACAAGAAGATTCCTTGTCCTTAGCGCTCCCGAATCCAGAACACACTGGTCGAGTTAGGGGCAGAGGGGCCTACAGGGGCTGGAAGGATGAATTCAACGGAACAAAAACCCGAAGGAAAGGACCTCGTAACAAAGTTAACAAAGCCGAGATGGAATCAAGGTTGGCACAGGTACGAGAGGAGGTACGCGAGCAGGTACGCTTAGAGATTACAACGGAGTGCGCCAAAAAGATGGCTGAGCTGGAATCAAGGATGGTTGACCAAATGAACCAATTTAGGCAGCCATCCGAAGATCAACCTCCCGTCTCGCCGGCATTTCGGCGAAGTAGTCAAGCATCCGGGACCGAAGTGCTATGCGAGTTGGACAATCTAAAGGTAATCAATACTTGTTCATGATCTAAAGGTAATTTTGATAATGGCATTAATTGTTGCTAGGCAATATTTCAATATAAAAACAACTATTTGCTGATAACTATTGCAGGAGGCCACAAAATGCGACCTCGTCTTGTGTCACGGTACTACTCCTATCATCATTGCTAAGGGCATCGTACATCCTCCTGCAGCCGGTGTTCTGGTAAGGCCCGACCATCTCCGCGTAACGGTTGACAAGATCACGCAGGAATGGGCTGGGAAAATACCTCTTCCTGTCCCTGAAGATGGTCTGTTGGTGCTCGATGATACCCGCGCGGAGACAGTCCAATGGCCCAAGAATCAGATTATTTTGGATAAGGTAATCTCTAAATAAAAACACGGATATCTTATTTCAAATCCTTCTTTTGAAATACTTGAAAAAGGTACAAAAATTGATACAGACACGAAGAGATGCTGCCAACGACACTGCGGACGAAGCTTTGTCACCGGTACGGAGCTTGGAATTAGTCGTGGGGGCTGAATTAGTCGTGGGGGCTGATGCGCCAGTACATGCACCAGTAGATGCACCAGTAGATGCGCCAGTGGGTGCGCCAGTAGATGCGCCAGTCAATGCAACAGTGGATGCAACAGTGGATGCAACAGTGGAGCCAGTGGATGAGCCGGTACTAGACCGTACCGGGCTCACCGAAGAAGAGGTTAGCCATTTGCCCGGTGATTTGCGGGCTCTCCACACCTACTTGATTAATGCACCTGAGGACATGACGGATATAACATTCCCTATCCCCCGTGGTATCTTTCTACACGACGGCAGGGAGGTCGTTCTGCCTTTCAAAGAATTTAACGACTTTCTACAGGCCGCCTCGTCAGAAGATAAATGGCTTGATGTGGGAGTCATCACCGTTTTCCTCATGTTAGTGACCAAAAATTATTTATATCATGTGTATAGCACTCAAATATATATTCCAATGTAAAATGATGATTTTTCAGGTATATTGAAAAGATTTCCCGTGAGTCCACGTTCAAAGGTAAGGTGAACTCGTGTGCATTTTTGGACCCCGGCAGAATTAATGCTTTCATGGCGAATATCTTTGTGGATGACTGTGTTGAGTACTTGCGTAAAGCGATGCATCGAGCTCGTGAGGAACAAAAGAGATTTATTCTCCTGCCATACCACCAAGGGTA
>CAYOJU010000296.1:0-1117 GCA_964404355.1 uncultured Sideroxydans sp. | reverse complement strand
AATTATATGCTAAAGTATTACATTTCTTCTCCTCCCATAGGGGCCATTGGTGTTTGATCCTGATTGTGCCACTTGAAAATGCGATTTATATCCTGGATTCAAAACGGCCCAAAGATAAATCCATCACTCCTCGGCAGTCCAAAAGTATCATCCCTGTTATATTAACGTAAGCAATAATAATTCACTTGGTTTGATTTTTTTTTTCAATTATAACAAATTGTGGAATTGCTAATCACAGTCACTCAATTTTGTAAGGGCTTTTAAGCAATATCTTAAAGAGGGTGGATTGCAAGGCAAGGGCAAGCAGAGAAGAAATAAATTGATTGCGCAGTGGTTGGAGGTAGAGCTCACTATAATTTTGCTATCTATTTTAAGTTCAAAAAATTATTGTCATTCTAACATAGGCCGCTAAATGTAAATTTCAGTGCCCGCAACAGATTGACGCGTGGGAATGCGGTTATTACACGATGATTTTTATGTATCACTTTGTCTGCCGCATACAATACTCATGGCCAACATATCCGGTATGTATTAATTTGCAATTCATATGTTTACCTTGACTTGTCCATCTAATTAATATTGATTTTCTAAACTTGTTTTGTTAGTTGCATTGTTATAATTACAATATTTTTTTTCTATAAATCAAAACAGAGTTGTAGCTGCTAGATTGTATTTTTGTAACTTGCATACTTTGAAATTTTTGTAGTTTTCAAAAGAGTCAAAGAGTTACACCAAGCAGCAGATAGATCACTGTAGATGTACGTGGGCAACGTGGTTTATGGAACAATTTTGTAAACCAGAATATGGATTTGTATAATAATTTTTGTTGTACATGAATTTTTGTATAATTTTTTATATAGTGTACATGAATTTTGTTTAGGGATTTTGGTATTCTTATTTTGGAAATTCTCTGTTTTGGAATTGATCTGATTTTTAAATGGCTAGCAAACTGGAGGCTAGCCAAGAAAAGAATCAATGTTAAGAAAAATTTAGAACAATTATAGACGGACATTTAAATAAAGTCCGTGTAGAAAGGTATTTAAACATTAAAGAAATATTAAAAAAATAAGAGATCTACACGCACATTTAGCTAAATATCCGTGTAGAAAGGTATTTA
>CAYOJU010000295.1:0-2932 GCA_964404355.1 uncultured Sideroxydans sp. | reverse complement strand
AGGTCGGAAGGGGATAGTTCGGTCATGTTGTTCGAATTGACAAGATATTTGTGCCTTAGCCCCTCTCCCTCTGGGATAACCAGCGACTTGGCTGGCGTTGTTTACCAGCCTAGTCGAATGGCTAGTTGTTTTACCAGAGGGGCTAGGGTGAGGGCTTCAATTCAACGAGCCTCCCTCACCCTAGCCCTCTCCCAGAGGGAGAGGGGATTTGTTCTGATGTTTGTTCAAGGCAACCCATACCCAAAATTGCGAATGATCGCCAGCGCTTTTTCACTCTTCAGGAATGCCATAAACGCTTTCGCCGCGGCCGGGTCTTTCGCGGCACTCAACTGCACCGCGCTCTGCTTGATCGGATTGTACATATCTGCCGGTACAACCCACCAGGAACCTTCGCTCACCTTGCCGTCCTTGGTGACCTGCGACAAAGCGATGAACGCCAACTCGGCATTGCCGGTTGCAGCAAACTGGTAAGTCTGTCCAATGCTCTCACCCGTCACCAGTTTGCCCTGCACCTTGTCCCACAGGTTCATTTTTAGCAACGTCTCCTGCGCGGCCAGACCGTAAGGCGCGAGCTTGGGATCGGCATAGGCAATCTTGTTGTACTCGCCCTTGCTCAGCACCGCTCCCTTGTCATCCACGAAACCGGGTTTAGCGCTCCACAACACAAGCTTGCCCAGTGCATAAACGAAACGCGTGTCCTTGACGGCCAGTCCTTCCTCTTCCAGCAACTTCGGGTTTTTTTCATCTGCCGAAAGGAACACGTCGAACGGTGCGCCTTCCTTGATCTGTGAATAGAACTTGCCGCTGGAGCCGAAGCTCAGCTTCACCGTATTGCCGGTTTCTTTCTGGAACAGCTCGGCAATCTGCTGCACCGGCGCAGTGAAGTTGGCCGCCACGGCAGCTGTCACTTCACCGGCACTCGCCGAACTCGCCATTGTTCCGAACAAAAATGCGCCAGCCCAAACCAGCAAATTCAATATCCGCGATTCCATTACTTTCCCCTTAGGCATTGACTGCCAAAATGATGTGCGACGCCTTTATCAGCGCCGTTGCTTTCACGCCTTCCTTGAGTCCCAGCGATTTGATACTGTCGTTGGTCACGATGGCGGCGACATTTTTGCCGCCAGCGAGCTCGATGATGACTTCGCCGTTCACGGAACCTTCCTGACAGCGCACCACCGTGCCGTGCAACTCATTGCGCGCGCTGGTCTTGAATCCCTCTGATGTCGTCACGATGACCCACGGCGCCTTGATCAGCGCGTATGCCTCCGAGCCGACTTTCAATCCCAAATGGTTCACACTATCGTTGGTAATGATCGCAGCCAGCGTTTGTCCGCTGCCAATATCCAGAACCACCTCGGCGTTAACCGCCCCAAGCTTGATACTTTTTACAGTACCCAAATACTGATTGCGTGCGCTCGTTTTCATATCGAATCTCCTTATCAAATGGTAGTACTCGTCAAAGTCGTCCATCACCTCTGCAAGTTTTTTCAGCACCTGCTCGCGTTCCTGTTCCAGGCGCCGATAAGCTCCCGCTACTCTGCGACCATAATTAGTGAGTGTCGTTCCGCCGCCTTTCTGCCCGCCGGTTTTGCGTTCCACCAGCGGCTGCTCGGAAAGGTTGTTGATCGCCTCCACTGCCTCCCACGCGGCCTTGTAGCTCATGCCCATGGCACTCGCCGCCGCAGTGATCGAGCCTGTGGCATCGATACGTTCCAGCAATTCCAGACGATCCCAGCGCCGTCCCTTGGCGATCTTCAGCCTGGACAGAACCCCGGGGTCAGATTTCTTCTGCGCAACCGATTGAACCATGATTTCCTCACGCGTTATAGCCTTGCTCTGCATAACGCTATGCAAAAGCGATGCCACGACTCGTGCAGTTGGTCGCCAACCCGCACCAACACTTGATTTATATGTATTTTTCTATCTTGCCGATCGGCAATCAGGAACATGCTGCTTTGTGCCAAGCGGAACAATTTGGCTCATTCGTTACAACGCTCAGGCTATAACGCCCAGGTTCAAATCGGGATGAGCAGAATTCGCCTCTTGCCGCTCGGGCGCCTCACGGCACCTCGTACCCGAACCCTCGCATCACCGCCCGCGCCTTTTCGCTCTTCAGGAAAGCAAGAAACGCCTTCGCTGCTACCGGATCTTTTGCACCGGTCAACAGTACCGCGTTCTGATTGATGGGTTTGTGCATCTCGGACGGCACCTGCCACCATGAACCGCCCTCAACCATCTTGCCGTCGCGCATGAGCTGCGATAATGCGATGAAGGCCAGATCTGCCTTTTCAGTTACGACCAACTGCCGGGTCTCGGTGACGCTCTCGCCCTTCATCAACTTTTCCTGGATCGAATTCCACATCGTCAATTTCGTTAGCGTCTCTTTCGCCGCCACACCGTAGGGCGAGAAACGTGGATTAGCGATAGCCAGCATGTTGAAATTACCCTTGTTGAGCACCGACGCTTTTTCATCCACCAAACCGGGCTGCGCACTCCACAACACCAGATTGCCGGTGGCATAGGCAAAACGCGAGCCGGTGACCGCCAACCCATCCTGCACCAGCAGACGCGGCAACTCTTCGTCCGCGGAAAGGAAAGCATCGAACGGCGCCTTGCCCCTGATCTGCAAATTCAACTTGCCGCTGGCGCCCAAGGTAACCTTCACCGTATGCCCGCTTTCCTTCTGGAACAGCGGCACCAGACGCTCCATCGGCCCCGCAAAATTCGACGCCACCGCAACACTGACCTCACTCGCCTGCAGCGGCGAACTCATCAGCCCGCACAGAAACAGAATCATGGCGACAGTGTTGCGATGTGAGATTGGCATTGTTAGCTCCTGACTGGAATGGCTGTAATGATAACAAGCAAAGAGACGCGCTGCGAAGGTCATCTGGAACTTTCATTGCTTGCCAGGCAAGATTGAGGAAAT
>CAYOJU010000294.1:0-2942 GCA_964404355.1 uncultured Sideroxydans sp. | reverse complement strand
ATGTTCGGCGTGTCGCGCGAAGACTTCATCAAGCCGGAAAAGGTTGAAGGCGAAGAAGTCCTGCCTTAAGCGATGGAACTGATTTCCGCTTTCGTCGACATCGTCCTGCATCTGGACACGCACCTGCTTGTGCTGGTGCAGCAATACGGCGTTTGGGTCTACGCTATCCTGTTTGCCATCATTTTTTCCGAGACGGGGTTGGTCATCGCCCCTTTTTTGCCGGGCGATTCGCTGCTGTTCGTGGCGGGCATGTTGTGCGGCATGGGCTCGCTGGAATTGCAAATCCTGTTGCCTGTGCTGGTACTCGCCGCATTCGGCGGTGATAACACCAACTACTGGGTTGGTCGCCTGCTCGGGTTGCGCCTTCTCAATAGCCCAAAACAGCGCCTCATCAAGCACGAACACCTGGAAAAGACCCATCTCTTTTTCGAGAAGCACGGCGGCAAGACCATCCTCTTTGCGCGCTTCCTGCCCATCATCCGCACCTTTGCGCCGTTTGTGGCGGGCATTGGCACCATGAGCTATCGCCTGTTCCTGATGTTCAGTGCGCTGGGCAGCATGGCATGGATAGGCAGCCTGACACTGGCGGGTTACTTCTTTGGCAACATTCCCGTTATCAAGAACAATCTCACCCTGATGATCGTCGCCATCATCTTCGTCTCGCTCCTGCCGGCGATCCTCGAATACATCAAGCATCGCAGGCAGCAGGCGCAATAAGTCAGGCTGCGGGGAGCGTCCTGATTCCCCGCATTTTCGTTGCATCCCAATTCGCGGTAGCCCACTCCAGCAACACCTTCACATCGCAACCGAGCAACTCGGCTGGCGGATGCTGCTGCAAGAAATCAAGCACGCGCAGCAACGTCTTGACGGGATGTGTCTCATCTACCGGTGCCGCCAGCGTCTGTTTGCTCAATTTTTCGCCGGACTCATTCACTGCGACAGGCAAGTGCAAGTATTGCGGAATACGCAGGCCTAACAAACGCTGCAGGTATATCTGGCGCGGCGTGGAATCCAGCAAGTCCGCGCCGCGCACGATATGCGTGATGTCCTGGAATGCATCGTCGACTACAACGGCCAATTGATACGCAAACAGACCATCCGCGCGCTTCACCACGAAATCGCCGATCTCTTTTTCAAGATTTTGTGAGATGCGGCCTTGGAGCGCATCGTCGAATTGGATAACGCCATCATCGACGATGTCCCCTCCCCTTTGCAGGGGGAGGGTTAGGGAGGGGGTAGAAGCTGTGTTGTCCCACTGCTCTACCCCAATCCCAGCCTTGGTGGAACTACTAGCCATTCGACTAGGCTGGCAAACAACGCCAGCCAAGTCGCTGGTTATCCCCCTGCAAGGGGGAAGGAGCGTACAGTCCGTACGCACCCGCCAAGCGCGCCCCTCACGTCCGGCAGGAATGCCATGTCGGCAAGTGCCGGGATAAACCGGCCCCTCAATACCGTTCAACACCGAGTCTGCAATCTCCTTGCGCGTGCAGCAACACGGATACGCCGCACCGCTGGCCTGCAACTTGTGCAACGCCTCCTCATAAGCCGCCGTGCGCTGACTCTGGTAAATGACAGGCTCATCGCTATGCAGCCCGAACGCCCCCAGTGTGCGCAGGATGTCGTCTGCCGCACTCGTAACGCAACGCGGCGTATCGAGGTCTTCCATGCGCACCAGCCAGGTGCCGTGGTGATGTTTCGCGTCCAGATAGCTGCCGACAGCGGCGAGGAGTGAGCCGAAGTGGAGGGGGCCGGTAGGAGAAGGGGCAAAGCGCCCGCGATAATCAGTTGAAGATGGCATTAGGTCGTAGGTTGGGTTGAGCGAAGCGATACCCAACGAATTTTCGGGTGATAACGATGGGTATCGCTACGCTGTGTCAATTCTGCATCGTGCTTGCTCGATAGCAGATTGCCTGACTTTGTTGCAACCCATCCTACGCTTGCTCAAGGCTTGCTCTCTGCATCATTATGAGAGAACAGATGAACCCATGCTGCGATTTCAAAACACGCCCCGAGAATTGCAAGGGCAGTTGCGCTGGGAAGCCAGGCAGCGAGGTAAAGAGCGATCGCTATAGCAAAACAAATGGCTGCGCCGATATGCAAACGTGTTCTCCTGCTATAAATAGTGAATAGTGTTAAACCACCACTTCCTCTTCTTCAAACTCCAGCACTACCTTGCCATCCTTCACATCCACGGTGACCTTGCCGCCGTTTGCCAGCTTGCCGAACAGCAGTTCGTCGGCCAGTGCGGAGCGGATGGTGTCCTGGATCAGACGCGCCATCGGGCGGGCGCCCATCAGCGGGTCGAAGCCATTCTCGGCGAGGTGTTCCTTGAGCGCGTCAGTGAACAACGGGTCCACTTTCTTTTCGTGCAACTGCTCTTCCAGTTGCATGAGGAACTTGTCCACCACGCGCAGGATGACTTCCTTCGACAGCGAGGCGAAGGAGACGATGGCATCCAGGCGGTTGCGGAATTCCGGCGTGAACATTTTTTTGATGTCGACCATTTCGTCGCCCACCGCGGAGGAAACCTTGGTGAAGCCCATCTGCGTCTTGTTCAGGGCCTCGGCGCCCGCGTTGGTGGTCATGATGATGACGACGTTGCGGAAGTCGGCCTTGCGACCGTTGTTGTCGGTAAGCGTACCGTGATCCATCACTTGCAGCAGGATGTTGAAAATGTCCGGGTGCGCCTTTTCAATCTCGTCCAGCAGCAGCACGCAATGCGGCTGCTTGCTGATGGCTTCGGTGAGAAGGCCTCCCTGGTCGAATCCGACATAGCCGGGCGGCGCGCCGATCAGGCGCGACACGGCATGGCGTTCCATGTATTCGGACATGTCGAAGCGGTGTATGGGCATGCCCATGATGTAGGCCAGTTGGCGCGCCACCTCGGTCTTGCCGACGCCGGTGGGGCCGGAGAACAGGAAGCTGCCGATGGGTTTCTGTGG
>CAYOJU010000293.1:0-2968 GCA_964404355.1 uncultured Sideroxydans sp. | reverse complement strand
CAAGAAATATGAACTACTCAAGCTAAATAAGCTACACAAGAAACATAAAAGTGCCAATTTAAATCCTTACAATAAAAAAGCTAAATAACAAGATATGAACTACATTAAGTTGCCGTCATCATCTCGAGATTCTCTGTCCCTGACATGTTTGAATTTTGAGTCGCTATATTTGTTGGGATGTTTTGTTTTCCGTCGAGGCTTTGCCACTGATGGACCGGCATCACCATATCGACGGGCACCACTTTCTCCTAGGGTATGCCCTTCTATTCTAATGGATGCTATAGCATTGAAAATGTCGGACATATCATCATGCATGGCAGTTTCCGGAACATGGACATCTGGATAAATTGGTTCATGGTTTGGGATATCATCGCTGATGTTGATAATACTTAGATCGGTTGGAACTCCTGCCCTCTCGAGCATGGCTCTGAACAGTGCGATATGCCCGAGATCTGATAGGAAATCGCGACTACTTTCAAGCAAAAGTCGTCCAAAAGCCTTCTGTCCAGGTGTCTGCACCATGCTAATTCCTCTTGCGGTCTGTTTCAACATGCGGAATCTCTACAAGAAAATGATATTTTTAAAATATTATTTGTGTAATACAATAAAATAAAATAACATGTTAAAAAGAAAAATTATAATACTTACGGCACGAGCTTGAATTAGGGCATCTGAGACATACCCAAGATTTGCTACATCTCCTTCCGGTTCGGGCACGTTCTGGCTCAGAATTTCTTCGTTGTTTTGATTTGGAAACACTGAATACATGCCATTATCGAAGAACCATTGCATATACCCGTCATACCTTAGGTAAAAGTGAAACTTAACAAAAAATTTCTACCATTGTTAAATGTGAATCTTTTATTTTCAGAAATTTAATCGTACCTATCCGGAAGATAAGGAATAAGCTGTCTATCTTCAGAAAACTGTGCTAACAACTGGGGAGGTGTTTCGATATAACTCTGCAAGTGGTCGTTCCAGTCCGCAGAGTGTCCATCAGCATACAACCCGGCCGCTCGTGTGTATTTGCGAATCTCTTCAAGGTCGCTGAAGGGTAGAGGAGCCGGCGGAGGAACTGCCTGATATAATCCGAACTGCCGAAAAACCCTCTCGGGAAGGTGAATCTCTACCTCCCAGAAATGGATGCACCACATGCGACATGGAAAGTACCCCTGGTCTCTTATCCCGGCCCAAGGTAAATTATTTCGATAATGTATGTACGGCCTCCAATTGACAACATCGGACCTCAAACGCTCAAACTGATTCCGCATTTGCAAAATGCCTACATTGTAAACACATGACAATTACATATTGAATCAACACAAATTGTAGTTGAAAAAACATAATAATTATTACTAAAATGTACCTTTCGGAGGGTTACCCTCCCATGCATGCGGAATAGTCCACGTTGCTCCATAAGCCAGTCTCTCATCTATGATCTCGCCGCCAAAATGTACATCGTGTGGTACGGGCCGGCCTATAGCAAACCGGGTCCAAGACCACATCTGAAGAAGCAGTAATGGACCATTAATTGATCCCGCTTTATATCTACATGCCCGTGACAACTCGCGATACAGGCAAGCGAGCACAGCACCTCCCCAGTTGTAGTGGTCCTCACCTCGAGGTCCCAAATCTTCCAAGAATGGTAAGTACATTAACGAGACGGAACTTGAATTCGAATCCGGAAACATTATAGACCCAAACAAGTTCATTGCATATGCTCGTGTGTGCCGATTTATTATATCCTGGTCATCCACTGGTGCCAAATCCATTTGGTTAAAAAAAATTTTCAACCATGTCAAACGCATATAGTTTTTTGAGATAGATACTTTCTCATTGGGTTCACCCCTATTATCCACCTTTCTATGATAAAAATCATTATCACCCCATTCATAACCATCATATACTTCATGTCCTAGGCAATCTAAGATCAATTGTGAATACTGATCATCGGTACATCCACAGATAGCCTTCCCTGTAAACATCAATGTTAAACAAAATTATACTAGTACAAAATTTCAAATTAATAACAAAAGTATAAATTAGCAACAAAAAATATTTTACCAGTAACAGATAAGCCCCACAAACAGCTAACATCTTCCAACGTCACTGTGCACTCCCCCACCGGAAGATGAAAACTATTCGTCTCGGGCCTCCACCTCTCAACGAGAGCAGCGATCAACCCTCTATCAATCAGACAGTGATGGACATGAACCATCTGATACAAGCCTAAATTTTTCAAACCTTCTTTCATCTTAGGCTGGTACCTAACTGCCATTTTGCAACTACCAGGACGCAGTTCAAAATCAGGCTGGAACGATAATTGACATGCAAAAAAAAATTTACAAAAATTATATTTCGAATTCAAAAATTTAATAAGTAAATTTAAATTCAAACCGATATTAAATAAATACCTTCGTAGTCGCCGCATATAATTTATGTTGCTTTTGGGGCAACTGCAATAAAGATTGTTCACCTTCCATTTTTCACTACAATATAAATAAATTCATACAAAAAAATATTAACATGCAATTTCAATTCAATATTGACATGCATGACATGCAAATATTGAATTAAATATTAACATTCATTCTATTATTTTTCATTATTCTACAATTACACTAGAAAATCTAAATTACACTAAAAAAATAAATCATTCAACAATTACTAAATGCATGTACACTAAATAATTCTACAATTAATAGTTACAATATATAAACTTAAATTACGCTAGAAAAATAAATATAAATTAATACAATTACTACAAAAATAATTTATACTACAATTACTACAAAAACTATTTATTTATACTACATGCAAACTACATATAAATAAATTACAACATAAACTATTTAGTTAAACTACAATTATTACATAAACTACATGCAAATAAATTACTATATAAATCATTTTTTTATACTACAATTACTACAAAAACTATTTATTTATACTACATGCAAACTACATA
>CAYOJU010000292.1:1466-2973 GCA_964404355.1 uncultured Sideroxydans sp. | reverse complement strand
CGCACGCATTCAGCCAGGCTGTCTTGCCATGCCGGCAAAACGATTCCGAACGCATCGCGAATCTTGTCATTCGCCAGAACAGAATTGGACGGCCGCTTGGCTGGAACCGGATATTCGTGCGTGGCGATAGCGTGGATTTTGAGAGGCTTGGTGGCGAGCGCCGGATCATATGCACGCGCAAGGCGAACAATTTCCTCGGCATATTGATGCCAGTTGGTGCGTCCGGCATTGGTGAGGTGGTAAAGGCCGCTTAAATTTTGATCCCAGGCATTATTTTTCCAGCAACTCAGTGCGGCCGCAGTTGAATGCGCAAGATCCCTCGCCCAGGTCGGCGCACCAAATTGATCGGCGACTATGCGCAGCTCGTCGCGTTCTTTGGCTAATCTCAGAATGGTCTTTACAAAATTGGCGCCATGCACGCCATAAACCCAACTGGTGCGCAGAATGAGGTATTTGCAGCCGGAAACGCGAATGGCCAGTTCACCTGCCAGTTTGGTCGAGCCGTAGACGCTTTGCGGATCAGGCATATCGCTTTCGACGTACGGTGTGTGTTTGTTGCCATCAAACACATAGTCCGTGGAGTAATGCACCAGCACGGCGCCGAGTTGCTGAGCCTCTTCGGCAAAAATACCGGGCGCAGTGCCATTTACTGCCATAGCAAGGTTGGCATCGCCCTCGGCTTTGTCGACTGCGGTATAGGCGGCGGGGTTGATGATGATGTTGGGGCGAACTTCACGCACAGTGCGTCGTATGGCGTCAGGATCGGCGAGGTCCATTTCTGCCGCATCTACTGCAATAACCTCACCGAAAGCGGCGAGGCAACGCTGCAATTCCCAGCCGACCTGTCCGTTCTTGCCCGTGAGCAATATTCTCTTCATGCGAATGTCTCGGCCTCACGAAGAAGCTTTCCGGCCTGATCCTTGGCAGAAAGCAAAGGTGTTGCGTTGCCAAGTTGCCAGTCGATAGCCAGATCGGGATCGTTCCAGAGGATGCTGCGCTCGTGTTCCGGCGCCCAGTAGTCCGTAGTCTTGTACAGAAATTCGGCAGAATCGCTCAGTACTACGAAGCCGTGCGCGAATCCTTTGGGTATCCACAGCATCTTTTTGTTTTCGGCGGACAGGTTTACACCGACCCAGTTTCCGAAATTGGGCGAGCTCTTGCGAAGATCGACCGCAATATCCAGAACCTCGCCCGCAACGACTCGCACCAATTTCCCCTGTGGCTGGCGGATCTGGTAGTGCAAGCCGCGCAAAACATTACGCGCAGATTTGGAGTGATTGTCCTGAACGAAAGAATCGGTAATGCCCGTCAATTCAGTGAAACGGCGCTGATTGAAGCTTTCAAAAAAGAATCCGCGGTCATCGCCGAACACTCTGGGCTCAATGGTGAACAAATCGGGAATAGCAGTTGCAACTACTTGCATCAACGGCTCTCTTCCAGCAGCAGACGCTGCAAATACTGGCCATAGCCGTTCTTGGCCAGCGGCACAATAAGCTTTTCCAATTGC
>CAYOJU010000292.1:0-1366 GCA_964404355.1 uncultured Sideroxydans sp. | reverse complement strand
TGATAAATCATCGGCTTGTCATAAACCGGCAACAACTGCTTGGAAATCGTTTGCGTAATGGGGTAGAGGCGCGTGCCTGAGCCGCCGGCGAGAATGATTCCCTTCATGATGTTTTCCTGTCGCTGTAGTTCTGCTGCATCCATTTCTGATATTCGCCGCTGGTGACACCTTTTACCCAGGAGTCGTTGGCGAGGTACCACTCAACTGTTTTACGCAAACCCGATTCGAAATTTTCCTGCGGCTTCCAACCCAGGTCATTGGCAATCTTGTTTGCATCAATTGCGTAGCGCTTGTCGTGGCCGGGCCGGTCTGCCACGTAGGTGATAAGTTTGCTGTGCGGTGCGCCTTGCGGATGCAGGTCGTCCAGAATGGTGCAGATGGATTGCACGACCTCCAGATTGGTCTTCTCGTTCCAGCCCCCGATGTTGTAGGTCTCGCCCAGCTTGCCGCGTTCCAGCACTACACGCAATGCGCGGGCATGGTCGTCGACATAGAGCCAGTCGCGGATGTTGTCGCCTTTCCCGTAGATGGGTAACGGTTTGCCATTCACTGCGTTCAGAATGACCAGCGGGATAAGCTTCTCGGGAAAATGATACGGTCCATAGTTGTTGGAGCAATTGGTCGTGACCACGGGGAAGCCGTAAGTATGGTGCCATGCACGCACAAGATGGTCGGAAGAAGCCTTGCTGGCGGAATAGGGTGAGTTGGGTTCGTAAGCGGTTTCCTCGGTAAAGAAACCTGCGTCGCCCAGGCTGCCATACACTTCATCGGTTGAAATATGATGGAAGCGGAAAGCCGACTTGCGCTGGGCATCCAGGCTGTTCCAGTGCGTGCGCGCGGCCTCCAGCAGGGTGTAAGTGCCAACAATATTGGTCTGGATGAAGGTTGCCGGGCCGCTGATCGAGCGATCCACATGCGACTCGGCCGCAAGGTGCATCACGGCGTCAGGCTGGTGTTCCCGAAATACGCGCGCCAATTCGCCGGCATCGCAGATATCGACCTGTTCAAAGCGGTATCTGGGATTGTTCGATACAGATTCCAGAGATTGAAGATTGCCTGCATAGGTCAATTTGTCGACATTAACAACGCTGTTATCGGTATCGTTGATGAATTGACGGATGACTGCAGAACCAATGAATCCGGCACCGCCGGTGACAAGTATTTTTTTCATGAAGCGGATTTTACCGTACTAAGACCATTTTGTTATAGAGAGAATGATTAAGCGCTAAGGCAATATGCGCCATCGCATGCTGAGTGGCGCCACAATTGTTGCTGACAAAGGATTTTCCGGCTTCCGCCATATTTTCCAGTCGTAACGAGTCATAAAACAGGATGTTCAACTGGTTCACGAGCTCATGGGCATGTC
>CAYOJU010000291.1:0-3018 GCA_964404355.1 uncultured Sideroxydans sp. | reverse complement strand
CTAACCCGTTGCCGTCTGTGACGACCGGCAGCTATCTGGCAGTGAATGCGCAATGCCGACCGTTCTTCTCGACCCACACCAGACCGTCATAGTGGAGAATCTGAGCGACTGCTTTTACTGCAAGCAGTCACTGAAAAGGAAGAAAAACGCCACTCAATACGATATAAACCCGCCACGCAGGCGGGTTCTTATGCTCAGGTTGTAGCGTTCAGTTGCATATGCCAGACACTCCCATGTTATCGATAAAGCGTCTGGTGTCTGGTATCTGTTATCGCTCTTTCCTTTTGTCACCCTCGTCATGATCGTGCTCATGTTCTTTCTCTGTCCGCATAAGCACATACCTCAGATCGAAATCGAGAACGCGCGCTACAAGACGGTCGATGGTTAAGCGCGTTGCGGCTTTGTGTTCTGCCGTGTCATCGTTATCTTCATCGTCGTGATCCAAGAATCTGTGTTCTCGATCAAGCAGCCTGCGCAAAGACTCAATATGTTCTCTACCTGCCTTAGGTTGGTTGTTACGGAAAGCATTGGCAGCGGCAACCATTTTGCGGTCTAGCTGAATGGCGAAGGCAGGGTCAAGCAACTGTTTGCCAGGCCATGTGGCAACTTGCGTGCGAATGCGGTCGAGCAGGACGGCGGCATCGAACGGTGCAGGGACGGGGATGGCAGGTACAGCAGCGTTGCGACCTACAAAGTTCTTTCTGGAGACAAGCTCCATATATTGCTGGCCAAAACCGCCATCTTCATCGTCTATTTCTTCACCCGAAATTTCTTGGCTGTCGGGCGCATATCCATATACTTCCGCTTCAATAATTCCGGGCAAGTCCCGGCTCTTGAAACTGAAGGCTGCCTGTCTACCCGGTCGCATCCCATTTGCAACCTTACTACTCCAGCCAATCCTGAATGACATTTGTCCGCGTGAATAACCCATGGATGCTTTCCAAGGCGTTGGCGTATCGAAATGGTTAGCCACATCTATCATGTCTACCATAATCTTGCCGGGTGGAGCATTCAATGGAATGTCCGGCAAGTTAGTCGCAACACTACTTACCGGATCAAGGATTAGAAGAACAATGTCCTGCTTGCTATTGCCTGCACTGGCCAGTGTATATCCGTAATGAATCTCTTCTTCACGAAATTGTTTAAACTGGGTCTTGATCGTGGGCTTGATCTTGGTGGCAGGAACAAATGTAACTTGGTGGAACTTCCCGTCACGCGAATTCAAATAGGTGATCAAGTAATTACCCGTTGTTGGATTGAATACAATAGTTTCGCCATCCAATGCAAAAGTTGGCATCAGAAAACAGAACATGAACAAGCCCAGCAATCCACGAATGATATTTAGCATGTCATTGATCCTTTCCAATAAGCCATAGATGATAATGCGGTGTGGATGTGACTTCAGGCCCCTCCCACACAGCCTTAATGTCGCAGCATTCTTTTGCAAATATTACAAAATCCGGATCTTTTTCATGGAAGTTGTTTATGTCAACGACAACACCTACCCTGTGACCTTGATGACCATTGGGCGTGTATGTCCAGTCCTGCCCAAGATCAAATACCCCGCCTTTGATCAGACTGCTGTCGTTAATAGTCAATAGCTGCTTTTTATAGGCAGGGTCGTGGCTAAATTTATGAGCCAAGTTAATAATTTGAACCAGCGCCGCCGCAGAAAAATAGTGACTTCCCGGATGCGTGGAGGTTTCGCCATTCAGGGTGTAACTTAAAGGATCGCCATCCAACAGCGACAACCCCTTGATTTCCACCTTCACCGTCGCGGTTGCAGGTGCTTCGCATCCTGTGCTGCACTTTGCCGTGAGGGTGTGCGTGCCCGACGCTTCTTCCGAGCCAAAGACGAAAGAAAAAACACCATTGTTATCGGTGTAGCCAGTAATCGTTTCTTTCCCATCCTTGATCGGTTCAGTGGGGATAGCCAGCTTGCCTTTATGACGTCCATTTATATGAACATGACCGCCGCTGTCCTGGGTAACGTCGGTTGTGATCGTGACTTCGACATTCGGGGCTGGGTAACCAGAAGAAGTCACTGTTGCGGTGTATGACAGATTCGTTTTTTTGTGATCCGCGTCGGCTTTTTTATGCCACGGTTCCACGCTGGTGTTGCCTGAGAGGGTGATGGAATAGGTATTGATTTTCGGCTCTCTCAATTTGTATATATCTGCTACAACAAGTGGTTCCAAGGGAACAGTCCGGATCGGGTAAGGTGGTTCATTTATAAATTCCGTCCCACCGGAAGACTTGCATTGCCCCCAATAAAAGGTCTGCCAGGGAGTGAAAATGGTCTGGGCAGGATTAAGCGATACACTATACATCTTGCTGGTTGATTGGTTGGCATTAACTACTGCAACAAATGCATCACAAGCGCCTTGAGCTGATTCTGAGAATGATTCAAAACATTCACCAAAAATTTCGCCCACTGCATAAAATGCATTTTTGCTAATTACGTCATCAGGCCAATTATAATACGCCACATACTTGTAGTACTGGCAAGCCGAGAACGCAGGAGAAGAAACGAAATACATTGTTGCCGCGATGACAAACCTTGCTATTTTACTTATCGACACGGGCGGCATCCTCCTGTAAGTTGATTTCATCTATTCTGTACTCCCTGCGTCATGAGTAATGCTTGCGAGAATAACCATTAATTGAAGAGTGTCAATATGCCATTTAGCTAGATAGTGGCCTATGCCCTATCAAACGATAGTTACATGTGACTGATACCAATACGGCAGGCTGAGATTGCCATTATTTCAGGTGGCGGTTTTGAGACTGGAATCGGTGGCCGACTTTGCATCACAATCGGTGGCGGGTTGGTATCGTTTTACTGGCAAACTTCCTCGTAATACGCAACGTCGAACATTTCGCCGGTGTCCGTTGCGCAATCAATACCGGTCGCTCAGCTTGGCTTATGTGAAGTTCCGCTGATGGCACGATGCGGAAGAAAATGAGTGGCGGCTATATGGCGGCGAATTCTCGATCTCGACTGACTCAAAGTGGCCG
>CAYOJU010000290.1:0-3028 GCA_964404355.1 uncultured Sideroxydans sp. | reverse complement strand
AGAATTCATTCGGGTGCTGGCCGCTGCTCTGGGTAGCAATATTTCTGCGATAGTTACCTACGTCGAAATAGCATGCGACTTCCCTGCACAAAGCAGGAAACAAGCAAAGCAATGGCGCAAACGCTTTTTAGGTGCAGCACAAATGAAGTACCAGCGGCAACACGTCATGCGCTTCAAAACAACGTGGTATTTCGGTCGCCGTACCGATGGCAAGCAGCGGCGTGAGAATGTACTGGCGGTCTACGCAGACAAGCCTAGCAAATTAAGCAATGCACAGCCGGATGCTGGCTTGCCTCCCTGCCTGCACATCGAGTGGCGCGCATTGGGATCGGCGAATTTGGAAAAATTCGGAATCGGCTCATTTTCTGATCTGGCCGTATTCGATCATCAACTGTTCTGGGAGGAATATATCAACATATTTATGCTCGACAAACCGACTGAGTTAGGCCGCCATCTGGCCGATGATTGCGGCGATGAAGTAAGCACCAAACCGGCGGCACTTCGTAAGCGTTCGCGGGCGTGGATAAAACGACACACCTTGAAGGGAAATTTCGTCATGCACAACGCCCTGCTTGCCAATTCAGGATTTTCAAAACGGCTTGATCCGGTTCCGTTTTGGGAATGGGCAAAAGCGACATTCAGGTAATTCGCGGGAGCCCGGAATCAGGATGGATTCTGGGTGTCTCGTACTGATATATATGTCGATTGTTTTCACCAGTGTAATCAGCAGAATCAGTGCGATCTCTTCTTTATGTGGAAATACTCGATGTTTTTCATCAAAACAGGGCTAGTGGGTATGAAATTTATGCAGAAAAGCGTAACCACCATAGGTGTGGCTGCTAATTCAACAAATAGTCGAATAAATGGGAAATGGGTAGTGAAATGAGTATCAACCAGAATCGTATTATCAGGTCTAAAAATAGGGTGGTCGAAGTCACAGCCGCGCCGGGTAGTGGCAAGACATACACGCTTATTCGTCGGGCGGTACATTTACTTGCCACCGTTCCGGCAGAGCAGATATTAGTACTCAGCTTTTCCAATGCGTCAGTGCGTGAGATACGCCAACGCATGCGCGCAATGTCCACCGATTCGACAACAGGTGCCGAAATATCCAATGTGACTGTCCAGACTGCCCATGCGTTTGCCAAAGGGCTGATCAAACAAAAATCAGTGTTGAGCGAAAAGCGTGCAATCAAGTTGTTGGCGCGGTCGATTAAAGCAGTGCAGAAGGATTGCAAGAAAGGTGTGCTGTGGCCTGATGTATCCACCTCCCAAATGCAGCGGAGATTAACGCAACTTGAAGAACTATTAGAACAGCAGAATATTCGGTTGGTATTAAATTTCATGTCTGTAGTGCAGGCATCAAGGAAAAAGGTATCCGAATCGGTAACGGGGAAGTTCGATAAACTCGCCGGTTACGTGAAGGTACTCTGCGCTATCCGCAACAAGTACTCGGCCATCAAGAAAGCCAAGGGGGATATTGATTATGGTGACATGCTGGTTCAGGCGGTCAAGGCTATTGAAGGTGGCGCATCAATCCCGTTCACCCATATTCTGGTCGATGAATATCAAGACTGTAGCGCGGCTCAAACGCACCTGCTGACACTGCTAGCCAATTTGGACGGGCGTAGCCTCATGGTGTTTGGAGATTCGTGCCAAGGCATATACGGCTTCGCAGGTGCCAACTACACGGCACTATCCGGCGTTCTGGATGACGTGCGCCAGTTGTCCTTGCCGGTATCGCGGCGACTGACTTCTCAAACCGCTGCCTTGGCGTCGGCTGTGGCCCAACTTGAGGACGATCAGGCTATTCAAACCACCAGCGCGGGGAAAATGCCTGCGTTAGTTTGTGATGACACCCTGGATAGCCAGACCAAGCATATTGTCCGCGACATTCAGAAACTGATTGCAGGGGGTACGCCAACTGCGCAAATTGCGGTACTTGCCAGAACCAAGGCGCTGCTACATCCGGTCGAGCAATCGTTGCTGGCCCTAGATGTGCAAACTGACCGAATGGGCCATACAAGACACCGTAAGCACGTTTTGGCTGTGCTTAGGCTTGTCCGAATTGTGGAGCGTTTGGCGGTAAGCAAGTCGAAGGTAAAGCCGGAGAGATTGCACAAGGCATTACCCAGCGTAACCGCCGATGATGCGCGCTGGAAAAAAGAGACGCTAAACCTTGCCAAGGTGGGCCGGATGCCGTCTCTTGAGAGTCGCTACAAAGGGTGCGCCGCAGTATATTTACGCTTGAATGGAGGTGTTCGCAAGGACGCCGATTTGCGTGCTGATGTTAATCGTTGGCTACCAAAATGCCGTGATTACAAAGATGCGCGCTCAATGCGTGCGGCTATTAAGGCGATGATGGCAGAAGAAGTAGTGACAGGTACCATCCATGCTGCCAAGGGGCGTGAGTGGGATCATGTTCTGATAGTTGGCGCAACGGATGGGTTACTGCCGATACATTTTGCTACGGATGATATTGCGATAAGCCAGGAGCGCAATATGTTGTATGTCGCAATCACTCGCGCGCGCAAGAACGTTCGGCTTTATCACGCGCCGACCGTTAACGCACGAAGTGGAAAGCTGTTTGAGTCCGCGAGTCGCTTTCTTGATGAGCCTGCCGTCAGGAAAACGCTTAAGGTTGAGAAATTAACAGGCTAGCAGCCGGTAGCAAGATGCTGGTGACCTATTCAATTACTTACGCTTCTTCTTCGTATCAGGAGGAAGAAAGTTCAGCATTTCGCTTGGCGGAACGCCCAATGTGGCAGCCAATTTGCAGATATTGATTAGCGCAAGGTTGCGCTGACCTCGCTCGATCCCGCCGATGTATGACCTAGCCAGTTCGCTTTCCAGAGCCAGCTTCTCCTGCGACCAGCCTCGGGTTTTCCTAAGCTCAACCAAATGAAGCCCAAACATTTTTAACGGGTCGTAATCCATCGAAAATTTCTATGAAATAGGATCTCACGAGGATAAATGTTTGACCTATATGCGGCGACGCTCTATAGTTTCCCGCACTATGAGTGACATT
>CAYOJU010000289.1:0-3062 GCA_964404355.1 uncultured Sideroxydans sp. | reverse complement strand
CTGAAGTCATGGAAGCAACAGCAAAACAGGCAATCGCGCCCGATGCCGATCCAGACCAATGGCAGCGCGGCCAAGTGCTGGAAAATGTCGGCACCGTCGCGGGATTATCGGTGCAACGCATCGGCGAATGGGAATGCGTCTTTTTGGCTGACACCGGTTTTCGCAGTTTGCGGGCGCGTGTGGCCACCGAGAACGCGGAGATAAACGATTTAGGCAGCCCAATCGATAAGTTGGTGCAGACGGCTTTGACCAACAGCACCGCCCTGCAAAAGGCGGCAGCTTGCGGCGTGGTCGAACCGAACAGCAACCGCTACTGGTGTTTCCTCAAAGACACCATCTATGTGTTGAGCTACTTTCCATCGGCACAGATCGTGGCGTGGAGCACTTACGCGCCAACTTACGAGACGTTGGACGTTGGCATTGTGGCGGCGGCGGGTGTTTTTAACTGGTTGGTCGTTGGAAACGTTTACAGCTATGTCAATGGCGCAGGCGGCACACTGACCAACGGAAAGCAGGTCATTCAACCCGCTCAATATTTCATGGCCACGGCCACGACGGCCACGGCTGCGGACGCGCTTAATCCCGGGACGGTTTACCCTGTGCTCGCCAACGCATTCACGCCGCAAAACTTCGTTGTCTTAAATGGCCAGGTATTCACTCGCGACGGCGATGCGCTCTACGCTTACGGCGGCGCGGATGGGAACACTTACGACGGTTCAATTGTGGCCGGTGACATTCCATTTCTGGACATGCAAAGTCCCGCTTCCGGGAAAGACGTGCGTGCCATCGACATTGCGGCCTCTGGCGCGTGGGTCGTTTACGTCGGCACCAATATCAACAACAAAGACGACGTCACACTGGTCTACAACAAGGACGGTTCAAGCTATGCCAATGGCATCATTCCAATCAACCGCCGTTGCAGCCACATCAAGTTGCGGTTCAAGACTACAGGCAATACCGCCGCCGTGTTTAGCAAGGCGTTGATCCATTTTGGAGGCTCAGTCGAGAAATGACCGCGCCCGACTACATGAGCACGCCAGAGGAGAAAGCCAAGTGGCCGCACACCGAGAAAATCTTTCGCGAGATTGCAGCGTGGCGCACAGATCCACAGGAGCAAGAGCAGGTGCTACGGGCGCTTTGGGCATTCTGGAATTTCGCGCACGTCTGGGACGATTTGATTGACCTCGATTGCCCGGCTGGAATGGAAAATGGTCATTGGAAAATGGAAAAGAAAGAGCTGATGCACCGGGCTCTGGCTGAGTTTGTCTCAAATTTACTGACGAATCCGTTCCTCTTCCACAACGCTGATTCCATCGATGCACTTTTGGTCAGTGCTATCGGGCGTCAAATCGACGGCGATTTGCTGAAGCAACGCGGCGAGAGCGAGGAGCTGCAACGCGCGGTGCGATGTGGGGATGTGGATTTGGTTTTGCATCTGGCGCGGCTGGCCGGCGGTTGGGAGTGCCAGAGGGCCGTTGCGCCGATGGTCCGCTTTTACGATAAGCCCCAAGAAAATAAGGAGCAAAATGTATAGCAATTCTTCAGATGGTTCCGAACAGGCGCGCGCTCAAGAGGTAGCGCGGCAGAAGCGCATTGATCAAGGGTTGGGCAACATCAACTCGACCTTTGCCAAGTTCGATGACGAATTTTACGACGATCGCGCCAAATCCTACACGTCATACGCGATGCCACAGGAGCAGATGCAGGAGGATAAAGCGCGGCGCGGGTTGGCCTACACGTTGGCCAACGCGGGCTTGAGTGATTCGGGCTCTGCCGTCGATCGTAACGCCATTCTCGATAAAGAATCGGGCATCCAGAAACGCGCCATTGCCGACAAAGGCATCGGCGTGGCCAATGACCTGCGCAACCAGGTGGAAGGCCAGCGCACGTCATTGGTCAATCAACTGGAATCGACCGCCGACCCGAACGTTGCTGCCACCGGCGCGTACGCGGCCGCGTCGAACCTTCATGCCCCAACTCCGATGGAACCTTTGGGCGATTTATTCGGCGACTTCACCCGCGCCTATGTCGTCAATCAAACGGCCAAGAGCTACAGCAACAATGGCGGCGCACAGGTCGGTTCGCCATGGTCCACGGCCTATGGCGCCGGGGCCAGCACGCCCAGTTCGAGAATCATTCAATGAGCCCACCCACACAGCCCAAACTCGCCAAATCGGACGAATCGGCAAATTGCGCAATTTCGCAAGTTTCTCACGCGGTCGCCGCCGTGTGCTCGTTGCCGCCGGTCAATTGCCCGGTGAAACATCATTTCGCCACTGGCTTTTATTTGCGCGAAATCTTCATGCCGCGTGGCACTGTCGTCATTTCCAAAAAGCACGTGACCGAGCATCAGTTTGTTATCTCCAAAGGTCGCGTGTCCGTCTGGGACCCGTTTGTCGGCACGCAGCATCTGGCCGCGCCATTCGTCGGCCTGACCAAACCGGGCACGCAACGGATCCTCTACATCCACGAGGATTGCGTTTGGACAACGGCGCATGCCAACCCGGACGGCGGCCAAGATGTCGATGCCATTGAAGCGCGCATCATCGAACCGCAAACGTTTGAACAACCCGTCACCATCGAACCCGAAATTTTAAAAGAACTTCAGGAGGTAAATCTATGAGCTGGGTATTTGTCGCCGGAACAGTTTTAACGGTCGCCGGCACTGGCATGTCCATTGCCGCAAATGATGAAGCCAATTCCGCCATGCACAAAGCGCGCGATGCCGAACAGGCGCGGCAACAGGCCTTGACTGACCAGCGCCAAAAGATTTTCGACCAGTCGTTGGAAAAGTCGAGCGTCGACAATGCTGACCAACAGATCACCGCAGGCGCGCAACGGCGCGAGAACGCTTACACCACAGCTACAGCGCCCAGTGGCGTGGCCCAATCAGCCCAAGGCACTCCCGTTGCAGTGCAGGCCTCACCTGGTGCAAGTGATGTCGGAGCATCGGCGCGGGCCGGTGCAAAATTGGCGACGTCCGCGTGGAGTCGAATGGTTGGCGGCGCACAGGCCAAGCTCGGCGGCGTCGGCGATTGGAATCAACAACAGGGAATTAAGAA
>CAYOJU010000288.1:1691-3077 GCA_964404355.1 uncultured Sideroxydans sp. | reverse complement strand
AACATCCAACTGGCACAAATCCCACCCAAAGTTTACCGCACACGAGATGAGGGTTCTAACAGTATTCATTTTAGCCACTGGAGCAAAGGTCTCCTCATAATCCACACCATATGTTTGTGTGTAGCCCTTGGCCACCAATCTGGCCTTGAATCTGTCCACCTTTCCCTCTGGAGTATATTTTGTCGAGTATACCCACTTGCATCCTACAGTGCTCTTGTTGGACGGTCTAGGAACTATATCCCAGGTGTCATTCTTGACTAATGCTCTCATCTCCTCGAACATTGCATTCTTCCACTTTTGGTCCTGCATTGCTTTCCTCCAATCACATGGAACAGAGTTAGAGTGTAAGGAGGTTACAAAGGCTTTGTAAGTAGGGGAAAGTGTCTCAAATGAGACATAGTGAGAGATAGGATGCGATGTTGAGGCATCTTCCCCTTGCTTCAAGACAGTTGATCGAACTCCTTTGCGCAAGGCAATAGGAAGATTGAGATCAGAGAAAAGAATAGTACCTGAGGGTAACTCTAAGTTACCTGAAGGCTGTGGTGTGAGCGAGCCGTCGACAGGAGCAAGTAATTGGTATTGATCTTGGACCGGAGGTTGATCAACATTCTCATGGCGAGGTTTTCGAGTGTAAACCTTGCTGATCTGCCTATTAGGAGGTGGTAGGCTTTGGTCCATGCTTGAGTCCAGATCTGTCTCTGCAGTTGGACTCAGGCCGATCGTAGTATCGGGCATACTCTTTTCAGATCTGTTACTCTCCCCCTCTCGACTAACTCGGTCCGAGGAATGGGTGACAACCACCTTAAGAAGATCATGAAATGGGACTGAAGATGTATTGGATTGTGCATCAGAGAGAGTAAAATATGGTTCTGTTTCTCGGAACGTCACATCCAAGCTTTCCAGCATCCTCTTTTTCACAGGGTCATAACATCTATACCCCTTTTTTTCACTGGGGTACCCAACAAACACACATTTGTGGGCCTTCACATCAAGTTTACTAATACCTGGAGTTGTGTTATGAACAAAACACACACAACCAAACTTCTTGGGAGGTACCTTGAATGAGGTGGTCCCCGTGAGCATTTCGAGTGGTGTACTGAAGTCCACCGCTCTCAAAGGCATTCGGTTGATCAAATATGTAGCAGTCTGCACTGCTTCTCCCCAAAGGTACCTCGGAACATTCATGGCAAAGAGGAGGCACCTCGTCACTTCCAAGATGTGCCTGTTCTTCCTTTCTGCAACACCATTTTGTTCAGGTGTATTCACACATGTAGTTTGATGTACAATACCATTACCTCGTAAGAAGTCTTGCATTGCCCTGTTGGTGTATTCTGTGCCATTATCTGAGCGTAACACCTTCACTTTCTTCTCAAATTGGGTTTCCAC
>CAYOJU010000288.1:0-1681 GCA_964404355.1 uncultured Sideroxydans sp. | reverse complement strand
CAGCCAAGTCATCCGGCTGTAACAATCAATAAAGGTGACAAACCACCTTGAACCTGATAGAGTAGTAACTCTCGAGGGCCCCCAAACATCAGAATGAACAATATCAAAGCAAGAAAGACTTCTATTACCAAAAGAGGGATATATTGTTCTAGTGTGCTTAGCAAACTCACACGCATCACATACTAGTTTAGTCTTGCTACACTTAGAGTACAACTTGGGATACAACCTTCCAAGCACAGTAAAAGATATATGCCCTAAACGGCTATGTAACAAAAACATCTCCAACTCTGGAGTCTCGGCCAAACAGGCTCGTGGGTCCAAAACCTCCCCTCCTTGCTTGAGTCGGTACAAGCCTTCACTCCTCTTGCCAATACCAATCACTTTTCCTGTCTTCGGCTCCTGCAACACAACATGAGTAGGAGACAAAGAAACAACACAGTTAAGATCATCCACCAGTTGACTAACTGATAGGAGGTTATTGGTAAAGTTAGGAACATGAAGGACCGACGATAACTGGAGGTCTGGAGTACATGTTACATCCCCAACTCCTGCTATCGAACAAAGCGAGCCATCGGCTGTTTGCACCTTTTCTCTCCCAGACATAGGCTTATAGGTTTTGAACATTGTGGGGTCAGGGGTCATATGCTTAGATGCCCCAGAGTCTACAATCCAGGTGCGATCAGGGCTGGACTCGGCTATTAGAGCTTTTATAATAGTGCCAACAGGTCTAACTACAGTAGTAAGAAGAGAGGAAAGAATGTAACCGTCAGCCCCAGATGGACCAGAAATAGGTGAGGCACTGCTAGCTGAGGTAGTGGGCAAAAGCCGAGATGCAAGCTGAGTCACCAATTGAGTCACCATATCATCAGTGCTTGAACCTAGCATACTTATGCTGTCAGCCACATGTGCCTTTTGGTATCCTCCACCACGTCCTGGTCCACGACCTCTACCTTGTCCTCTGCCACGGCCACTATCACGACCTCGACCTCTAGCTGGTCTTCCATGTAAGTCCCAGCAAGTCTCCCGAGTGTGATTCCTCCTATGGCAATGATCACAAACTTTGTCACCCTGGGAGGACACTGTGTGTGGCAGGCTGAACATAGCTGAACTCTCCTGCACTGGCAAGGGTATCATTGCCTTTCTCCTGCTTTCCTCCTGAACCACTACTGCAAAGGCATCACGAAGAGCAGGTAGAGGATTCCTCTGCCAGAGACTCTGTCGGATCTGCTCGAACTCAGAGTTGAGGCCAGCAAGGAAGCGAAAGGTCCTTCTTTTTCCCAACCAGTTTGTGAAAGCTAGTGCATCTGCTGAGCATGTCATCGCTAAAGGATCAAAGAAATCAATTTGCTCCCACATACTGTTCAATTCTGAGAAATACTCAGTCACACTCATTTCTCCCTGTACCAGACTGTCTGACTTAGACTGGAGGTGATAGATCTGCCCATGGTTACCCTTTTGAGAATACATCTCTGCTGCCCGATCCCATACCTGTCGAGCAGTGTTCAACATCATAAACTGATTTTGCAGTCTCACCTCCATCGAATTCACCAGCCACGACATAACTTGCCCATCGTCTGCCTCCCACTTCTGAAATTCAGCTTTTTCTTCTAACTTCTCCTGTCCCACAGCTACGGGTTTCTTTGCTGTACCGGTAACATATCCGGTTAGTCTCTGACCTTTC
>CAYOJU010000287.1:0-3135 GCA_964404355.1 uncultured Sideroxydans sp. | reverse complement strand
TGGTCAAGCCGATTTGACTGGACAGTGATTCCGGTTTTATCTGGACAGGGTTTCCGATTTTATCTGGACAGAGTTTTTTTCATTTCTTCCTGTCGTTGTTTTGGTTTCGGGGTGTCCAGTTTACTTGGTCTTTGACATCAGTTTTCTCATCGATTCTCCTTTCATGGTTATCATGTGTGCGTTGTGAACCAGCCTGTCCAGTACTGCATCTGCTATGGTAGGATCACCTATGATGTCGTACCATTTCTCTATGGGTATCTGACTGACGATAATAGTTGAGCTGATTCCATGCCGATCTTCGAGCACCTCCAGAAGGTCCCGACGTTCTTTGTCTCCCAGCTTTGCCAGACCCCAGTCGTCAATAACCAAGATAACGTATTTTGCCAGCCGAGCCAGGAGCTTGCCGTAACTACCATCACCCTTGGCAATATTCATCTCCTGAAGCAGCCGTGGCAATCTGACATAGTGGGAACTATATCCGCTGCGACACGCGCTATTAGCCAGAGCGCACGCAATGAATGTTTTGCCATTGCCGGTAGGGCCGGTAATAATTACGTTCTGCTTGCCCTTCACCCAGCCATTTTGCATCAAGGAGATGATGACGTCTTTAGAAAGCCCGCGGGGTGTCCGGAAGTCAATCTCTTCAGGACAAGCGTTGGAGTAGCGCAGCTTGGCTCCCTTCAGAAGGTTTGCCAGTCTGCGATTGTCTCGAAGGGTCACTTCTTTATCGACGAGCATTCCTAATCGTTCTTCGAAAGAGAGACCACTGTATATGGTGCTCTGAGTCTGTTCGACCAATGCCTCAGCCATGCCGGCGAGTTTGAGTTGGTTCAGTTTGGCGAGGGTTATCTCCAGCATCATTGTGCACCCCCCGCATAGTACTCACTCCCTCGAACATTTTCGTGGAACAGTGGCAGAGATAATGTTTCCTGCTCAGGGATGTCGGCAGTTTCAAGTCCCTTATCCAGGATGTTCTTGACGGATTGGTAGCTGATTGCCTGAAGCTTGAGCGCACGGTCGCAAGCAGGTTCCAGCCGATCATTACCAAACCTCTTGGCCAGCCTGAGCAACCCCAGGCATCTGCGGTATGCTTGGTCGGGATGGACCGCCGATTGGATGATAGCTTCAATCATTGCGCCGGTATGCTTGCCAATGCTTTCTCCCCAGCGCTGCATCCTCTCTGGTGTCCATTTCAGATGTTTTTGGTGGCTGGGCGGACGATGGGCATCCAATGTGATGTAGACATTCTTCAAGTGGGTGCGGGCATGGGAAGCGACGCGCTTGCCGTCATGGAGGATCGCTACCATTGTAGCGGTTATACAGACCATCACGTCTTTGCCGATCAGTGTGTACGGCACGCTATACCAAGCACCGTTAGCTGCCACATGATAATCGATGTGAACTTTGGCTTTCTTCCAGTCACGGAGCTGAAACCGTTCTGCGGGTAATGCTTTTAGCGCCGGTTGATCGATCTCGGTGAAGAGCTGGTTTCTTGTTTTGCCCGTTCTCTGCATAGGCCGGTTATTCAGTTTTTCCAGTTCAACGGCAATAGCGTCATTCAGCTCTGAGAGCGAGAAGAAGGTCCGATTGCGCAGGACAGCAAGTATTCGCCGCTGGGCGTTGAGAACGCTGTTCTCAACCTTTGCCTTGTCGCGTGGTTCACGAGGTCGGGCAGGAATTACCGTTACGCCATAGTGGCTGCAGAGTTCCGCGTAAACCGGGTTGATTTCCGGATCATACTTGCAGGAAGTCTTGACCCCCGATTTAAGCTGGTCCGGAACCACAACAGTCGGAACTCCGCCATAATATTCAAAGGCGGATATATGCGCAGTAGTCCAATCTGGGATCTGCTGGCTGGGGACAGCCACGGCAAAGATCCGGGAACTGGCTCCCATGGCTGCAACAAACAGTTCCGGCTCAATAACTTCGCCTGTCTCACGCTCAACATATGAGGGACGGTCTCCGGAGAAATCAACAAACAGTTTCTCGCCGGCTTTATGGTCAAAACGCATGACTGGATCAAGAGTGCGACCATGTTTGTGGTAAAGCTCACAGAATTGGCTGCGACTATAACCGTCAGCATGAATTGATCGATATTCTTCCCAGAGTAGTTGAAGAGTCACCCCTTTTTTCTTCATCTCCAGACGGAGGTAGTCAAAATCGGGAAGCGGTTTACGGGAAGGGATATTGCGGTCTTCAGAGTAGAGGAGAGTTTTCAAAGAGCTGTCGTCAAGTTCCGAAATGGCGACCCAAGCCAAGCCCGATTGTTTGATTCGTCCCAGATAATCACCAACGGTCGTCGGAGAAACAGAACAAGCGCGGGCAATAGCTCGCTGGCTCAGGCTGTGCTCAAAATGAAGCCTTACTATTTCACGTGCAGTTCGCATTGATTTCTTCCTGCCTTTCTTCACCATAGAGCCCCCGGAAAGTTTTTTCCGAGGATGGTAGATGATGTGACAGGAAGATGAAAATATCTTAGTCCGGAAAAGGTTGGACACCTGTTCCGGAAAACACCAAAAAGTGTCCAGTTAAAACCGGAATCGGTGTCCAGTTAAAATCGGAATGTCTGTCCAATCTTTTCCGGAATTGGTGTCCAGTTCAAATCGGAATAGGTGTCCAGTGTATCCCGGATTTTCCATACAGACAAGGTTCGAGAGTGGCGTCGGATAGTCCATGTTCCATTGCAACATTAAACATGGGATAAAAGCGCGAAAACGTGATTATGAATGCGAAGAATCCCGCCTGGAAATTAAGCGCTGCATATAATAAAGGAGTGTCCCACAGTTCCAATCCCAATGCCCTATAATCGCTGCTCTGAACTGGCAATTCCATCACATGGTGATTCTGGACTTGAAAGTCCGATTCCGTCCCAAACAACACGTACGACGTTAAATGAGTCCCGCCTGGGAAAAGCCCTTTTCCTCGAAGAATATGAGTGACAAAAATATTCGGCCACTCAATCGTGATTGGGGTCCATTCCATATTTCGCCAGACCGGTGCATGAGCAGCACGCCATATTGCCGACACAACTTGAGGGCGCGAGGGCTCAATAGTATCCATAGACAAGTGGTCACAGGCCACAAGGAGGCATCGCTTGCCGTCTATGACATGCGGACCTTCGCTGAGTTGAGCCGT
>CAYOJU010000286.1:0-3141 GCA_964404355.1 uncultured Sideroxydans sp. | reverse complement strand
GTCAGGCCGAAGGTCGGGTTGGTTGCATACTTCACCGCCGCACTGTTACTGACGCTGAGCACCCCTGTGCCAGCATTGATGCTGAAGGCGCTGCTCGTGTTGCCCCCGGTGATGCTGTAGCTCAGCGTGTCGCCCGTATCGGGATCGCTGGCGATCACCGACCCGACCACCGTGCCGTTGGCAGTGCTATCGGCGACGACGAAGGTTTGATTGGCGATAACCGGCGGGTTGTTCGCGGGCGTTCCCGGCGGATTCACGTTCACTGTCACCGTGGCAGTAGCCGTCAAGCCGCCGGTGTCCGTCACTTTTACAGTCAGGCTGAAAGTCGGGTGGCTTGTATAAACCAACGCAGCACTGTCACTGACGCTTATTACCCCGGTGGATGAATCGATGCTGAAAGCAGTGCTGGGGGTGCTTGCCGTGATGCTGTAGCTCAACGTATCGCCCGTATCGCTGGCAACCACCGCACCAATAGCCGTGCCATTGGCAGTGTTCTCGTTAACGTGGAAGGTCTGATTGGAGATGGTCGGTGCCTTGTTCACATTCACCGTCACGGTGGCGTTGGCGCTCAAGCCGCCGCCATCCGTCACCTTTACGGTCAGGCTGAAAGAAGTGTTGGTTGCCAACGCCGTGGAGTTATTGACGCTGAGCGCTCCAGTGCTGGCGTTAATACTGAAAGCACTGCTGGTATTCCCCGCAGTGATGCTGTAGCTCAACACATTGCCGCTGTCGGGATCGCTGGCAAGCACAGTTCCAACCGAAGTGCCATTGGCGCTGCCATCGTTGATGCGGAAAGTCTGATTGGAAATGGTTGGCGCGTGGTTCACCGTGGACACGTTCACCGTCAACGCCTGATCGTATGTCGCGCCGAAAAAGTCCGTCACGCGAACAGTCACGGCGTAGCTGGATTTGGACGCATAGTGCAGCACGCCGTCAGTCAGCTTCAGTCTGTCTGAAGCAGTGCCGCCAATGCTGAACTTGGCGGCATCGGCACCGCCATTGATGGTGTAGGTATGCTTGTCGCAAGTGTCGGGATCGGTTGCCGTCAAAGTGCCGACTTCCACGCCAGCAGTAGTATCGGTGCCGTCGTTGAGGCTGTTGTTGGAAAGCAGCACGGCAGAGGGGGCGTGATTCACATATTGCAGGGCACGATAGATGTCCAGACGCGGCGTAGAACCAGCCGGGTTCGCACCATACAAAGGATACGCAACCATTACATTCGCACTATTTTTCAGGGTAGATTCGATTTGATCGAGTGGCACGCCACAGGATTTTAGTATTGCTACCGCTCCTGCCACCATGGGGGCTGAGAATGAAGTGCCCGTTGGGCTGGCATACGTGTTACCTATTGAGGTCGTACGTATTACTGACCCAGGCGCTGCAATATCCACCCAAGATCCATAATTACTGCCAGGAAAAGCAGAGTCAGCAGGAATACCAGGGGCGCAGCGTTGATCTACGTTTACGGAGCCGCAATTTGGATGAATTATTGACGCACTATTCGATACTGTAATCAGCAACTGCTTATGGATAAGCCCGGCATTCAAGTCATTGCATCGACCTGGGTAAGAAGCGCCGTTGATATTTTGATTGCCAGCTGCATTGACTACGATTGCGATTGGTACGCCTCCGCTCATTACCGCCGACTCTATAGCAGCACATAAAGTATCCATCGTTGAAAATGCATCAACAACATTAAAGCTAGCGTTGATTACGGAAGCTGTGCCGTAGGCTGCGGCATCGATGAAGCCTTGGGTCTGGCCTGAGGTAGTGTAGTTGTTGAGCTTAATCGAATGTATCTTGCTGCCGGGTGCGATGCCAGCCACACCCAAGGCATTGTTGGTCTTTGCTGCAATCACTCCCGCGACTTCAGTGCCGTGCTCTGCCGGGGTTGTGCCTATCGCAGAAGCGGTACTCGGTGAGCCACAATCGTTCTCTGCAAGTTGGCAATCTCCTACTGTTCCGAAATCAGGATGCGTACGGTCTATACCCGTATCCAGCACAGTGACTATAATTCCATTGCCTGTTGCACCCGCATCCCACACATCTTGTGCACGGACGAGTTGTAGTCCGTGTTGGTTCACATATTCCGGATCGTTTGGCGCGGCGGCGGCTTCCCCTATCGCATTGACTGAAGCTCCTTTTACCTCAGGCCGAGCATTCAGCTGCACAACCAACGCGGTCAGTTGCGCCTCGGTGGCGAGTGAGGTGAGTTTGAGTTGATACAGGTTTAATGGCGGGATGCTGCCAACAATGGTTGTGTTGAAGCTAGTGGCGAGAGCTTGGATCGCAGCGATTTTGGTACCGGGCTTGGCAGTGACGAGTATCTCGTCGGCAACCGCTTTTGATCCGTTGGGGAATACAACGGGTTTGTCGAGGTTCGATGCCACTGTCCGCACTGGCAGTGAACTCACGCACAACTGCAAAGGCGCCGAGACAACTTCACTCCCGCTACTGTTGATAAAAGCTTCATAGCTCAAACACGTATCGGATGCCAACGCGGAAGTGTCGATTGGAATATTCACACCATAAATATTGTCCCCGGCACGGTGGTCGCCGTTCACGCCCTGGTCATTCATGGCGATGCTTTCCTGCACACCGGTTCGGCGCAGAAACACAGCCGAAGCCTGGTTCTTTTTGCCCATCATGCGGACACTGAAACGGACATTCACGATGCCGCTGCCTGCGGCCAAGGCATATGGATGCGCACGCGGAGAGAGCGGGGTGGGTTTGCCTTCATCATTTTCGTGTCGGGTGGGAGAGTAGGTCGGTCGTTCATCCGCACCAGCGCTCTGGGCGGTCAACAGCACGACGAACAACGACAAAATCGTGAGAAAAATGCTGCGTTTATTCCGATCCATGTTGGTCTTCCCCGTCACTAGAAATGGCGAAACGGATGGTATTGCGAAAGACACTGGCCTGCATAGGGATTTAAAGGTCTATATATTCATGCCTATTGTTGTGTCGGAAAAGTTTGTGGTAAGCGCTGCGAGTATTTTCTGGAGATATTTGTTTTGTAAGGCAGGGCTGAAACAGGCTCCGCGAGATGCCGCAACGTAAAGTCGATACGAACCTTGATTAACTTGATCAAGTATCTAGTACTTTTGTAGGTTGACTAAAACAGAGAATCAATTCAAAGTC
>CAYOJU010000285.1:0-3154 GCA_964404355.1 uncultured Sideroxydans sp. | reverse complement strand
CCGGTGTTGCTGGACAAAATGATAGGCATCACCGCCTCCGGTGTGATCCTGAGCTACAGTCTGTACACCATGAGTGCCGATACCATTCGTGTCCATGGTACTGCCAACCTGATCTACACCGTGCCCTTCGTGATGTACGGCGTGTTCCGTTATATCTACCTGTTGCACCACCAGAGCCGGGGTGGCGATCCGTCGCATGACCTGGTGCGCGATCCTCATTTGTTCGTTGCCGTCGGCGCGTGGCTGGTGGCTACCATTCTCCTGATCGCATGACACACACTGTCATGTCCGGCTGGCGCTTTCGTGCGCTGCTGCTGGTTGTATTGGTAAGTGCACTTGGCTATCTCGCGTTTTCCCTTTGGGGCGGCTGGCACGAAGTGGTGTCGGCCATCGTTCGCGTGGGGTTCATCGGCACTGCTATTGCGCTCTCACTTTCACTGGTCAACTACGGGCTGCGTTTTGTGCGCTGGCAGAAATTTCTTGCGCTACTCGGCCATCGTGTTTATGCACCGGAAAGCTTGCGTATTTACATCGCAGGTTTCGGCCTGACCATCCTGCCCGGCAAGGTGGGCGAAACGATTCGCAGTGTGTTCCTCAAGCACCATGGCGTTTCCTATCCGGAAAGTCTGGCGGCATATTTTTCGGATCAGTTTTCCAATCTCATCAGCATGCTGCTGCTGGCCGCTATCGGCTTGTGGGCATTTCCGCAGGCACAACCGGTGGTGCTGATGCTTGCCGTGATCATCGCGGCAATACTGATCGTGCTGCAACAAACCAAATGGCTGCAGGCACTCGAAGTGTTTGCAGTGAAAAAACTGCCCGCAAAACTGGGCAAGCTGGTTGGTCACGGCATCGAGGTCGTGCTGCATTCCGGTCGCTGCTTCAAGCTGCCCATGCTGTTGCAGGGCATGGTGCTGGGGCTGTTTGCCTGGGGTTCAGAGGGTGTGGCGTTCTATTACATCATGCACGTTCTCGGCAGCGACATGCCGCTACAGGTTGCCTTGTTCATTTATGCTTTTTCCATGCTGGTCGGCGCGCTGAGTTTTCTGCCGGGCGGTCTCGGCGGCACCGAAGCCACCATGGTCGCGCTGCTGATGCTGAACAACGTCGCGCAACCCCAGGCTGTTGCTGCCACCGTACTGATCCGGTTGGCGACGCTGTGGTTTGCCGTGGCGCTGGGGGTGATTGCGTTGAGTATCGCGGAACGCCGCAAAAGTCACTGAAGTGCCGCGAGCAACTTGTCCGGATTGGTTATAGGCGGCAGGCATTGTGTGCCATGACACAGCCACGCGGTCATGGTTGAAGACTTTGGCTTTTGCAATGCTGCCGGTAAGTCTGTTTCGTCACCGGTGAGTGAGATGATCATCAAGCCGGGCAAGTATCTCTTTGCGAATGCAGCCCGCCAGGCGGCGGTCTCACTTTCAGCCCCGCGCAGCACCAGCAGCGAAGGCGGTTGCGTCGCTGCTTCCAGCGCAGTGCACAAACTGGTGAACTGGCTAGCTGCCTTTTGCATGACCGGGAAGAATAATTTCAGGCAGCGCTCCGCAGCTTCCGCATAACGCTTATCTCCCGTCAATTCTGCAAGCCGCAGCAAAGCTTGTGCAGCGATGCCGTTGCCGGATGGTGTGGCGTTGTCCTGTCCCGTCTTGTTGCGCTGGATGAGCGTTTCGTGGTCGTGGCTGGTGAAGAAGAAACCGCCGTTTTGCTCATCTTCAAAACGGGCCAGTAGTGCATCGGCCAGTTGAATGGCGAAGGCCATGTCGGTGTTGCGATATTCTGTCTGCAGTAATTCCAGCGCGGCATTCAGCAGGAATGCATGGTCGTCGAGATACGCGTTCAGGTGCGTCTTGCCGTCCTTGTGCGTGGCGAGGAGTGTGCCGTTCTGCCACAGGGTAGTTCGCACGAAATCCATGGCCTGTTGGGTAGATTGCAACCAGTCGGTGCGATTGAAAGTGCGAGCCGCTTTTGCCATGCCCGCGATCATCAGGCCGTTCCAGCTGCCGAGTATCTTTTCATCGCGACCGGGACGGATGTGCCGTTCGCGGGCGGCAAACAACTTGGCCTGCGCTGAGGAAAGCCGTGCTGAGGCTTGCTCGGCGCCGAGATTCAGATGTTGCGCAATCTCGCCCAGCGGCTGCGATATACGCAGGTTCCAGGCGTGATTTTCAAAGTTTGGTGTGGCGTCCAGACCGTAGTAAGGTTTGACCAGCGCGTATTCGTCAGTATCCAGCAGGTCGCGTATCTCATCGCGTTGCCACACGTAGTACTTGCCTTCCTCATGCTCCGAATCGGCATCCAGCGAGGCGTAGTAGCCCCCGTCAGGAGATTGCATTTCGCGCATCACCCAACCTGCGGTCTGCTCCACCACGCGGGAGAAGAATGGATCGCCGCTGCTCAGCCAGGCATCGCAATACACACCAACCAGCAATCCGTTGTCGTAGAGCATTTTCTCAAAGTGAGGAATGTCCCAGCTTGCATCCACGCTGTAGCGGCAGAAGCCACCGCCGAGTTGGTCATACAGTCCGCCTCGTGCCATCTGGCGCAAGGTGAACAGGACAGTGCTACGGGTCTCTTCATCGTGCTGCGCTTGTGCTTGCCGCAACAGCAGGTCGAGTTCTGCCGGATGCAGGAATTTTGGCGCGTCGCCGAACCCGCCGTTCACACTGTCGAAATTCTGCTTGAGTTGTTGCACCGCCGTTGCGATGGGAGCTGCATCAAGCGTGATGTCGACTTGCCCTGTTTCCGGTTGCCAGGCGGCGAGGGCTTCGGTGAGATGCTTGCCCTGTGCGGCGAGTTCGCTGCGATTGTTGCGGTAGACTTTTGCGATGTGCAGCAGGAGTTCGGGGAATCCGGGCAAGCCGTAACGAGCCTGTTTTGGGAAATAGGTGCCGCTGTAAAACGGAGTGCCGTCCGGACTCAGGAACATGGTTAGCGGCCAGCCGCCGCTGCGCTGGGTAAGCAGGTAATGCGCGTTCTGGTAGATCTGGTCGAGGTCGGGACGTTCTTCCCGGTCCACCTTGATATTGACGAAATGCTCATTCATCACGGCGGCGACCGTTTCATCCTCGAACGATTCATGCGCCATCACGTGGCACCAGTGGCAGGCCGAATAGCCGATGGAAAGCAGGATGGGTTTGTTTTCCGTGCTCGCGAT
>CAYOJU010000284.1:0-3200 GCA_964404355.1 uncultured Sideroxydans sp. | reverse complement strand
AGTGCTGGTTTTGCCATGTGCGGTCCCATTTGCGATCTTGGAATTCAAACAATTTGACGAGCTTCCACTCGTCGTTTTTTGTAAGGAAGTAAAGCATGGCAAACGGTACTGTAAAATGGTTCAACGACGCAAAGGGTTTCGGTTTCATTACTCCCGATGACGGCAGCGAAGATCTGTTCGCGCACTTCTCCGCGATCAACATGAGCGGCTTCAAGTCGCTCAAAGAAGGTCAGAAAGTGACTTTCGAAGTTGTTCAAGGCCCGAAGGGCAAGCAAGCCTCCAACATCCAGGCCGGTTAATTCCAGTCTGAGTTGCAAAAGCCCGCCACGAAAGTGGCGGGCTTTTTGTTTTGAGTTTCATTTTTCAGTCTTCGATCCGCCTGGATATACAGACAATGAGCCATGTTTTGCTATTTAACAAGCCGTATGGCGTGATTTGCCAGTTCAGTCGTGACGGGCTGCATCCCACGCTGGCCGACTATGTTTCTGTTCCAGGCTTTTATCCGGCAGGGCGTTTGGATACCGACAGCGAAGGGCTGTTGTTGCTTACCGACGACGGTAAGCTGCAGCATCGCATTACCGATCCGAAACACAAACTCCCAAAGACCTATTGGGTGCAAGTCGAAGGGGTGCCGGACGAAGCGGCACTGCAACGATTACGCAACGGAGTCAAACTCAGCGACTTCACCACGCAGCCTGCTGCTGCGCAATTGATGGATGAGCCCGCAGACCTGTGGCAACGCAATCCGCCCATCCGCTTTCGCAAGGACACTCCCACCAGTTGGCTGCAACTGACCATCCGCGAGGGCAAGAACCGCCAGGTGCGGCGCATGACGGCAGCAGTGGGTTTTCCAACTTTGCGCCTGATTCGCTATGCGATCGGCGACTGGAAACTGGATGGAATCCCACATGGGAAGTGGTTGAATATCAAAGCATAATCCATATTTTTAGTGTGGTCAAAAACTGTCTGCATGCCGTCAGCGTTGTCTACGCATCCCCGATTTAAAAAAAGGTCATTAGTCAAAAGCCTTGGTAATCCTGCATTCCTGTTATTGGCACGGTTGTTGCGATATTCCTCATGACTCCCAACGATATGGGGGCGAGTGAATAGGAGGTTGTATGAAACCGGTCTGGATTGGGATTGTTTTCTTTCTTGTGTACGGGTTGTTTTCCATGAAGACCCAGGCGGCGGAAGGTGTATTCGCTGCGCATACGGGGTTACAGGAGAGTGGGGGGCAGCACAGTTCTTCCCGCGTGGGCGAATAGATGCGCAAAATTCTCGTTGTGGTGGGCACTGATTCCGAAGCAATCAGGGCTGCGCCCTTGATTCGTTGCTTGCGTGCCATCCCTTCAATGCAGACAGTCGTTTGCATTGCTGCGCAGGATAGTCAGTTGCTTGCCGGTGAATTGGCGAGCTTCGGTTTTCTTGTTGATGAAGATCTGGAACTGACCAGGCAAACGGTGAATGCGGATTTTGCGCCGGGGGTCGACCGCGTGATCGGGAAGCACAAGCCCGATTACGTACTGGTGTATGGAAACGCAAGCACATTGATGGCGTCATTCAGCAGGTACGCTTCGTTTGGTAACCTGAGAAGCGGACTGTGCATGTACGAACTGCGCCATCGCAGTGCGGAAGGTTCGAACCTGCAAGTGATCGATCTGACCTCAACGCGGTATTTTGTTACATCCGAAATATCGCGCGACACCTTGCTTGAAGAGGGCGTGGCTCCCGAGAATGTATTTCTCACCGACAGTACCGAGGTCGATGCGGCGTTGCTGGTAATCGAGCGCATACGCAATGATGAGTCGCTGAAGACAAAGTTGGCGGCCGATTTTCCCTTCCTTGACCCAAATATGCGCATGATCCTGGTCAGCGGGCAGCGGTCCGATAAGTATGAGGGGCGATTGGAAAGCCTGTGCCGTGCGCTGAAAAAGCTGGCGGCACGCCCCGACGTGCAGGTGATTTATACGTTGTCCCCCGATTCCAGGGCGAATGAATTTGTGGAAAGTGAATTTGCCGATCATCCCAACGTTACGCTTGTGCCGCACCAGGACTATCTGCATTCGGTCTATCTGATGCTGACCGCCTACTTCATTGTCGCCAATCCGGGCGACATACCGAAGGAAGCGCTGGCGCTGTGCAAGCCGGTACTGGAAATGCCGGATGTGTCCGGACGTACCAATGCGGGCGCCGGCAACAGGGTGGAGAGGGATGTCGACCGCATTCTGCAGGAATGCATCCTGCTTCTGGAGGTCCCAGCCTATTACAATACCTTTTCCGTGCCTCGCAATCCCTATGGCGACGGGCACGCCAGCCAGCGCATCGTGGAAACATTGTTACGATAAACCCGCTTCATCCAATGCGTTGGCGCAGGGTATAATGCGCGCCTTTCAAATGCAGGAGCGGTTTAATGCCTATTTACGAATATCGTTGTGGCAGTTGCGGGGCGCAAAAGGATGTCATGCAGAAGCTGAGCGAGGCTCCGCTGACCAAGTGTCCGGAATGCGGCAAGGAAACGTTCGCCAAACAGATCAGTGCGGCGGGTTTTCAGCTCAAAGGTAACGGTTACTACGCCACCGACTTCAAGAACAAGCCGGCCCAGTGCGAGCCTTCGGCTTGTGCGTCATGTCCGGCTGCGGGAACGCACTCGTGAAGAAGTATCTGCTGACTGGTCTGCTGGTATGGATCCCGCTGGGTATCACCCTGTGGGTACTGAAGCTGACCATCAACACAATGGATCAGTCGCTGTTGTTGTTGCCTGTGGCATGGCGCATTCCCGGGATGGGTGTGATACTCACCGCCGCAATCGTGCTGGGCACCGGCCTGCTGGTACGCAATGTTTTCGGGCAGCGCCTGTTGGCTTATTGGGACAGACTGTTGCGCCGCATTCCCTTCGTCAATGCCATCTATAACAGCGTCAAGCAAGTCAGCGATACGCTGTTATCGGAGAGCGGCAGTGCTTTCGGCAAAGTGTTGCTGGTGCGTTATCCCCATCCTGATGCCTGGTCGCTGGCATTCCAGACCAGCGTGCCGGGCGAGGTGACGCGTGTACTGGCAGGCGATGAATATGTCGGCGTATTTGTGCCGACCACACCCAGCCCGGTGAACGGCTTCTATTTTTACGTGAAGAAGTCCGAGACTGTCGAGCTGGATATCAGTGTGGATGCGGCGTTCAAGGCCATTATCTCGATGGGCGTGGT
>CAYOJU010000283.1:0-3209 GCA_964404355.1 uncultured Sideroxydans sp. | reverse complement strand
CATGTCCAGATACTGGGGCGTACCCGCGATTGGATGCGTTATGAAGTGCCGCAAACTTGGGTCAAGCGCGAATCGCGCAGCAATTACAAGGGGCAGAAACAGATCTGGTTCTTGCTGCGGTTGGTAGGGCGCGACTGCGATGTGTCGTTGCGAGCATCGGGGCATCCGGAATTTGATGCCTGGCGCTGGATTGACTACTGGGTAGAACTGGAAAATGTGATTGAGTTCAAGCGGGACGTGTATCGTCTGGCCTTGAATGAGTTGGTGCGTTTTTTGCCGCCTCTGAAAGGCGGTGTAAGAAAGGAGCAGGTTGGGAAGCAGTCTGGCAATAACTTAGAAGAATCCAAGCAGTTAATTCAAGGAGGATCGCCATGAGCAAAAGTTTTGCAGCATTAGCCAGTCACCCCTTCAAAGCAGGCGCGGGCATTTCCAGGCCGACGCAGGTTTTGCCCCAAAACATCACCCTGAACGATCCGGCCATCAATGTGATGACCGATCTGCGCAGTGTCTCGGTTGTCAATGTACGCGCCAAGACCACCCTGGAAAAAGCAAATGACAAGATGATCCGCTACGGCGTGCGGCTATTGTTGGTGATGGACGATACGGACAAGGTTTCCGGCTTGTTGACTGCGACCGACGTGCTGGGCGACAAGCCGGTGCGTTTCCTGCAGCAGATGGGCGGGACGCATGCCGATATTCTGGTGCGCGATGTCATGACCGTGCAGCAGGAACTGGAAGTATCCAGGCTGGATGATGTACTGAAAGCCAAAGTTGGCGACATTCTCGCCACATTGAAGGCTTCCGGACGGCAGCATGCCATGGTGGTCGAAGAGGCTGCCGACGGCACTCAGACCGTGCGCGGTTTGTTCTCCGCTACACAGATCGCGCGGCAGCTGGGGGTGAAGGTCAAGTCGGCCGAAGTTGCCAAAGTATTTGCTGAGATCGAAGCTGCAGTCAACGCCCGCTAATAATAATGACTGCCTGTGCCCTCCCGGGCACAGGTAACACACTGGATGGAGGTTCGATGAGCCGATTTGCTTTGTATCTGTTCGCAGGAATGGCCGGGATATTTTTGGCGGGTTGCGCCGTCCTGGGCGGTAACGAAATCCAAGTCAGCGAAAGCGAACAACAGAATCCCGATGCGGCAAAGGTCAAGTACCTCGCCTCTGTTCGTATCGCGGGGTATGTCGACGGGCGCAGCATGGGCAACCCGCGCAAAATCGGCATAGCAGAAGCGCGGGTCATGGGACTGTCCGGAACAGACATAATCCTGGATAGCGATGTCACAGACGTGGTGGCCGACTCGTTGCGCAAACGCCTGGAAGATACGGGTATTCAGGTCCTGGCGAAAGACGATGCCAGTGCCTTGTACGAGTTGAGCGGTGTGGTCAAGGAACTGAAATACGATGTCAAAGTTCGCGACGAGGTGTCCATCAAGATTCAGAGCACTCTGAAAGAAGTCGCCACCGGAAAAGTAGTATGGTCCGGCGAGGTGGCGCAAAAGGACGATCGGTTTGCCGGCGTGTCCGGCAATACCAAGGGCGATATTGCGAAATATCTGATGCAACAGCTTGGCGTGGTAACGAACAAGACGACGGAAGCAATCGATAATCTGTTAATGGCGACGCATCCGGAGTTGTTCAGCCTGACGCCAGGCACCAAAGTGATTTCGGGTGTAACTGTCTTTGTGTCTCCGAATGCTGTTGGGTCGGGGGCGCCGGACACTTCTTTGCTGCCGCGCCAGCCCATGCCGGAAACCTCGCTGCTGAAACCAATAGGAAGTGCACCTGGTGTGCTGGTGGTGAGGACTGAGCCGGCGCGTGCCAAGGTGTATCTGGATGGCGTGTATTTCGGATTGTCGCCGTTGAATATCGAATCCGCTGCCGGCGTGCGCGTGGTGGAGGTCAAGCTGAAAGGGTATAAGAAGGCATCCGAGAAAGTTGCAGTGCGCATTGGAGCAACGACGGAACTGGAATTCCAGCTGGAAAAATGATTTGCAGCGTCATGCAACAAAAAAGCCCGCGTAAAGCGGGCTTTTTTGTTTTGCCGCCTTGGCTTAATGTTTGCCGGTACTGCCGAATCCATTGGCACCGCGCTGGCTCATCGGGAATTCTTCCACGATGTTGAACTCAACCTGAGCCACCGGCACGATGATCAGTTGCGCTATGCGTTCCATCGGCATCAGCGCAAACGGATGATGGCCGCGGTTCCAGATGGAGATGAATATCTGCCCCTGGTAATCCGAATCGATCAGACCGACCAGATTGCCGAGCACGATGCCGTGCTTGTGGCCCAGTCCCGAGCGCGGCAGGATCATCGCCGCATAATGCGGGTCGTTCAGGTGCAGGGCGATGCCGCTGGGGATGAGTTCGCACTGCCCCGGCTGTATGGTCATGCTGCTGTCGATGCAGGCGCGCAGGTCGATGCCGGCCGAGCCGGGTGTGGAATAAGCAGGCGGGTGTTCATGCAAGCGGGGGTCCAGCACCTTCACGTCCACTTTTTTCATTACTTGCTTCCTTTCTTGTAGAGACCAGCGGCGTGACGCAACAGCGCCCGTGCCAAAACGAGTTTATCGGCGCGCGGCAACACATGCTCGCCCGTAGCGTCGAACAACACCAGTTCATTGTCGTCACTGCCGATGGCGTTCTGCGCCAGGTTGGCAGCAAGCAACGGGATGTTCTTCTTCTTGCGTTTGGCCGCAGCGTGTTCGCGCAGCTTCTCGCTCTCCGCCGCAAAGCCCACGCAGAAAGGCGGTTTGGGCAGGCTGGCAACGTAGGCCAGTATGTCCGGGTTGGGAGTGAGTTCCAGCGTCAGGGCCGCATCGCTCTTCTTGATCTTCTGTTCGCTCGGTTGCACCACGCGGTAATCGGCCACGGCGGCGACGCCGATGAACATGTCTGCGTTCGCCACCTGTTGTTTTACCGCCGTAAACATCTCGGCGGCACTGGTAACGTTCACGACCTGCGCACCCTGCGGTTGGGCTAGCGCCGTCGGACCGGACACCAGCAACACCTCGGCACCCATTTCCACCGCCGCCTGCGCAATGGCATAACCCATCTTGCCGCTGCTGCGGTTGGTAATCCCGCGTACTGCGTCAATGGCTTCGTAAGTCGGACCAGCGGTGATGAGTACCTTCACCCCCTCCAGCTCCCTCCCGGTATTCAATCCCCTCTCCCCCTGGGAGAGGGTTAGGGTGAGGGCGCTTTTGT
>CAYOJU010000282.1:0-3219 GCA_964404355.1 uncultured Sideroxydans sp. | reverse complement strand
TTCCAGCCCAAACGCATCAACTGGTCATAGCGATAGCGCGGGAATGTCGCACGGAACCACAGGAACAGGAACATGAAGATGAGCATCTTGCCCAGCATCCAGAACAAGCCGGGAACCTGGTCTGTCAATGCTCCCAGTACCGGCCAGTTCTGGAAAGGGTTGAGCCAGCCGCCGAGGAACAGCACGGTCGCCATCGCCGTAATCAGAATCATGTTGGCATATTCGGCCAGGAAAAATATCGCAAAGCCCATGCCGGAGTATTCGACGTGGAAACCTGCCACGATCTCGGATTCACCTTCGGCCAAGTCAAATGGCGCACGGTTGGTCTCGGCCACGCCCGCAATGAAATACACCACGAACATGGGGAACAGCGGGATGAAGTACCAGTGAAGGAAACCGTAACCGCCGCTCTGTCCGCGCACGATATCGCCCAGATTCAGGCTCTGCGCCGCCAGCAACACGCACACCAAAGCAAAACCCATCGCCAGTTCATACGAGACTATCTGTGCTGAGGCACGCATGGCACCGAGGAATGCGTATTTGGAATTGGATGACCAACCGGCGATGATGATGCCGTACACACCGAGCGAAGTCATGGTCAGCAGGTACAACAACCCCGCATTCACATCCGCCAGGATCAGGCCTTCACCAAAAGGAACCACCGCCCATGCCGCCAGTGCCGTCGTGAGCGCAAGCGCCGGCGCCATCATGAACAGGAACTTGTTGGCCCCGGACGGAATAATGATTTCCTTGAACAGCAGTTTTACACCGTCGGCAATCGGTTGCATCAGCCCCCACCAGCCCACACGGTTGGGACCGGGACGTACCTGCATGAAGCCCAGCACCTTGCGTTCAGCCAGGGTGTAGTAGGCCACGCCGCCCAAGAGAGGAAGAATAATGGCGATGATCTTGATCACCGTCCATGTCGCATGCCATGCCGGTTCGATGAATCCGCGCAGCAAATCCCAGAGTCCGAAAAAGCTCAAGAGCGATTCGACTAAATGCAGTGCCTGAGCTTCCATCATGCGCGCTCCACAGTGATCGTTCCAAACATCGCACCCAACGCAGCAGTCACTGCATGGCCAGACGCCACACGCACTACACCCCTGGGTAATTTATCGTCTGCCGCCGCAATCAGTTGCGCACTGCCCTGCCCCTGGCTGACCTTGACTCTCCCGCCGACCTGCACGCCCAGCTTTTTCAACTCGTCGCTGTGCAGCCATGCTTGCGGCATTGCCGCATCGGTTGTCGCCTGCAACGGAGCCGAACGGCGTACCACGGCATCTGTTGAATAGATCGGCACATCGCTCACGCGCTGCAGACCGTTGGAAGCTGATGCTGCTTTTGCTTCCACACCGCCGATAGCATTGTTCAATCTGGAGGCAACATCCACGCCTTGCAGCGCTTCGTCGCGTACCGCCTCGGAAGTGTCCTGATCGAAACCTTCCACCTTCAGCAAATTGCCCAGCACGCGCAACACCTTCCAGGCCGGTCGCGCTTCGCCCAAGGGTTTGACTGCACCCTTGAAGCTTTGCACGCGACCTTCGGTGCTGACGAACGTACCGGATGTCTCGGTGAACGGTGCCACAGGCAACAACACATCCGCATAATCCAGCGCCTGGTGCTTGTAGGCAGACAGCACGATAACCGTGTCTGCAGTCTTGATGGCAGCAATGGCCTGCTGCGGGTTGGCACAATCCAGTTCCGCTTCAACGTTCAGCAGAACGTAAGCTTTGCGCGGCTCCGCCAGCATGGATGCGGCATTCATGCCCTTGGCACCCGGCGTGGCTTGCGCCAGGTAACCGCCGACGCTGTTCGCCGCTTCGCCAAGGAATCCGAACTTGCCGTTGCTCAGCGCGGCGATCTGCTGCGCCAACGCTTGCAGTTGCGCGGCTTGCGGATGCTGTTGCGCGAAATTGCCGAGCAGCACGGTAACGCTCTCGCCACTGGCAAGACTCTTGGCGATAGCTGCGGCTTCGCCGCTTGCGCTCTGACCCTGTTTTTCCGCGGTCAGTGCCTTCGATATTTGCGTCAACGTTTCCACCAGGGCATCAGGGGCAACAATGGCTTTGTTCGCCACCTTCATCAACAGGTCGTCGTCAACAGAGTGAACGATATTGGCTTGTGCACCATACTTAACGGCCTGGCGGATACGAGCCGCCAATAACGGATGATCCTTGCGCAGGAAACTGCCGACGATGAGGAAACGGTCCGCCTTGCTGATGTCGGCGATAGGCATGCCCAGCCAGGGCGCGCCTTGCTGCTTGGCATCGGCGCTGAAGTCGGATTGGCGCAGACGAAAATCGACATTCTGACTGCCAATGCCGCGCATGAGTTTTTGCAGCAGATAGAGTTCTTCCAGTGTGGAGTTGCCCGTCGCCAGCGCCCCGACCTGCTCGGCACCGGCACCGTTGGCAATATGGCGCAGGCCGTTGGCCGCATATTCCAGCGCCACTTGCCACTCCACTTCCATCCACTTGCCGTCCTGCTTGATCATCGGCTTGGTCAGGCGGTCGGGTGTATTCAACCCTTCATAGGCGAAGCGATCCTTGTCGGACAGCCAGCATTCGTTGATTTCATCGTTCTCGATCGGCAATACGCGGAGTACGCGGTTGTTCTTGGTTTGCACAGCCAGTCCGGACCCCAAGCTGTCATGTGCACTCACCGAGCGGCGGCGCGACAGTTCCCAGGAACGTGCCTTGTAACGGAACGGCTTGCTGGTCAGCGCACCCACCGGGCACAGATCGATCATGTTGCCGGAAAGTTCGGAATTCACAGTGCCTGAAACGAACGACATGATTTCGGCGTGCTCGCCGCGGAATGCCTGGCCCAGTTCCATTTGGCCGGCAATCTCCTGGCCGAAGCGCACGCAGCGGGTACAGTTGATACAGCGGCTCATTTCTTCCGCCGACACCAGCGGGCCGAGGTCCTTGGCCAGCACCATGCGTTTTTCTTCGTGGTAGCGCGAATGTCCGCCACCGTAGCCGACCGACATATCCTGCAGCATGCACTCGCCGCCCTGGTCGCAGATCGGGCAATCCAGCGGGTGGTTCACCAGCAGGAATTCCATCACGCCCTGCTGCGCCTTCACTGCCTGTTCGGAATGGGTGTGCACCTTCATGCCTTCGGCTACCGGCGTGGCGCAGGCAGGCAAGGGCTTGGGTGCCTTCTCCACTTGCACCAGACACATGCGGCAGTTGGCGGCGATGGAGAGTTTCT
>CAYOJU010000281.1:0-3242 GCA_964404355.1 uncultured Sideroxydans sp. | reverse complement strand
CTTGTCTCCCGGCCTTGCCGGATGCAGGAACTTGGCAGCCTTGACGTTGCACGATGCAAAACACTTGCCTTCCGACTGCTCGATGCAGCGCAACACCTCGGCCAGCAGCAGTGCGCCGGGAATGATGGGATTGCCGGGAAAATGTCCGGCACCGGTAGGGTGGTTCGCAGGAATACTGAATGTAAGCTGTTTCATCATCGTTTCGCGCATTGTTCTTTCAAACGCAGGAGTGATTCCCGCGTCAGTTTGCCGGTGGTATTACGCGGCAGTTCGTCGACGAAATACAGCGGGCGCGGCAGGAACACCACATCCACGCTATGGCGCAACGCGCCCAGTATTTCCTCGCTGCCGAGGCCGGGTGCCACCACAAACGCCAGCGGCCGCGTCACCGCGCCATCGCTATCGTCGGGCATCAGGAACACGCCGTCTTTCACTCCCGGAATCGCATTCAGGTAATGGTTAAGGCTGGCCAGCGAAGTACGCTTGCCGGCAATGTTCACCATATCCGCCGTGCGCCCGTGCAGGACAAAGGTACCGTCCGCGCTGCGCTCGATCACATCGCTCAACGGCGCCTCGATCTCGACATGCCCGCCGTGCACGCGGTTGCCCTGTTCGTCCTGTTGCAACACCACGCCGGGCAACAGATGCCAGGCCGCACCATCAGTCGTGCGGCGGCTCGCCACCATGCCCGCCTCGGTGCAGCCGTATATTTCATAGAGTGGCGCGGCAAAACGCGCCTCGGATTCACTCGCCAACTGCGGCGCAAGCAGCGCGGTGGCGCACAGCACGAAATCCACGGCAGGCAATTCCGTCGCACCCGACAACAGCGTGCGCAGATGTACCGGCGTCGTCACCAGGCAGCGCGGTTGCGGCAGCGCTGCGAGTTGCGCGCAGATATCTGCCGGATAGAACGGCCGTTCGCCCACCAGTGCCAGCCCGTTCTGCAACGCCAGCAGCATGCAGGATTCCAGACCGTACATATGCTGCGCCGGTACGGTGCCCAACACGGCCATGCCGGAGTTGCGCGTTATGCCCAGACTTACCGCTTCGCCAGCTGCTCCTTTGCACAGGCTACTCCAGGATTTCGGGTGCGGCACCGGATCACCGGTAGAGCCTGAAGTGAACACCAAGGCCGCAAGTTGTTCCGCCGGAATAGACGGTACGGCAAGCGCCAACCCATCTGCCTCCGGCATGGCCGGATAGTGCACAACCTCCACCCCCGGAAAATCCACCTCGCCATCGGCAAGGCAATACATGCCGGGATAACGTTGCCCCAGGCGCTCGACGAAGCTGGGTGTGTAGTTGGGGGGCAACAGACTGGTCTGTTTACGTACCAGCGCCGCCGCAAAACCGACCGCAAAACGATAACGATCGGTGCACAAATTCAAAATGTGGCTTCTGTCCGGCAGGGTTTGTGCCAGATGCGTGACCTGTTGCAGAAACCGGGCAACACTGACGGCTCGGCCTTCGCGATATGCGAACACACTGTCAGGATCGGTGTGGGAAATGAGCGGGATTACAGCCATGGAGGTAGGACTTAGCGTTCGCTATTCTGCTTTCTTGGGCGCAGCAAAATCTTTGCTGTAGACCTCGATCGCTTTCATGATTGATGTCTTGGGATGATTGGGAAAACGCACCGTGCGGTAAGCTTTTTCGCCGACGAACATGAGAATGAGCAACGGCAGATTCAATACATTGATGAAGAACGACCATGCAGCAAGCGGCGCAAAAACATACAACAACAGCGAAGCAACAATTTCAAAGCCAAAGAAAATACACCACGCAATGGTCACATAGCGGGTGTAATCGGCGACATCCGGCAACAACTCGCCGTTGATATGGCGCGAGATCTGTGAAATCAGCGGCTCTTTGCCGGACAGCAGGGTGCGGCCAAACAGCCAGAGCAGGAACAGGTTAAGCGTCGCATTCATCAAGCCGTTCACCGCCAGCAAGCCAACACGCCCGTAATCGCCGGTCGCGAGGTAATACACCGCTACGCCAAACAACAGCGTCAGCAGTGGCCACCATATTTTGCCGACCATGCGGAACACCACCCAGGCCGCCACCCCCAGCAACGGGGCGAAGACAAACATCAATTGCCACATCTCCACCTCGTTTTCCTTGAGGATGAACATGTGCAGCAAAATGGGATAGCCAACGAACGACAACACCAGAAAAATCTTGCCCAGACGCCCCATGTCACCCCTCCCGATTAAGGACGAGCATCGAAGCTGCGCAATCTGCGCTTTGCCGGCCTGAAGGTTGCTCGATGGTGTTGGAATATTCTTGTTCTGGCAACGAATTTTCTGTGTAGAACTGCAAGGCCTGCCCCTGTTTATTTCAGGTCGCCATTCTACCTCGAATCAGGCAGATACGCCCTGTCCGCTACCATACACACATGTTTTTCACGCCCATTATTGCGAGAATTCAGTTAGCATTCGCGCTTACCTGTTCAACGACATTCTCCAGCCATGGCAAGCCAAACCAACGAGGCAACCGGCAACATCGTCCACGCACCGCACCCCCCGCTTACCGAGTATTACCAACGCGAAGAAGACCGCCGCAGCTGGGTCGGCGAGCAATTCGACAAGACCGCCTCGGATTACGACCGCATCGAGAACATCCTCGGCCTCGGCACCGGCTCCTCATACCGCCACAAAATACTCGGATTTGCCGGACTGAAACCCGGCATGCGTGTGCTGGATGTCGGCATGGGCACCGGACTGGTGGCAAAACAGGCAGCCCGTCTGGTGGGCGACCCAAAGCTGATCACCGGCGTCGACCCCAGCCCCGGCATGATCCGCAGCGCCAAATTGCCAATTGGCGTCACCGTGATTGAAGGCCGCGCCGAACGCATCCCCCTGCCCGACGGCGGCTACGACTTCCTCAGCATGGGCTATGCCCTGCGGCATGTATCGGACATGTCGATCGCATTCGCCGAGTTCAAGCGCATGCTGAACCCGGGCGGCAAGGTCTGCATCCTTGAAATCACCCCGCCCAAAGGCAGGATCGCCACTGCCGTGCTCAAGGGGTACTGCAAATACGCCGTGCCCGCGCTGGCCAAACTCGTCGCCAAAGACAAGGACACTGCGCAGTTGTGGCGTTACTACTGGGATACCATCGAAGCCTGCGCTACTCCGGCAGAAGTGATGAAGACGCTGGAGGGTGCGGGGTTTGTGAATGTGCATCGCACGGTGGATGCGGGGATATTTTCTACTTATCTGGCGGATAAGCCGCTGTAG
>CAYOJU010000280.1:0-3245 GCA_964404355.1 uncultured Sideroxydans sp. | reverse complement strand
AATGAAGCTGACAGACAGAAAAAGAAGGTGACCGAGAAACCACCGCCCTACCGGCCACCAGTACCATTTCCACAGAGATTAGCCGAAACCCGACTCAATGAACAGTTCTCCAAGTTTATTGAAGTTCTTAAGCAATTGCACATTACCATCCCATTCACCGAGGCTTTGACCCAAATGCCAACCTATGCTAAGTTTCTCAAGGATATCCTATCCAATAAGCGAAGCTTGGAGGGGCATGAGACGGTGAAATTGACTGAGCAGTGCAGTGCTATCTTGAGAAGTGAACTCCCACCGAAATTGGAAGATCCGGGTAAATTCTCTATCCCATGCACGATTGGCAAGGCCACCATTCGAAGAGCTCTATGTGATTTGGGGGCTAGTGTTAGTCTCATGCCGCGAACTATCTTCGAACGATTGGGGGTAGGTGAGCTTAGACCTACACGAATGACCTTGCAACTTGCGGATTCATCGGTAAGACTACCACTTGGTATAGTGGAAGATGTACCGGTTCAAGTCGGTAAGTTCTATGTGCCCGGTGATTTTGTTGTGATGGAAATGGAGGAAGACAAGGAGGTCCCTATCATTCTAGGACGGCCGTTTTTGAGAACAGCCAGAGCCCTAATTGATGTGAAGAATGGGACTTTGACCTTGAACATCGGAGATGAGAAAGTTCACTTTCAAATCGACCGAGCAATGAAGTACCCCGCTCAACCCGAATCGTGTTTTATGGTTGATGTGATTGATGAATTGGTTGAAGAGAATTTTCTGGAGCAAATCGACAACTCGCTAAGGTATCATTTTGACTTTTTATCTGAATTGCAGAATGAAACAAGCGGGTCAGAGGCGATTTGCAAGGCAGACACGAAAGCTGTCTGTCTGGAAGAACTCCCGTACGGCCCGCACCCAGATCATACGGGCCGCACACCAGAGGAATTTCAGACAGAGAAGCTGGAGATTGAGAAGGAACTTAAAGCTCTGGCCGAAGCTGAGGCCTACGGTCCGCACCAGACTCCTACGGGCCGTACAAGCAGCCAGACAGAGCAGATCACTCCCGAATTGAAACCTCTCCCAGCCACTCTCAGGTATGAATTCCTCGACTCTGAAGAGACTTGTCCTGTTATTGTGAATGCAGGATTGACCCCTGATCAAACCGCCAAGCTCATGGAGAAGTTGAGACTCCACAAAGGCGCGATTGGATATTCTATCAAGGACTTGAAGGGGATCGATCCAACCATTTGCACACACAGGATCTTGCTGGAAGATGACCACAAGCCTTCGATTGAACACCAAAGACGGCTCAACCCAAACTTAAAAGAGGTAGTAAAGAAAGAAATTTTGAAATTGTATGAAGCAGGTATTATCTACCCGATTTCTGACAGCAAATGGGTGAGCCCCGTCCATGTGGTTCCCAAGAAAGGGGGAGCAACAGTGGTGAAGAACGAGAAAGATGAGATGATTCAAACGCGCGTCGCGACCAGTTGGCGGATGTGCATTGACTACCGCAAGCTCAATGCGGCAACACGCAAGGATCACTTTCCGTTGCCGTTTGTTGATCAATTACTTGAAAGGCTCGCTAATCACTCATATTTTTGTTATCTTGATGGTTATTCAGGTTTCTTTCAGATTCCCATTGACCCGCAGGACCAAGAGAAGACCACGTTCACATGCCCATATGGGACCTATGCATACCGAAGGATGCCCTTTGGTCTTTGCAATGCACCTGCGACTTTTCAGAGAGCCATGATGGCTATTTTCTCTAACTTCATTGAAAAAGAAGTTGAAATTTTTATGGATGATTTTTCTGTATATGGTACTTGTTTTGATTCTTGTTTGGCTAATTTGTGTAAGATTTTGCAGAGATGTGAAGAGGTGAACTTGATCCTCAATTGGGAAAAATGTCATTTTATGGTCCAAGAGGGAATTGTCTTGGGACATGTTGTCACCTCTAAGGGGATTGAGGTTGACAAGGCAAAAATTGAGGTAATTGAGAAACTCGAAATCCCAACAAATGTCAAGGGAGTTCGAAGTTTTCTTGGACATGCCGGTTTTTATCGCCGCTTCATAAAGGACTTTTCAAAAATTGCTAAACCATTGACAAATTTACTTGTTAAAGACTCTGATTTTGTTTTTACTGACGAGTGTGTTGAGTCTTTTTGCAGTTTAAAGGAAGCCCTTATTTCTGCACCTATCTTACAGCCGCCCGATTGGTCACAACCGTTTGAGTTGATGTGTGATGCAAGCGACTATGCAGTCGGAGCAGTTCTGGGGCAGCGGAAGGACAAGAAGCCGTGTGCAATTTACTATGCAAGCAAAGTCCTAGATCCGGCCCAAATGAACTACACCACAACCGAGAAGGAGCTTCTCGCAATTGTTTTCGCTCTCGACAAATTCCGATCATATCTGGTGGGCTCGAAGATAGTGGTCTACACCGATCATGCCGCGCTAAGGTACCTTTTGAGTAAGAAAGATGCAAAGCCAAGACTAATTAGATGGATTCTTCTTTTGCAGGAGTTTGATCTCGAGATAAGAGACAAGAAAGGAGTAGAGAACTCTGTGGCCGACCATCTGTCCCGGCTTCATTGGGAAGAGGATGCCACAATTCAGCTCCCGATCAATGATTCATTCCCCGATGAACAACTCCTTGCAATCAGTTCTGACCTGGGAGACAACCATACGGGCCGTACAGAAATCCATACGGGCCGTACATACACCCATACAGGCCGCACTGAAGTTCATACGGTCTGCGCAATCCAGCATACGGCCCGCACACATTTCCCTACGGGCCGCACGCAGACCAACCAGAGCAAACAGCTAGATCCCTGGTATGCCGATATCGCGAATTACATTGTCTCTGGAGTGTTGCCCGACACAATGTCTCACCAGCAGAGGAAGAAACTCAAGTCTGATGCCAAGTACTACTTTTGGGACGAGCCCTACCTCTTCAAAGTTGGAATTGATGGCATATTCCGACGTTGCGTCCCGCACGAAGAAACAGATTCTATTCTTGCACATTGCCATTCGTCTGCTTATGGAGGACACTCTTCATACTCGAAGACCACTGCCAAGGTATTACAATCTGGTTTCTTTTGGCCCTCTCTTTTCAAAGATGCAAGATCTTTTGTTTTAGCTTGTGACAGGTGCCAAAGAACTGGAAACATGACGAGACGAAATGAGATGCCTCTCAACTTTATCCTTGAGGTAGAGATTTTTGATGTTTGGGGCATCGATTTCATGGGTCCATTCCC
>CAYOJU010000279.1:0-3254 GCA_964404355.1 uncultured Sideroxydans sp. | reverse complement strand
ACCACGCCGCTGAAACCGCAGCAGGCCACACCGAGACCCTGCGTCTGCAGACATTGCTGAAAACCGGCGCCTTGCAGAACGCGATCCTGAATAGTGCCAACTTTTCCAGCATCGCCACCGACGAGAAGGGCGTGATCCAGATATTCAATATCGGCGCGGAACGCATGCTGGGCTACCAGGCCGCCGACGTACTGAACAAGATCACCCCGGCCGATATTTCCGACCCGCAGGAAGTGATCGAACGCGCCCGTGCATTGAGCTTTGAACTCGGGACACACATCAAGCCGGGCTTCGAAGCCCTGGTATTCAAGGCCTCGCGCGGCATTGAAGATATTTACGAGCTGACTTATATCCGCAAGGACGGCAGCCGCTTCCCGGCTGTGGTATCGGTGACTGCATTGCATGATGCGCAAGACGAAATCATCGGCTATCTGCTGATCGGCACCGACAACACCGCCCGCAAACAGGCCGAAGCGGAGCGCCAGCGTTTGCTCGATATTCAGGTGGAGATGCATAAACAGCTGCATCAAACCAACGCCACCCTGCGAGTCAGCGAGGACAGGCTCGCCGTGACGCTCAACTCCATCGGCGATGCGGTGATCGCCACCGATGCCGCAGCGCGGGTGACCATTCTGAATCCCCTGGCCGAACAGCTCACCGGCTGGACGCTGGCGGAAGCCAGCGGCCAGCCGATAGATGAGGTCTTTCACATCATCAATCAGGAAACCCGTGAGCCCGCCAGGATTCCGGTAGAGGACACCCTGGCACATGGCACGATACACGGCCTGGCCAACCACACGGTGGTGATTGCACGCAATGGCAAGGAATGCGCTATCGCCGACAGTTGTGCGCCGATTCGCGACCACGACGGCCAGATTGTCGGCGCCGTGCTGGTATTTCGCGATGTCACCGATGAATATATCGTGCAACAGACCTTGCGCGACAATGCCGCACTGGTTCAGACGATACTCTATACCGTGTCGGACGGCATCATCACTGTCCGTGCCGACAATGGCTGCATAGAGACCATCAATCCGGCCGCCGAGAGGATATTCGGCTATGCCGCCATCGAGCTCGTCGGACAGGATTTCAACGTACTGATACCGGAGACCGACCGGGATACAAACCATAGTTTCATCGAGTATTTCACCCGCAACAATGAGCTTTGCGCCATCGGCTTCGGACGCGTTGCGATGGGCCTGCGCAAGGACGGCAGCACTTTCCCGATGGAATTCGCGGTAACCGAAATGTGGCTGCGCGGCCAGCGTTACTTCACCGGCATCGTGCGCGACAACACCGAACGCAATTATCTGGACACGCTGCTGCAAATAAACAACGAAGAGATGGCAGCCGCAAAACTAATTGCGGAAAAAGCCAATCTCGCCAAGTCGGAGTTTCTTTCCCGCATGAGCCATGAGCTGCGCACCCCGCTCAATGCCATTCTCGGTTTCGCCCAGTTGCTGCAGGCGGGAACACCCGTACCTACAGAAACACAGCAAGAAAAACTGCTCCAGATCACCAAAGCCGGCTGGTACTTGCTGGAGCTGATCAACGAGATCCTTGATCTGGCCGTGATCGAATCCGGCAAATTGTCGCTGTCGCGTGAATCCGTGTCGCTGACCGATGTCATGCATGAGTGCAAAGCCATGATTGAATCACAGGCACAGCAACATGACGTCCGCTTGCACTTCATGCAATTCGACAATAGCTGGTTTGCCAATGCCGATCGAACCCGGGTCAAACAGGTACTGATCAATCTGCTGACCAACGCAGTCAAATACAACCGCAAACAGGGAACGGTGGTGGTGGAATGCACCGCCAACACCCCGGAGCGGATACACATCAGCATCAAGGACAGCGGAGCGGGTCTGCCACCGAAAAAACTGGCACAGCTATTCCAGCCGTTCAACCGCCTCGGGCAGGAGAACGGTACCGAGGAAGGCACAGGCATGGGGCTGGTGGTCGCCAAGCAACTGGTCGAGCTGATGGGCGGCAGCATCGGCGTGCATAGTACCGTCGGCACAGGCAGCGAATTCTGGATAGAACTGATCCGCGACGAAGCGCCGCAACACCCTGCCGACAACTTGAGGCCTGCGGATACTTCGGCTTCGGCTTCGACATCGATACAGCCAGACTCGGCAGTGCGCACCCTGCTCTATGTGGAAGACAATCCGGCCAACCTGATGCTGGTCGAGCAAATCATCAAGGACAACCCGAATATACGCATGCTCAGCGCACGCGATGCCTATCTCGGCATTTCGCTTGCCCGCGAACATCTCCCGGACGTCATCCTGATGGATATCAATCTGCCCGGCATGAGCGGAATCGAAGCCCTGAAAATATTGCTGGTCGATCCGGCCACCAAGAACATTCCCGTGGTCGCGCTCAGCGCCAATGCCATTTCCACTGATATAGAAAGAGGCCTGGATGCGGGGTTCTTCCGTTATCTCACCAAGCCGATAAGAATCAATGAATTCATGAAGGCGCTGGACGAAGCCATGGAATATTCAAAATTGAGATCGGTCAACTCAACAGGAACTGGAGGAAATAATGATCAATGAACAGGAAATTCTGAGTGCCCGCATTCTGGTGGTTGACGATCAGCCGTCCAATGTGATGCTACTGGAAGAAATGCTGCGTGGGGCCGGCTATAGCGGTATTGCAACAACGACAGATCCTTTTGCAGTCCTCGAACTGCATCGCAAGCACCGCTACGACCTGATCCTGCTCGATCTGCAAATGCCCGGCATGGATGGCTTCCAGGTGATGGAAGAGCTCAAGAAAATCGAAACACACGGCTACCTGCCCGTGCTCGTGATCACTGCCCAACCGGCTCACAAGCTGCGCGCGCTGGCTGCCGGTGCCAAGGATTTTGTCTCCAAACCATTTGACCTGGTTGAGGTGCAGACGCGCATCCATAACATGCTGGAAGTGCGGCTGCTATACAAGAAACTAGAAAACTACAACAAGGAACTGGAACACACGGTACAGGAGCGCACCGAGGAACTGCGCAAAAGCGAAGCACGTTTTCGCCGCCTGACGGAACTGTCGTCAGACTGGTATTGGGAACAGGATGATAGCGGCCAGTTCACCAAGATTTTCGGACCGGTGTTCGAAATGCTCGGAATCCGCATCGACGACACTCTTGGCGTCACCCGGGATGAGCAGGGAGCGACCTGGAACGAGGACGAGCGCACAACCCTGGAGGCAAACCTGGCCGCCAGAAAACCCTTCCTGGATTTCGTCTACAGCCG
>CAYOJU010000278.1:1941-3258 GCA_964404355.1 uncultured Sideroxydans sp. | reverse complement strand
AACTAATCTAAATGCAAGGAAAGAGAAAAGAGCTTGGGTTGCCTCCCAAGAAGCGCTTGTTTAAGGTCTCAAGCTCGACCTCCTTTGTGCTAGGCTGCAGGTGAGACAGGATCAGAGAGATCCTGAACAAATCGCTCCTGGTAGGACTGATCAGCAATGTATGGCTTGAGACGCTGACCATTCACCATGAATGTCCCACAAGCTTCACTCCCAATCTCAATCGCTCCGAAATGGTGCACCTTCCTCACAATGAATGGACCTGACCATCGTGATTTCAATTTGCCAGGAAAGAGACGCAACCTGGAATTGAACAAGAGAACGAGATCACCTTCTTTGAAGTTGCGAGGCATGATACGCATATCATGAATCCTTTTGGTTTTGTCTTTGTAAATCCTCGCATTCTCATAAGAGTGGAGTCGCATCTCTTCCAATTCGTGCAAGTCGAGGATGCGCTTCTCTCCAGCCGCTTGCATGTCCATGTTGATGGCTCGCGTGGCCCAGAATGCCTTGTGCTCGATCTCCACAGGCAGGTGACACGGCTTTCCATACACCAGCTTGAAAGGGCTCATCCCAATCGGTGTCTTGAAAGCGGTTCGGTAAGCCCAGAGCGCATCGCTCAACCTCAAAGACCAATCCTTCCTTGTTCTTGCAACGGTCTTTTCCAAGATGGACTTGATCTCTCTGTTGGAGATTTCAGCTTGACCGTTGGATTGAGGATGGTATGAGGTGGTTACCTTGTGTGTCACCCCGTGTCGTTTCAAGAGGTTGTTGAATTGCCGGTTCACGAAGTGCTTCCCTCCATCACTGATGACAGCTTTTGGCACTCCAAAGCGAGGGAAAATGACATCGTTGAACAATCGCCTCACTGCTTCTGAATCGGCCCGTCGACACGCCACTGCCTCTACCCATTTAGACACATAATCAACCGCAACCAAAATGAACTCATTCCCACATGATGGTGGGAACGGACCCATAAAGTCGATGCCCCATACATCGAAAAGCTCAACCTCGAGAATGGAGTTGAGGGGCATCTCGTTGCGGCTGGAAATGTTCCCAGTTCGTTGACACTTGTCGCAAGCCAGCGCAAAGGTTTTCGCGTCTTTGAAGAGAGAAGGCCAGAAGAAGCCTGATTGCAAAACCTTAGCAGCTGTCTTGGAGCTCGAGGCATGTCCTCCATAGGCAGATGAATGGCAGTGCTCAAGAATGGAGCGTGTCTCCTCGTGTGGTACACACCGTCTGTAGATGCCATCAATCCCCAACTTGAAAAGAAAGGGGTCATCCCAGAAGTAGTACCGCGCGTCAGCTTTGAGCTTTTTC
>CAYOJU010000278.1:0-1841 GCA_964404355.1 uncultured Sideroxydans sp. | reverse complement strand
GCTCTCATCTACCAAACGAAGTCTGGATAGATGATCTGCCACTGTGTTTTCGACTCCTTTTCGATCTCTGATCTCAAGATCGAATTCCTGCAAGAGAAGGATCCATCGTATCAATCGTGGTTTGGCGTCTTGCTTGGTCAACAAATACCTGAGTGCGGCATGGTCAGTGTAGACAATGATCTGTGACCCAACCAGATACGACCGGAACTTGTCAAGAGCAAACACAACGGCGAGAAGCTCCTTCTCGGTGGTTGTGTAGTTCATCTGGGCAGGATCTAGCACCTTGCTAGCGTAATAGATAGCACATGGCTTCTTGTCCTTCCTCTGCCCGAGAACCGCTCCGACAGCGTAGTCGCTCGCATCGCACATGATCTCAAAGGGGAGAGACCAATCAGGTGGCTGCAAGATGGGTGCTGAGATGAGAGCTTCCTTCAAGGTGCGAAAAGATGTGACACAATCGTCAGTGAAAGCAAAGTCAGAGTCCTTGACGAGTAGATTGGTCAGTGGTTTCGCAATCTTGGAGAAGTCTTTGATGAATCGTCGGTAGAATCCCGCATGTCCAAGGAAACTGCGAATTCCCTTGACACTTGTCGGGATCTCGAGCTTCTCAATCACCTCTATCTTGGCCTTGTCGACTTCGATGCCTTTGGAGGTCACTACATGGCCCAGGACAACTCCCGTCTGGACCATGAAGTGACACTTCTCCCAATTCAGAATCAGATGGACTTCCTCGCATCTCTTCAAAATCTTGCACAGATTTGCCAAGCAGGAATCAAAGCATGCACCATACACAGAGAAATCATCCATGAAAATCTCGACCTCGCTCTCAATGAAATCTGAGAAGATAGCCATCATGGCTCGTTGGAAGGTCGCTGGTGCATTACACAGTCCAAACGGCATCCTACGGTATGCGTACGTACCGTAGGGACAGGTGAAGGTGGTCATCTCCTGGTCTTGCGGGTGGATTGGTATCTGGAAGAAGCCAGAGTAACCATCCAGGTAACAAAAGTAGGAGTGGTTCGCAAGACGTTCCAAGAGTTGGTCAACAAATGGCAGAGGAAAGTGATCCTTGCGTGTGGCAGCATTCAATTTCCTGTAATCGATGCACATTCGATAGCCGCTTGCCACACGAGTTTGGATCAACTCGTTTTTCTCATTTCTCACCACAGTTGCACCACCTTTCTTTGGCACCACATGGACTGGGCTCACCCACCTGCTGTCAGAGATAGGATAAATGATGCCAGCATCCAAAAGCTTGAGAATCTCTTTCTTGACAACTTCCTTCAGGTTCGGGTTGAGCCGTCGCTGGTGTTCGACTGAAGGCTTGTGATCGTCCTCCAGGAAAATCCGATGTGAGCAGATAGACGGGCTGATTCCCTTCAAGTCGGTGATCGAGTACCCAATCGCGCCCTGATGAAGCCTCAATTTCTCGAGAAGTTTGGCGGTTTGATCGGGACTCAGATCAGCATTCACAATCACAGGGAACGAGCGATCTGGACCAAGGAATTCATACCTGAGATTAGCTGGTAGAGGCTTGAGTTCAGGAGTTGGCTTCGTTGTTTGGCTCTCAACGCGGGTCGCATCAGGGTCTTTGCGGGTCGCGTCAGGCACGTTGCAAGCTCCATCCGACTCGCTTCCTCCAGCTTTCAGGTTTTCAGGGTCTGTGCGACTCGCGTGAGGATGATGCGGGTCGCATCCCAGGTCTTCCAAGTTGGCCGTCTTCACGTCTGCTCCTAAGAGTTCGTCTGATTCGCGTGTCTCAGCTTGCATTGCAGACAAGAACTCGAAGTGCTCATTCATGCTCTCATTGACTCGCTCAAGGAAGTAATCCTCTACCAAAT
>CAYOJU010000277.1:0-3263 GCA_964404355.1 uncultured Sideroxydans sp. | reverse complement strand
TGGTGAAATAGTCCACGCCCTGTTCGGCCTGCTCGATCAGCGTGTCGCGGAAAATTTCCCAAGTCAGGTCTTCGGCCTTGCCGTTCACCTTTTCCAGTGCCTGATAGATGGGCACGGTGCCGATGGGCACGGGCGAATTGCGAATGATCCACTCGCGTGTTTCGTGGATGTTCTTGCCGGTACTCAAATCCATCACTGTGTCGCCGCCCCAGCGGATGGCCCAGGTCATCTTCTCCACTTCTTCCTGGATGCTGGAACCGAGCGCGGAGTTGCCGATGTTGGCGTTCACCTTTACCAGGAAGTTGCGCCCGATGATCATCGGCTCGGCTTCCGGGTGGTTGATGTTGGCAGTGATGACGGCGCGACCGGCGGCGACTTCATCACGCACGAATTCCGGCGTGATTTCTTTGGGCATCGCCTTGCCGAAGTTCTCGCCGGGATGTTGCTTGAGCATCAAGTCGGAAAGACCATCGCGTTTCTGGTTTTCACGGATGGCGATGTACTCCATTTCCGGCGTGATGATGCCCTGCCGTGCATAGTGCATCTGCGTCACGTTCTTGCCGGGTTTGGCTTTGCGCGGCGTGTGCTTGAGGTTGAAGCGCATTTCGGCCAACTCGGGATCTTGCAGGCGCTCGCGGCCATATTCGGAAGTGAGTTGCGCCAACGGCTCGGTGTCGTTGCGCTCGGCGATCCAAGGTGCGCGCATCTCGGCCAGACCTGAGCGGATGTCGATCTTCACAGCGGGATCGGTATACGGGCCGGAACAGTCGTACACGTAGATCGGCGGGTTGTGTTCCTCGCCGGCGCTGGAATGGGTGGCAGTCAGCGTGATCTCGCGCATCGGCACGCGCAGGTCGGGACGCGAGCCTTGCACGTAGAATTTGCGCGAGTTCGGCAGCGGCTTGATTGCCGCTTCGTCAACGTGCGCGGTCTTGGCTAAAAATTGGGGATTGGCGTTCATTGCGATGCTCCAGATTAAACAGGGAAGCATCTTTGCTTGCTTCCCTACGACGGCATTACCCGTACAGGTTCAAAGGGTGTTTCTCACTTCTATTCGAAGACCCCCAGCGATGGTGCAAGGTACTGGAAACCTCAAGTATTGGCAAGCCGATAAAGCGTTGAGCGGGGAGGGGGTGCTTGTTATACTGCGCCGCCTATAACTACAAAGTTTCAAGGGGAAAAGGGGATGAACAATATGGAACTTGCTCGCTTCAACATGGTGGAACAACAGATACGTCCGTGGGACGTACTGGATGCTGACGTGCTCGATCTCATCGGGAAGGTTAAACGCGAACACTTCGTGCCGGTGAACAAACAATCGCAGGCTTTTATGGATGTGGAAATTTCGCTCGGCCACAACGTCAAGATGTGGCCGCCCAGAGTGGAAGCGCGTGCGCTGCAGGCCCTCAAGCTCAAACCGACTGATCGCGTTCTGGAAGTGGGCACTGGCAGTGGCTACCTGACTGCATTGATGTCGCGCATGGCGGAGCATGTCACCAGCGTAGAGCTGGTGCAGGAATTGAGCGCTCATGCGGCCCGCACTCTAGCAGCGCATCACTTCGATAATGTCACGCTGGAAGTCGGCGATGCATCCAAAGGTTGGGGCAATGAGAAATACGATGCCATTGTACTGACCGGATCGGTGCCACTTCCGCCACAATCCTTCTATGACATGCTGAACGTTGGCGGACGCCTATTCGCCATCGTTGGCGATGCACCAGCGATGCATGCGCTGCAAGTTAGCTGTGTTGCGCCGGGTGTTTTCGAGACGACAACGCTGTTTGAGACCAGCGTGGAACCGCTGGTAAACGCACCGCAGCCGCAACGCTTCGTGTTCTGATACTTTCCCGGCATTGTCCGGGAAATCTCCGCCGGCTTGAAATATGTAGTCGCAACGTGTTATATTAGAAAACTCTAATATATGGAGCAGGCGATGAAATTATCCAAAATGGCATTGAGCATACTGCTGGCCTTGGGCATCAGCCCGCTGGCCGGCGCAGCAGACCTGCTCGACATCTACCACGCCGCGCAAAGCCAGGACGCAGTCTTTGCCTCTGCCCGCGCATCGCAACAGGCCGGACAGGAAAAGCTCACCCAGGGCCGCTCCCTGCTGCTGCCCAGCGTCAACCTCAACGCCAACACCACCTACAACGATGTGACCAGCAATTACGCGCACGAGTATCCGCCGCTTTTGGTGAGCAATAACGCCAAATACAACAGCCACGGCTACGGCGCCACCCTGGTACAACCGCTGTTCCGCGAACAGAACTGGGCTGCCTACAACGAATCTGAGCTACAAGTCGCCATCTCCGAAGCCCAGTTCAAACTGGCCGAACAGGACGTCATCTTGCGCAGCGCCCAGACCTACTTCGATGTACTGATCGCCCAGGACACCGTCCAACTGAACGCCGCCCAGAAGACCTCCATTTCCCAGCAACTCGAACAAGCCAAGCGCAACTTCGAAGTCGGTACCGCCACCATCACCGATACCTACGAAGCCCAGGCCCGCTACGACCTCATCGTCTCGCAGGAACTGGCCTCCGCCAACAACCTCGAAATCAAGCGCCGCACCCTGCAACAACTGATCAACGCCGACGTCAGCGACCTCAATGTACTGGGTAAAGCTTTCGCCATGGACAACCCCGTCCCGGCCGACGCGCAGAAATGGGTGGACGACGCACAGCACGGCAACTACCAGATTATGCAGGCACAAGCCGCCTACCAACTGGCCGAACAGGAAGTCGCGCGCAACCGCGGCGGCCACCTGCCCACCATTGACCTGGTCGCAACCTCCGGCAGGAGCGTCTCAGGAGGCGGCACCTTGGGTGCCAGCGACGTCCATTCCAATACCATCGGCGTACAACTCAACCTGCCACTATTCCAGGGCGGCGCCACCCAATCCAAATGGCGCGAAGCCGAAGCCAACCGCGAAAAGGCCAAACAGGACCTGGAAAACACCCGCCGCAACGTCGAACTGCAAACCCGCCAAGCTTATCTGGGCGTAGCCAGCGGCATCGCCCAGGTACAGGCACTGCAACAAGCCCTGAAATCCAGCGAAAGCCTGCTGGAAGCCAGCAAACTGGGACAACAAGTGGGCGTCAGAACCAGTCTGGACGTGCTCAATGCGCAACAGCAGCTGTACTCAACCCGGCGCGACCTGTACCAGGCGCAATACAATTACCTGGTCAGCCAGTTACGTTTGAAGGCGGCGGCGGGGACGCTGGATGAGGCGGATTTGGGTAGGGTGAATCAGGCGCTGCATT
>CAYOJU010000276.1:1654-3270 GCA_964404355.1 uncultured Sideroxydans sp. | reverse complement strand
TCCTGCGTCTGCCTGCGTTGCGCTTCACGATCGAAGTTGTCGAGCGCAAAACTGATATCGCCGGCCATTTCAACCAGCAGCTTGCGTTCGGGTTCGTCAAAAGCATCGGCCGCGCCGGCGTACAGGATGAATACGCCGGTGACGATACCGTTACGGTGCAGTGGCAATGAGGCCGACGCGGCCCATCCGGCCCGCCTGGCGCGTGCCTGCCACGGCGCGGCATTCGGGTCATTCATGAAATCCTGGCACCAGTACGGCTGGTCTTCGCGAAGGGAGGTGACGTAAGGAAATCGACCATACGGACTGCCGACATCCAGAGGAATCTCGACATCGATCAAGTCCTCGATTGCCTCACCAAAACTGGTGATCGGTAAAATCCGGGTTCCGTCACCATTGGTGAGGCCGACCCATGCCATCTTCATGCCTCCGTATTCCACTGCTGCGCGGCAAAACTGCAGGTACAACTCCTCCTCATTGTCACAGCGCACGATGGCCTTGTTACCCTGGCTCAGTGCAGCATAGAGATGCACATGCCTCTGCAGTATTGCCTGGTCCGCCTTGCGTTCTGAAATATTGCGGATGTTGCATTGAATGACCTGGCTGCCTTCGCAGTCGTAGGTGTTGCTGACGAATTCAACCGCGATTTCTTTCCCCTCCCGGGTTTTGAGCGGAAGATCCTTGTAGCGCACATAGCCGTTTGCTTGCAGCTCTTCGAACATGGCTTTGCTTTGCGCAACGTCCGCGAACGAACCGACTTCCCATATTTTTTTTCCGAGAAACTCCTCATGCGAGTAATCCAGCATCGAGATCAGGTAAGGATTGACATCCTCGATCTGGGCCGTCTCCGCGTTAAGCAGCAGTATCCCGTCCTGGGCTGTTTCAAACAGGCGGCGGTAACGGCTTTCGGAAAACCTAAGTGCCTTGACTGCGGAATTGCTAAGCGGAGAAGTTGACAGTGTCATACATCACCCTGGTTTTTGCTGAATGAATTCAAACCACCTTAGGGCGCAACGATGTCTTTGTCTGGGTGATAGCGCACATAGACCGGCTAGTGACGGGCTGCTGTTCAACCGGGGGACAATCCCGATCGAGAAGAAAGAAAGTACGATCTCTGCAGCAGCCATGATTCGATAGCCGGACTGCCTGCCGAAAAACAGATGAGGTATGTGCGGTAGTGCACATTAACAAACTTGAAGCGTACGATACCATTCGCACCGCATAACCAATTCTGATTATTGATCCGGCCAGATTATGTTTGAACTCAGAAGTTCATACACCAAAACCCCTCCCAGCCTCCCCTTATCAGGGGAGGAGCAGACTCTGCTCTCCCCCTTATCAGGGGGAGTTGGAGGGGGTTTTGGTTTCATACTTCAAACTTCACTTGGCCGAATCAATAGTTAGTTGTTTTCCATTGTTTATCCGCCGCTCCAAACATGTTATGAGGACCGTATGAGCAAGAAGCCGGATATTCAAGCTCCCTTGCGTGCCAAAGCCGAAGCAAGAATTGCAGGCGCGCCCTTAGTGGAAGCTCCTGCTCAATCCGCCGAGGAATTGCTGCACGAACTCCGCGTACACCAGATCGAGCTGGAGATGCAGAACGATGAGTTGCGGCGGGC
>CAYOJU010000276.1:0-1554 GCA_964404355.1 uncultured Sideroxydans sp. | reverse complement strand
CAAACGCAACCGGATCGAAACGGAGTTGCGTATTGCCGCCATCACCTTCGAATCGCAGGAAGGCATGGTTGTGACCGACCCCAACGGTATCATTTTACGGATCAATCAAGCCTTCACACATCTCACCGGCTACAACGAAAAAGAGGTGATTGGCCAGACACCGGCACTGCTCAAATCCGGGCGGCAGGACCCGGCGTTTTACCGGCGCATGTGGGAAACGCTGAAGGAAAAGAATTATTGGCAAGGCGAGATGTGGAACAAACGCAAAAACGGCAAGATATATGCCGAATGGCTGACCATCTCCGGCGTCACCGCAACCGACGGGCATATCTCCCATTACGTGGGCGTCTTTTCCGAAATAACCCAGAACAAGGAAGCGGAAGCCGAAATCCACCGTCTGGCCTATTACGACCCGCTCACCCAACTCCCCAACCGCCGCCTGCTGTACGACCGACTGGGTCAAGCCCTCGCTTCATGTGGCCGCAGCGGACGTTATGGCGCGGTATTGTTTCTTGATCTCGACAATTTCAAGACACTCAACGACACGCTCGGCCATGATGTCGGCGACCGGATGTTGATTGAGGTGGCACAGCGGCTGAACGATGCCGTGCGCGAGGGCGACACGATTGCACGGCTGGGCGGCGATGAGTTCGTGCTGTTGCTGGAAGAATTGAGCGACGATGCCAATGAAGCAGCCATTCAGGCCGGCTTGATAGGCGACAAGGTGAAAGACCTCATCGCGACACCTTACCTGCTCAAGGACATCGAATTTTCCTGCACCACCAGTATCGGGGTCAGCCTGTTCTTCAGTCATGATGAATCGATTGATGATCTGCTCAAACACGCCGACCTCGCCATGTATCAGGCCAAGAAGGACGGACGCAACGGCTTGCGTTTCTTCGATCCGGAAATGCAGGCAACACTGGATAAACACAGCGCGCTGGAAAACAGTCTGCGCCGTGCACTGAAACACCAGCAACTGCGCCTGCATTACCAGATGCAGGTAAACAGTGTGCACCGCGTCATCGGTGCCGAGGCATTGCTGCGTTGGGAACATCCCGATCACGGCCTGGTGCCACCCGACCAATTCATCACGCTGGCCGAAGAAACCGGTCTGATCGTGCCGATAGGTCTGTGGGTATTACAAACGGCCTGTGCCCAGATCATGGAATGGGCCGCCAATCCGGCCACCAGCGAACTACAACTCGCCATCAACGTCAGCGCCCGCCAGTTCCGCCAACCGGATTTCGTCGAACAGGTGCAGCAGGCGCTCAATGCCCACCGCATCAATCCGGCACGGCTGAAAATCGAACTGACCGAGAGTCTGGTACTCGACAACATAAGCGACACCATCGCCAGGATGCACGCCCTCAAAGCGTCCGGCGTCAGCTTTTCTCTGGACGATTTTGGTACCGGATATTCATCGCTTTCCTATCTCAAGCAACTGCCGCTGGATCAGTTAAAGATTGATCGCTCCTTCGTCCGCGATATCGTCAGCGACCCCAGCGATGCCGCCATCGTGCAAGCCATCATCACGCTGGGGCAAACATTCGG
>CAYOJU010000275.1:0-3274 GCA_964404355.1 uncultured Sideroxydans sp. | reverse complement strand
TCGAACATTGCGCCGTCGACGGCGGATTCATGCTGTTTTGCTCGCCGCACAATCCGATAGGCCGTGTATGGAGCAAAGCAGAACTCACCGAACTGCTGCACATAGCGCGCCGTCACGACATCACCATCCTTGCCGACGAGATACACGCCGACCTCATCTTTCCCGGCGAACGCCACATCCCGCTCGCCACGCTGGCAGGGGAAAATGACAAGATCATCACCACCGTTGCTCCAAGCAAAACCTTCAATATCCCCGGCCTCGGGCTCTCCTGCGTCATCGCACCGAACGCCACCCATCGTCGAGCCATTCAGCAAGCCTTCGATACGCTGCACGTCAGCAACACCAACCCGTTCAGCATCGTCGCCTTCGAAGCCGCGTATCGCGGCGGCGAAGCCTGGCTGGATAGCCTGCTGGTCTACCTGCAAGGCAACCGCGATTTCGTCTGTGACTACGTGGCGCAGCACCTGCCCGCCATCAAAGTCATTCAGGCACAAGGCACCTACCTGCTTTGGCTGGATTGCCGCGGACTAGGGATGAGCGACGTGAAGTTGCGCGAGCTCTTTGTGAAAAAGGCCAAGGTGGGCATGAGTCCCGGCACGGCGTTTGGAAAGAACGGCAGCGGATTTATGCGGCTGAATATTGCGTCGCCGCGGCAGGTGATTGCGGAGGCGCTGGGGAGGATTAAGGGAGCATTAGGCTGATTGTTATTCGCCCGAATTACTACAGCCGTTCGTGCTGAGCCTGTCGAAGCATGAATACCGTGCCGACACTCAGACCGTTCGTCCTGAGCTTGTCGAAGGATGGGCGAAGCCCGCTGGTTTTCAAATTCAAAACCAACACCGTCGGGGGTAGCCCGACAGCTAGTTACCTTTCTTGTCTTGCCAAGAAAGGTAACCCAAAGAAGGCGCCCCCGGTTTGCCGCACCTGCGGGGTTCCCTCAATATTTCGCCAACAAGTGGGGCTGCGCAACTCGCCCTAGCAGGGCACACAAAACGTGCCCTGCCGCGGAGCTCAGACAGTGCTCGCCTAAATCTCCGCTTGTTTGCGAAATATCGAGGCGGCGCACAGGGGAAGGAAAAGCGAGAACCTTAAAACCAAACCGTAGCGTGAGCACGTTGTGCCCATGCTACTAGGCTTTGGGGTGATATTGACGTAAAAGCTTGTTCGATATTCGTGGTTTATCTCCAACTATTTCGAGATGGTTGGCGAAACGTGTTCTCGAATTTCGCCAACAAGTTCAAGTAGCGCGTCTGAAAGTTCTCTTCTGGAAATAAGGACGTCAGGCGCAATATTCCAAGCTATTCCGTACTGATAACTAATCGCGGGGAAAGCGATTGGACTATCGCTAGGATTTCGTCTGGCTGGCTCCATTTTTGCGAGTGGAATACGCAAACGCTTCATCTGGCGTTTGAAGTTGCGGATGCGCTGAGTTAAAGGTTCACCTAAGTGAGTCTTGTCAGCCTGACATCTCTGATCCAAAGTGCGCACGAGTTCATATGCTCCCAGAACCCAGAGATATGAAAGAGTTATACGGTCCGTGAGAAGAATACTCTCCTGAATCGTGCCACGTTCCAGTTCTGAAAGTTCTCCAAACCTAGCATCCTGCAAAATGAGTTGGCAATCTAGTCGAGCCAAGCCTTGCAGAACGGGAACCATAAACGCTTCGATGCGCGCTAACCCGTGAGAAGATCGAGCCCAGAGTTTATCGCGTTCGCTATTCATGTGTGGTACGCAGCGCCTATGTGGGGATAAGGGGCGAAACGTCTTCTTTCGCCGCGCCCCTAAACAGAGTCCCAATGTACCGGAGTTGAGTTCTTTTGCCTATCCACTTCAGAATGGTGGGCAACTTGTTGCCCACCCGATTTGGGTTTTGCTTTACCTCCCCTGTGCGCCGCCGAGTAGCGGAGGCTGGTCAGGGGTAGTCCGACGAATATGTTTGAGCACGTGACCGCGCAGCGGGTCGTGCGAGTTTATGAGGAGGCCTGACCAGTCGAGCAACGGAGGGAACCCCGAAGGGGCGGCGCGCTGGGGTCGCCTTCTTTTTGGTTACTTTTTCTTTGGCGAAGCAAGAAAAAGTGACTAGCTGTCGGGCTACCCCCGACGGTGTTGGTCTTTTGAATTGGAAAACCAGCGGGCTTCGCCCATCCTTCGATACGGCTTCGCCTACTCAGGACGAACGGTCAAAAGGGACTCATGCGTCCAGCCGCAGGGCGAGCGGCCCAATTAATTACTTCAGTTCCCCAAAGAAATTCTTAACCGCCAACACCCTCTGCTGCAAATCCTCATACTTCAAATCAATCTTTAGCTTGTCCTGTCCCGCCATCTTGATATGCCGCTTGCTCTGGATCATGGTGATCACCTTCATTGGGTCGATGGGTGGGTTCGGCACGAACTGGATGACAATCGCTTCCGATGACGCATCCACTTTGCTAATGCCTAGCGGCTTGGCGAGGATGCGCAGGCGGTGGCTGTCGAGCAGGGTCTGCGCAGGTTCGGGCAGCAGGCCGAAGCGGTCGATCAACTCTTGCTGCATGTCGTCCAGATCCTCTTGCGTGTTGCAATGCGCGAGGCGCTTGTAGATGACCAGGCGCTGATGGATGTCGCCGCAGTAGTCGTTGGGCAGCAGGGCGGGGGTGTGCAGGTTGATCTCGGTAGTCACGCCCAGCGGGTGCGCCATGTCCGGTTCCTTGCCTTGCCTGAGCGAGGCGATGGCGGCGCTCAGCATGTCGTTGTAGAGCGAAAAACCGATCTCCTGCATCTCGCCGCTTTGCGATTCGCCCAGCACTTCGCCTGCGCCGCGAATTTCCAGGTCGTGCATGGCGAGGAAGAAACCGCTGCCCAGTTGTTCCATCGCCTGAATCGCTTCCAGGCGTTTCTTCGCCTGCGCGGTGAGTCCGTCCATGCTGTCCACCAGCAGGTAGGCATAAGCCTGGTGGTGCGAACGGCCGACGCGGCCGCGCAGTTGATGCAGTTGTGCGAGGCCGAAGCGGTCGGCGCGGTTCATGATGATGGTGTTGGCGGTGGGCACGTCGATGCCGGTTTCAATAATCGTGGAGCACAGCAGTACGTTGAAGCGCTGGTGGGTGAAGTCGCGCATCACCGCTTCCAGATCGCGTTCGCCCATCTGGCCGTGTGCCACGCGGATACGCGCTTCGGGCAGCAGTGTCTCCAGCTTCTCCAGCATGTTGTTGATGGTGTCGACTTCGTTGTGCAGGAAGTACACCTGCCCGCCGCGCTTGAGTTCGCGCAGCACGGCTTCGCGGATGATGCCCTG
>CAYOJU010000274.1:0-3289 GCA_964404355.1 uncultured Sideroxydans sp. | reverse complement strand
TATATTTGTCAAAGAGCACGTTCCCGGAAACGGCACGTTACCAAAACCCGCGCGGATGTCGGTTAAACCCGGCGGTGATTTGTTTTCTTCGCCCGAATCGGTTGCAGACCAAAAGGCGCGGCTTGCTGGTGAGAAAGAAGCCGCTGACCAGAAAGCCGCTCGCGAACAAATGTTGGCCCGACAGGCGAAACCGTTAACCGGTCAGGACGTCGACACGACCAAGGAAATGTTCGGCGGTGAGGTCCGAGAGGACAAAGCCGGTCAACGTTCGCTTTTCTCGGTTAAACGCAGTGCTGATGTCGCTGAGCCCGGCGACCCGTCATTGTGGAACATACCCGACAACGAATTGGAAGGCCGGTTGGCAGGCGCAACACCTGGCACTCCCGAGCATCACAATTTGGAGTTGGAAGCCAAAGCGCGCGGCATGATTGACAAAACGACTGCCGAGGAAGAAACTGAACAGCGCAATGAAACCAGGCAACACCGCGAAGCCCAAGACAAAGAAATTTCGCGACGGCAGCAAGATAACGAATCTGCCCGGCGGCGCGCAGGTGATAGACGAGAGCCAGTATCGCCCGGGACCGAGAGTAAACCAGAGGGTGAAGGCGCACTACGACGACCCGCCTCCTCCTCCAATCGGCCTGAATTAACGCGGCCATCTTACACGGGACTACCGGAAAAACTTCGCGCGTTCGAAGCGAATTTACCCAAGTGGCAATTAGCCATCGACAATGCACGTACCGCTGCAGAGCGCGCGGTGCGACGTCCAGACGGTTCAATCGATTTCAGGAAAACACCCACGCGATTGTTGGACCTGATGTTTGCTGGTGGCGATGCCAGTTACGATCGACACGTTGCCTTGCGCGAAATCCAGAACGCCAGCCACGTTTCTTATCGTGACTCGGTGCCGCACCCGACAGAGTCGGCAGCCGGTCGTAGCCAACGCATGGCCAACGAAGCTCGCCGTAGCGCGGAAATATCAGCGGTTCAGCGTCAGGCACATCCGCATTTCGAAAAATACTTTAAACCGGAACCGTGGCAGCAACCCGGACGGTTAAAGGTCAGTGACAAAGCTGCCGCGCACGGTTCCGACAGGACGGCCGTTGAACAAGCCGTGCAACCAATCTCGAAACGGTTGGCCGGTGCACGCGTCAACATCGTCCAGTCAGAATCCGAATTGCCAGAGCATTTGCTAAAGCAAATACGATCGCAGGGCGCCGAAGGTCGCACCGAAGGTGTTTTTGACCCTGAAACCGGCAAGGTGCACCTGATTGCAGACAACATCGACTCGCCACAACGTGCGCGTGAAGTATTCCTGCACGAAACGGTTGGTCATCTTGGCGTGCGCAAAGTGATGGGCGCGCACTTCGACGGTTTTATGGACGGCGTCTTTTCCGGCCACTGGGATTCGCCCACGATGCGCTCAGTTGTCGAAGACTACGGATTTAATCTCAAAAACCTCGAGGACCGGCGGGCGGCCGCTGAAGAGGTTGTGGCACGCCTCGCCGAAAATCCGGGCACTGATCCGACACTTTGGCAGCGTGTCGTTGCGCAGTTCAAACAGTGGGCGCGGCAACTGGGCATGAAACTCGACGTGAGCGAAAGCGATATTCGATCGGCGTTGCGTAGTGCTGAACGATCATTGGAAACATCGTCGCCTGAAACTTCCGAAGGCACGGCGCGGTTTTCATTCCGGGAATTGGAAAAGGAAGGCGAAGCGGACCGGCCTAAATGGCTGTCCAAAGATGACGGCAACGAGGTTTGGAAACTGGCGCGCGATTTGGTCAACGCCGGCGACACTCCCGATCACGCCATACGCGTGGCGCTTAGTCACCTTCAGTCGATGGGCAATAAGGATTTCAACTTTGACGAGGCGCGGCGGTTTGCCGCGTCGATGAAACCAACCCTCGAAGGAATTAAGAGCGGCGCGGCTGAGCCGGTCGATAACACCAACGCCACAGAAGCGTTGCCCGTGTCCAGTTCTTCGACCTCGGAAGAGGCGGGAAAAATGGACAAGCCCAAGTGGCAAACGCTCAAAGATGATTTGGACAAGCGCCACGAGGAATTGATACAGGCCATTCGCGACTACGGCACGGCCAAAGCCGGTAAACTTGAGCCGACTGAGGGTGTCGATTATCCGCTGGGACAAAAACGGATCGTTGATGAACGGTCAAAAAAGGAACGGTATCAGGCGAAGATGCTGGCCGGAGTTCGGTACCGTGAAGCCCAACGCAAGTTGCGGTCTAACCCGGACTACATTGCCGATATAATTCTCAGCCATCAGCGCATTGGCGAAAAAATCAGCGCGGCTGGAAAGGGCGATGCGGCCCGGGAACTGATATCGGCCGCTGAAGAAATCCAAAACGAGCTGTCTAAGTGCCCGCAAAATATCGTCGCGGGTGTGTATGAGAAAATGCAGCAGGACGGACGGCTGCCAAAGGATACTTCAGGAGATTTGCCACAGGCCTCGCGCTCGTTGTCATCGCTGGTCGATTGGTTGCGCGGTCAAGACATTGACAGTCCAAAAAAGACGTTGGCGGACAGGTTCAATTTGGTGCGCATTGCCAAAGAGCGTGCGCAATCCTTCGGCGATGCGGTCAGCAAAAAGTGGATTGGTGCGCAGTCGGCATGGAAAGCGTTTGTCGAAAGCTACAAGAGTCCGCCGGCTGACACAGATTTTCGTCGCACCATCAAAGATTGGAGTTTGGCTGAGGAAACCGTTGGCCATGAAACCCGACAATGGGAAGACGAGATCAACCAGAAAGTGTCCGACCCGGTTCGCCGTAAAGGCATCAGCCATTACCTGTTCGCAAAAGGCGACCAGGCATTGTTGGACCACTGGGCCACGAGCGTCCCGGAGCGATTTAAAGCCGAGTTCGAAGCCGCGCGCAGTTTGACCGATTCTGAGAAGGCCGTTGCGCAGAAGATTAAACAAGAGTTCGACCAAAAGCTGTTGGACGCGACTCTGGCCGGAATGGTCGATAAAGGCCGCGAAAACTACGGCGTGCCGATGTTGTGGGACAAACCGCCAAAAGATATTCCAAGTGGCGACTCGGTCGATGAACCGGGCAAACAGTCCGCAGGCAATTGGCGCGCCAAATTGGATCCTCGAGACCCGTTCTTTGCATTGCAGCGGTCGCACGATTCTTATTTCGATGGAATCATGGCTGGCGGCGTGCCACTGACAACGGACGTCGGCAAATTGGTAGCCGTCTATAATCGCGCATTCTCTAAAAACTTGAGCAGAGTGAAATGGTGGGAAGAGGCAAAGAGGCGCAGGCGGGTGAGG
>CAYOJU010000273.1:1328-3291 GCA_964404355.1 uncultured Sideroxydans sp. | reverse complement strand
TCTACGACCACATGAAGCACCTGCGCGACAACTTCGGCGTGTATCACATCAACTTCTACGACGATCTGTTCACCGCGCAGAAGAAGCGCGTGTTCGACCTGTGCGAATTGCTCATTGAGAAACCGCTGGGCATGCAATTCAATTGCGCCATCCGAACCGGACACACTTCGGACGAAATGCTGCAGAAGCTCAAGCAAGCCGGTGCACTGATGTTGTCCATGGGCGTCGAATCCGCCGACCCGGACATGATGGAACGTCACAAGGCCGGCGTGACGCTGGAGGCAGTGAAAAAAACAGTGGAGCAGATTCACGCTGCGGGTTTGCGCGCCAAAGGCTTGTTCATCTTCGGCATGCCGGGCGAGACACCGGAGACGGTGAAGACCACCAGCGACTTTATCCTCTCGCTCAATCTGGACGAGATGAACATGACCAAGTTCAGCCCGTTGTACGGTGCGCCGATCTGGGACGAATGTATTAGCGGTGAAGAAGGCGAGACCATCGAGGACTGGCGTCTGATGAATTGTCTCAACTTCGTGTTCCTGCCCAAGGGATTCAAGTCGCGCGAAGAAATGGATGCGCTCTACAACTGGCATATCCTGCGTTTCTACAACAGCAAGAACTACCACCGCACTTTCGCCAAGCGCCTGTGGCAACACCGCTGGAGCCTTTGGCACCTGCTCAAGAATCTGCCGCGCGTGATCCAGGCCAACCGCTACTTTAGCGCCAACCAGAAACAACTGGAGGCCATCAAGCAGAACTTTCCCAAGCATCCGCGCCAACCCACCAATCTAGTGCCGCTGCTCGGCGAAGAACTTTATGCCGACAAAGTCTCGACAGTGAAAGTGAGTCTGCCGGTCAGCGTGCTGAAGAAGGCCGAGGATGTACCATTGCAGAGTGCGGAGATGACGGATGAGTAGAGCGTGTATAGGATAATGAATCCGACGCGGGAAATTTTGTCTCAATGCACCAATTACGATGCCTGTTTCAGATAGTCAAACATAGGAGTTGCACATGCGGATCTTCGCCATTCTAGCTGCCGTCATTCTCGCTGCAGTCATTCTCGTTTCCGTTGTCGAGGCTCGGTCCAAACCCTACGACGAATCAGTTGATGCCAAGGCCATCCTGCAAACTGTATTGGCATCGGCAAAAACAGATCGCAAACCGGTATTCGTTATCTTCGGCGCGAATTGGTGTGCGGATTGCCGCGCGCTGGATCACGCAATAAAAGAAGGTCGGAATGCGGCATTGATAACCAGGTCATTCAGCGTCGTCAAGATCAACGTCGGTAATTTTGACAAGAACCTCGACATCGTAAACGCCTACGGCAGTCCCATTAAACAAGGAATTCCGGCCGCCGTCATTCTTTCTGCAGACGGTCAGATGATTTATGCAACTCGTCCGGGTGAACTGGCTGAAGCCAGGCAAATGGGCGAAGCAGGCATTTATGACTTCCTTGTTGGTGTTACCAAGCGTGCAGGCATCCGGTAGCATATACAAACGCTTTCCATGTCCCTGCATACTTGAAGGAGCGAAGAATGACGGATGAATCGTTGATCGAAAATCAAAAGATCGAGCAGTACAAGGGCTACATGCAAGATGTGGCCAACATTGGCACCAGGCACGAGACGGCAAGAGGATTCTATCTTTCAGTTTTGTCCGCGCTGCTCGCTTTTGTGGCGTTGGCCGGCAAGGATGGCCCTCTCAATGGTATTGGCCCGCACTTCTTTGTGGTCGTCAGTGTGGGGGCCATTGCGATCTGCGGGCTCTGGTTGATACACACGTTGTCGTTTGCTGCCTTGTACCAGGCCAAGCTCGGACGGCTTCATGTGATGGAGGAAAAGCTTCCGTTCCAGAACTTCGCCGCAGAGTTCGAAGTGCTGAACGGGGACTGGCGATATATTCGACTCACGACTGTCGAGTGCTGGGTTGCATTCATTTTCATCATCCTCTTCGTCGTCGCACT
>CAYOJU010000273.1:0-1228 GCA_964404355.1 uncultured Sideroxydans sp. | reverse complement strand
AAAATGAAACTTTCAACCAAGTTGTTATTGATCGTTTGTGGCGCCGTGTTGGGTCTGGTTCTGGTGGGCGGCTTTGCCGTGGTGTCTTTGCGCAGCACAATGCTGGCAGAGCGAGAACAGTCCGTGCGACTATTGGTGACGCTCGCAGTCAAGCAGGTGGAGCATTTTCAGTCGCTGGAAAAGTCCGGCAAGCTTTCGCGCGAAGATGCACAAACAGCCGGGAAAGAGGCTTTGCGCGCACTGCATAACGGTGACGACTACGTATTTGTCCGAACCGGCGAAAAGCTGCTGTTGTCGATTGTCCATCCGGATCCGCGCAAGGAGGGTACAGAGAGCAACGGCGGCACGCTGCCGAACGGTCAGTTCTTGACCGATGCCTATTTGGCTGCCCTGCAAAATAGTAATCCGGCGCTTGTTCATGTCTGGACCAAACGTCCCAACGGCAATGTGGAAGTGCCCAAGATCAGTATCATTCAGCGTGTGCCAGACTGGAATTGGGTGGTTGGGAGCGGCGTGTTTGTGGACGACGTCGATTCGGCTTTTTGGCGTTATGTCATAAAGTTTGTATTGATCGGAGGGGTCGTCTTTGTGGGTGTGGTCGCGCTGGCATTCTGGCTGGCGCGCGGGATATACCGGAGCATAGGCGGTGAACCTGCTTACGCAGCGGAAGTGGCGCAGTCTATTGCCGGCGGCAATCTGAGCCAGACCATCGTCGTGAGCAAAGGGGATACTGTGAGCCTCCTGGCAGGTATGTCCGTCATGCAGGACAACCTGCGAAAAATGATAGGCAATATTCAGCGTGGAGCAACGACACTGAATGGGGCCGCCGAGTCGTTGACCGGGCAAATGACACAGATCAACAATGCGGCCCAGCAATCCGCCGATGCCACCAGCTCAACCGCGGCGGCTATCGAGCAGATGGCTGTCAGTGTTGCGCACATTTCCGACAATGCCAAGGAATCAGAACTTAAATCGCAACGTTCTGCCGCGCTGGCGGCTACCGGTGAGTCGCATGCTCGCCAGGTGGCGGAAGAATTGAATCATGTAGCACTGCAAGTCGGCGATGCTTCTACGCGCATTGAAGGCCTGGTCGAACGCACGCGCGAAATCGGTGGCATTGCAAACGTTATCAAGGAAATCGCCGATCAGACCAACCTGTTGGCGCTAAATGCCGCGATTGAAGCTGCGCGGGCCGGCGAGCAGGGGCGCGGCTTTGCCGTTGTGGCCG
>CAYOJU010000272.1:0-3296 GCA_964404355.1 uncultured Sideroxydans sp. | reverse complement strand
TCATCGATTCGCATTGCCACCTGAATTTTCCCGATCTGGTGAAGGATCTGGATAGTATCCTTGCCAACATGCGCGTTAACGAGGTATCGCATGCCTTGTGCGTATGTGTCGAGTTGGCTTCATTTCCACAGGTTCTGGAATTGGCTGAACGCCACGATAATCTGTATGCCTCGGTAGGCGTGCACCCGGATTACGAACTGGAGACCGAACCAACTCAGGCGCAGCTGGTGCAATTAGCACAACATCCCAAGGCGGTCGCCATCGGTGAGACCGGTTTGGATTATTACCGGCTGACCGGCGATCTGGAATGGCAACGCGAGCGTTTTCGCATTCATATCCGAGCCGCTCGGGAATCCGGCAAGCCGCTCATTATTCATACACGGTCTGCGGCTGCAGATACGCTGCGCATCATGGCCGAGGAAAATGCCGGAAGCATAGGCGGCGTGATGCACTGTTTTACCGAGAATCTCGAGGTTGCCAAAGCCGCGATCGACCTCGGATTTCATATCTCGTTTTCAGGGATCCTGACATTCAAGAATGCGACCATCATCAAAGAGGTCGCGCAGAGCATTCCGCTGGAAACGATTCTCATCGAAACCGATTCGCCATACCTGGCGCCGGCGCCATACCGCGGGAAGACGAACCAGCCGGCCTACGTAAAACATGTGGCGGAGGAAATCGCAAAGTTGCGGAATATCTCCTTGGAAGAAGTCGGCATTGCTACCAGTCATAATTTCAGACGTTTGTTTCTGAAGCAGTCGTAATATCCTGAATGGAAGTGAATTAATGCGATATATCGGATACCCCGTGTGCCGCTTGAATATATCCAATGTGCGCATAATGTATATTATGTAAAATTACCAAAGAATGTGAAGCTCGAAGGAATGCTCGTCCATTTCCACAGATAGCCCCCTCCACCCCGGAGCTCTCACAAGTCGCCAAGCATCAATTCAGTTCATGCGGATGGTGTTCGATCCTGCGACCGTCAAAGCGTGCGAATGCGAGTCGGCAAACATCAGCGCCGCATTGACATGATTTTTAGCCATAGCACTACCGAAGCCAGCACCAGCGTAACTACGTTTGCCGCGATGATAGGCAAGCTGCCGATCTCCAAACCATAGCCGAGCCATAGTGCCACGCCTAGAGTGAACAGTGAATACATGGACAGGGAAATTCCCGAAAGATCGCGGGTGCGCCAGGATTGCAACGCCTGGGGAACAAAAGCGACGGTTGTGAGGAACGCGGCTGAGTAGCCAAGCAGGGCTCCAAGATCAAAAGTCATATGAATGTCTTCTCATGAATTCGGAAGTTCAATTAATGTGCAGGCACCAATAGCTCACAGCCAGAACCTGCGCTTTCACACGCCAACTCAATTAGCTCTATCGTCAAGACTGCATCATCCAGCGACACAGGATTGGCTTTCCGCAATAACACTGCATCGCGAAATTCTTTATAGAATTGACGATAGTCACCATTCAAGGTCGGCGCCACGGTGGAAATACTTCCCTCCCCGGTCAAAATCTGCAGCACGCCATCACGTGGGTCGTATCCCCATCTGTCGTCAACGGGTGATTCACCCCGTTTCAGAGCATCTTCCTGTGTATCCAATCCGAACTTGATATAGCTGCCCGCACTACCTTTCAACTCAAAGCGCGGGCTTTCCTCTGTCACCAACAGGCTGGCACGCAGGGTCACACCCATATGTTCATAAAGCATCTGCACATCGAAATAATCAACCACCTGGGCGTGGCTGCGCTGAATCTCGAAATTTGCCTGAATTGCAGTGGGACGACCGAATAGTTGCAGCGCTTGATCCAACAGATGGGGGCCAAGGTCATACCACAAGCCGCTGCCCTCGCCCGCCTGCTCGCGCCAGCGGGTTTTCACTTCCGGTCGATAGCGATCAAAACGCGACACAAGACTGGCAATTTCCCCCAGCTTTCCGGATTCGATAATTGCACGCAACGTCAGGAAGTCCGCATCCCAGCGGCGGTTCTGAAACACCGACAGCACCACGTTCTGTCGCTCGGCAATCATTTTGAGTTCACGCGCGTGTGCGGAAGTGACGGTAAAGGGCTTGTCCACCACCACATGCTTGCCGGACAGCAGAGCCCGCCAGCAGAGATCAAAATGGGTGTCGTTTGGCGTAGCGATGACGACTACGTCAATATCCGGACTGGCAAACACTTCATCGACGAAGCGGCTTACCTGTACGGCCGGCCGATGCATAGCCACCGTCTCAGGCTTGCTGCTGCAGACAACAGCCAGATTCAAACCCGGGACGCTGTCGATCAACGGCGCATGCAGTGTTTTACCGGCGTAACCGTAACCAACCAGTGCAACATTGAGCGTGGGCAGCGTGATCATTATGCGTTCCGGCCCGTCAGCCTATACGCATTTCTGTTGCGGGGTCGAAATAGACCGTCTTGGACATTTCGAACATGAACGCCATGCGTTCGCCGCGTGTACGGGCGTGGTCGGGATGAACGCGGCACACGACATTACTGCCGTTGATTTTCACCCTAAGCAGCGTGTCCGCCCCGGTGGGTTCTGCGATCTCTATCACCGATTCGGCAACATGAAAGTTGGGGGCGCCGGACAGGAAGTCCACCTCGTGCGTGATTTTTTCCGGACGAATGCCCACGATGACTTCCTTGCCCAGGTAGCCCGACATGGCCTCGTTTGCGGTGTCCACCGGAAAGATATGTACTTGACCGCCCGTTTCCATTTTCACGCCCACAGTATCGTTCAGGGGTACCACCTGGCAGGGAATGAAATTCATCGCAGGCGATCCCATAAAGCCGGCGACGAAGAGGTTGGCTGGGTTGTCATAAATCTGCTGCGGCGTGCCGAATTGCATCACCTCCCCGGCTTTCATCACGGCAATCTTGTCGCCCAAGGTCATGGCCTCGATCTGGTCGTGCGTCACGTAAACAATGGTTTTACCCACGCGCTTATGCAGCAACTTGATCTCGGTGCGCATCTCGACGCGCAGCTTGGCGTCGAGATTGGACAGCGGTTCGTCAAACAGGAACAAGGTTGGATCGCGGGCAATGGCGCGCCCCATTGCGACGCGCTGGCGCTGGCCGCCGGAAAGCTGCGAGGGTTTGCGGTCCAGCAGCTGCTCCATTTGCAGTACTTGCGCGACTTGCGCGACGATTCTGGCTCGCTCCGCTTTGGGCACCTTGCGCATCTCCAGGCCAAAGGAAATATTCTGCCGCACGGTCATGTTCGGATACAGCGCATAGGACTGGAACACCATGGCGATGTCGCGATCCTTGGGGGCGACGTCGTTG
>CAYOJU010000271.1:0-3313 GCA_964404355.1 uncultured Sideroxydans sp. | reverse complement strand
CTTCTGGTAATTCCTGCCAACCAAATGTCGGTCCGTCTTTAACTGAAACTGTGCCGGTGTCCGGGTCAATGTGCCTAACCTCAAATTCTTCGTGGCTGAGCCCTTTGCCGCGCAGCCTGAACGTGTCACCGACCTTGAGCTGGTCAGCGTTTATTTTTTTCAAACCAGCTTTACTCGCCGGATCCATGGACGTGTCCCAAAACAATTTTGCTTTACCCTCCGGGTCAGTCGGGAACTTGTTTTGGTTAGCCGGGTGCGCGGCGTCCCATGCGCGCTCAACCAATTCACTGGCGCTGTCTGGCACTCCACCAGCAAAACCCAGTCCTTGCCGGTGCCCCGTTTGAATCCCGTCCAACGTCTCGTCAATACGGGTGTGTTCGCCGCCAAAGCCCGCGGCGCGATATGCTTTGGCAAGGTCCTTGAATTCTTTGCGGTGCCGACCACGTTCAGCGGCTGACCGCAGCTCTTCGAGAATGCCATCGAGCGCGTCATAATCCGCGCCGTATTCGCCAGCGATCTTGCGCGGTGTTTCACCGGCTGCCATTCGTTTCATGGCCGTGCTCAGGTCCGGGCCTCCCAATCCACCGTTTTCTCTCACCGCATCAAGCAACGTGTAATCGCCGCCGATTTCTCGTTTTTCACGTCGCCGCGCGTTTGGTGAAGGTGCGGGTGCGGCTGATGGTGTTGCTTCGGCTGGCTGTGCAGTCTCCGGAGGTAGCGCGGCGGCGTTGGCGCGCAATTCGTCGGTAAATTTTTCGGTAATGGTCGCTGGTTTGTCCGCGGGCGTTTCTGGCGTGGCCTTGTGTTGAGCCAGCAACGTTTTGATTTCGTCCAATTTTTGGCCGATGACATCGCCCACCGTCGCCACTGGTTTTTGCGGTGGACTAGTTTTATTTTCTGGCGGCGTATTTAGTCCACTTTTTGGCGGTTGAACATCAGTTGCTTGCGGAGGCGTTGGACTAGTTCCCGATTCGGGAACAAAGTCGATTTTCGGCTGCTCTAAATTGATCGTTTGGTTTGGCGCAACATCGCCTGAAGGTTTGGGCGCTTGCTCACCTTCTACTGGTCGGTAAAACGAATCCTGTAGCCGCGCCGGCGGCTCCGTCGAACGAATGCGCGTGGCTTCGTGCGCACCGCCAACACCAAGAATCGCGGCGTTTAAAATGGCGCTGGTGGCAATCTTGTAAGCCTCACGTTTGTTGCCAGACTGCATTGCCTGGTCGAACGCGGCTTTTTGGTCGGGCAACGACAAGACGTAGTCGCCAGAGAAAACACCAAGCAACGTTGTGCCAAGTTTCTCACCAAAGGCGACTGGCGCCGCCGCGATCGGGAAATTGAGCCCGGCATCTACTGCACCCTCCTCGATGCCGCCAATTTCGTCGGGCAGGAACTTTTTCGAAAGCCACTCGTTACCTTTTCGCATCGGCTCCGCGGCTTGCGGTGGAATCGCCGCGAATTTGAACCCGGTATTTACCAAGTCCATTGGCGTGGTTTGGCCGCCGCCCATATCCCGCTGCATTTCGCGCACTTCTGGCAGTGGCTCGCCCAAGAATTTTGTGACCAACGGATGATTGCGAAAACGCTGCATCAACGTGGGCTCTTGCAGGACATCGCGAGCGGAGCCATAAACTCCCGGTGGTGCACCGCCCGGATTAGCGTTGTCGGTCACTCGATATGACAATGGTGATCGTGTGCGGGGCTCGTCAGGTTCAAAGTCTATGCGCGGTGCGGCATCCGCATTAGCAGGTGATGCTGCCACCTCCGGCTCGAAATCAATCTTCGGCGCGACGCTGGTATTGGCCGGCGGCGCAGCCACCTCGGGTTCAAAATCGATGACATCCGCCATAACTGTTAATCACCGGAATCCACTGGTGCATCGGGTTGTTTGGCCAACTTGAATCCAGCTTTCAAAGCCGCATCGACCTGCGTCGCTGGTATAAATCCCGGCGTGCCGTTGGGATGAAGAACGCGAACCTTCACAGGCTGAGCTTCTGTCTGAGCGGGAGCTGCAGCAGCGGCAGCCGGTTGATTAGGCACTGTTGGCGACGGTGCGGCTTGTTCGGTGGGCTCCACGTCAGGGTTGGTTTCTTCGCTCCCTTCGCCGGGCGCTGCCGTTGGACGCACATTTACGCCAGTGGCGGCCAATGCAGCCGCCGTTTGGCCAGAATTCAACGGGCGTTTCACTGTGCGCTTCAAAATCGCGGGCGTGCCCGGAATGCCGGGTTGCGCCGGGACCGCATCACGCTTTCCGATTCCAAAAAAACCGGTTCTCGCTGGGATGGCTGGCGTGCCTGGCACCGGATCAGTTCCGGGCACTTTATCGTACTCAACAGTCTCGTAGGCACCTTCTCCTTTGCCAGTATTTGGCGATATATTTTGTTGGGTTATCGTTCCGCTCTGCTTGTCATAAACGGCACCATTGCTGTTTACTGATGCGTATCGGTTCAACCCCGCAGCCGCCAATTTCTCAGCCGCAGCCGTTTTCGCATTCTCCTTCGACGCCTCGGCGCGAGTGGTTGCGGCATCTGTCGTAGCTTTCGCCCGCGCATCGGCAGTATATTTTGTGTTCGGTTGTGGCAAGCCAAGCGAGGTGAGCATTTCCGCCGCTGGGTGCCCTTTATTGGCCGCCGTGACTTTCGCGATCAGTCCCGAGAATTTGTAGACTTCAGGCGCGTCCATTTTTCCAGCTTGGATAAACGGTGCCGCGTCCTGTGCCGCTTTGCCCAACGCTTCGCGATCATCCGCGCTCAATTTGAGGTCAGAAAGTTTCTGTGCCAAAAGGGCGGCTTGTGCCTGGTATTGCTGACCGCGCTGTTGATTCACCTGCATTTGCGACGCGCGTTGCCGCGCCGCTGCCAGCATCGCAGGACGGTTGGCGATATAGGCCGCTGCACTGTTCAATCCTCCGGCCCAGTGGGCGGCTTCATTTCCGGTTCGTGGCATTGGCATAATAAAATTTCCTCGAGTTAAAACATTCGTTGACGCGGTGTTTGCAGACCGGCTCCGGCCAGCGCTGCCGCAAAATTCGGCGAAGAACTGGCCGCCGCCGCGCCGCCGATTTCGGCAGTCTCACCGGCGGCACTGCCGACCTGTGCAGCCGTGGTGCCAGCTTGGGCCGCGTTAGACGCCATTCCAGCCGCACCCGCGCCATACATCATCCCGATTGAACCGAGCGCACTGGCCACCATGCCAACGTCTCGCAAATCATCACCCGCGTGCGATGCGTGCTCGATTTCGTATTGATTGACCGAGAGGCTGCCGCGCGCTTTGTTGGCATTGAGAGCCAAATCCTGTGACGCTCGGGTGTTCTTAA
>CAYOJU010000270.1:0-3327 GCA_964404355.1 uncultured Sideroxydans sp. | reverse complement strand
TCCCACAGTCCGTCTTTTACGATGCGTCCGTAATTTCCGCTCATTTCTTTGCTCCTTCCGCTGCAGCATCGTCCAGCAGTGCAGCTCGATTCGTTTCAAAGAATTCCAGTCCTTCTTTCACTGCCTTGACCACACCGCGCGGCGTAATGGTCGCGCCCGCGAACTGGTCGAACACGCCGCCGTCTTTCTTCACCGCCCACTTGTCCGCTGCCGGTTCGCCCAGCCACTTGCCTTCGAAGGAATGTATCCAGTTGCTCTTCACCGGCTCGATCTTGTCGCCCAGACCCGGTGTCTCCGCATGCTTGATCACGCGCACACCGAGAATCTTGCCCTCGCGCGACACACCCATCACGCACACCAGCGTTCCTGCGTAGCCGTGGCCTATCATCCGATACACAACCGCATCGACCTTGCCTGCACGCCGTCCGCGATACACCAGCACATCGCCGCTCTTGCCGGGCAGCGTGACAGTATCTTTGAGCAAATCATTTTCATATTCGCCCGGCAGCACCTGCGTCAGCGATTGTTTCAAGTCGGCCGCTTCCGCCGCCTTGATATCCGCTTCCGTCATGCGCGCCGCGAACGCCAGTGCGGCACTGGTGAGCAAGGCCACGGCACCGAGCAGCACGCCCTGGTAGTACAACTTGCCGCGTAATTCTTCGAGTTTCATTTCAGGCTCCCTTGTTCGCGGGCAACGCAGCACCCTTGCGATCGCGCCCGTAGATGCGCGGTTTGACGTACTGGTCGATCAGCGGCGTAAGCGTGTTCATCAGCATCACTGCGAACGCCACGCCTTCCGGGTAACCGCCCCAGGTACGGATGATCCAGGTCATCAGCCCACAACCCAGACCGAAGATGATTTGTCCGGTGCTGGTATTCGGCGAGGTCACCGGATCGGTGACGATGAAGAATGCGCCCAGCATCAGGCCGCCACTCAGCAAGTGGTACATCGGCCCTGCGTAATGGTTGGGGCTGATTGCATTGAATATTAGTGCCGGTACCACCACACCGAGCAGCATGGCCACCGGCGCATGCCAGGTGATGATGCGGCGCGCGATCAGGAACAATCCGCCCGCCAGCAACAACACGGCAGCGGTCTCACCCATGCTGCCTGCGCGACTACCGACCAGTGCATCAAACGGTGCGTAGTAACCAACCAATGCCTGATCAAGTCCGACACCGCGTGTGAATTCTGTCTTCACGTGGCCGAGCAGCGAGGCGCTGGCCATGCCATCCAGCGGAAGGCTGAGGAAAGTAATGCGCAGACTATCAAGCAAGCCGGGGGCATGCGCCGAGCCGAGCGGAGCCGGTGCAACCCAGCTCGTCATTTCCAGGGGGAATGAGATCAGCAGCATCACGCGTGCGGCCATCGCCGGGTTGAACACGTTCTGCCCCAGCCCGCCGAATACCTGCTTGCCGATGATGACGGCGAACAGACTGCCCAGCACCGCGATCCACCAGGGCGCGAACGGCGGCAGCGAGACTGCCAGCAGCCATGCCGTCAAAATTCCGGAACCGTCCATCAAAACCGGCAGCACAGCACGGCTCTGCATGCGTACGACGATAGCTTCGCCGACGATAGCGGCGATCAGCGAGATCGCCCACAGGTTGATCGCGGGCCAGCCATACAACCAGAAACCAAACAATGTGGCGGGTGTGAGTGCCAGCAATACCGTGCCCATCACTTTGCTGATGGAAACGGGTGCGTGGGCGTGAGGGGAATGGGCGATGGGGTTCATACGGTCTCCGTTGCAGCTTTCGCCGCGGCTTCTTTAGCCGCGCGCTCTTTCGCTTCGCGCGCTGCCTTGCGTTTCGCCGCCGCTTCGGCGCGTTCACGTTCGATGCGGGCAATGCGTTCATTGCGCGCATCCGCCAGTTTTTTGGTGGATTCCTGTTTCAGCTTGGCGCGCTCCTGCGTGGCGAGGTCGCCCTTGGCGTAGTTGAAGTAGTGCACCAGCGGAATGTGCGCGGGACAGACATAGGAGCAGGAGCCGCAGGCGATGCAATCCCTGAGTCCCAGCTTGACCGCGCTGGCCAGGTCGGACGCACGGATGCGCGACACCATTTCCAGCGGCACCAGACCGATTGGGCATGCACGCACACAAGTCGAACAGCGAATGCACGGCGAGGGCTCGGACTGCCCAATCTCGCTCAGAGTCAGCGCCAGCACACCGCTGGTACCCTTCACGACGGGCACGCCGGTGTTGGTGAACTGCTGACCCATCATCGGCCCGCCCAGCACCAGGCGTGCGGCGGGTTGTACGTAACCATCGGCGAAATCAATCAGTTCCTGCACGGGTGTGCCAACCAGCGCCTCCACATTGCACGGCGTTCTGATCGCACCGCCGCTCACCGTGACAATGCGTGACAGCAACGGTCTGCCAAACCGAATCGCCTGTTGCACAGCAAATGCAGTGGCAACGTTGTGCACCAGCACACCGATATCGGCGGGACGTCCGCCGGCGGGAATTTCCTTGCCGGTGAGGACCTGAATGATCTGTTTCTCCGAACCCATGGGGTACATGCTCGGCATGGAAATGATCTGCACAGTTGTGCCTTGTGCCGCTTCCTGCATGGCGGCAATAGCTTCCGGTTTGTTGTCCTCGATGCCGACCAGCACTTCTTTCGCGGCGACAGCATGGGCGATCAAACTGATGCCTTCGAGGATCTGCTCTGCGCGTTCGCGCATGATGCGGTCGTCGCAGGAGAGGTAGGGTTCGCATTCGCCGCCGTTCATGATCAGCGTCTGCACGCCGCTGGCGCGGCTGAGATTGAGTTTGAGTGCAGCCGGGAAAGTAGCCCCGCCCAAGCCGACGATGCCTGCAACTGCCACGCGTGCGGCGATATCTTCCGGCGTGAGTGCGAACGGATTGGCCACGGTTTCTGTCGCTATCCACTTGTCTTCGCCGTCACTCTCCAAGGTAATAGTCGGCACCGGCAAACCGGATGGATGCGGCGCCGTAAAATCGCCGAGTGCTGCGATCACGCCGGATGTCGGTGCATGGACGGAGGACGAAACTGCACCTTGCGCCGCTGCGATTAGCTGACCCTTCAGTACGTGATCACCAATTTTCACCACCGGTGTGGCGGGTGCGCCTATGTGCTGCTGCAACGGCACGAACAGTTTCTTCGGCAATGGCAGGATGCGAATATGGCGTTCTACCGACAAGCTCTTGCGACCTTCCGGATGCACACCGCCTCTTAGTTCGAATAGTTTCATGCCGCCGCTCCTAGTGGTTTCGGCCAGTGCCACGACTGCAGCGTCACTGGAATAGGTTGCATCTTGATTGACTCGGTCGGGCACACTTCTTCGCACTTGCCGCACGC
>CAYOJU010000269.1:1530-3328 GCA_964404355.1 uncultured Sideroxydans sp. | reverse complement strand
TTGAAAACCCAGGCCGGTTCGGCATTGGAGCCTCGTAGATAGTCTGGAGTGCCGGTATGTTTCTAATGCACAAGTTGATGTTTCTTTCGCTTTTGTCCAGCAGCCTGGCTGTTGCTGCACCGAGTCATTTTCCGATTGTGATCGGTTCTGCACTGGTGTGCAGGGATCAGGTGAGTGCAGACTATTTCAATGACTATATGCTGACCTACTTTGGCGCGCCCGCATTCAGTGCGGGCGGAGCGAATTGGTGGAAAGTGAACGAAAGCATCTTCAATACTCCGGTGGAATATATCTTTGTCGGCGTGGGGATGGATTTTATTGGCGCAACGTTCAAAGTCAGTCCTGTCACATTGATCGCCAGTGTTAAAGACGCAATGGGAGTCGAATACAAGCAGGTAAACGGTGAGACGTGGGCCTCCACGTCTTATGGCGTGCTGCTCACGTACCACGACAAAACCACTCCAAGCAAGATGTATTGCTTTGGTTACCCCCACACCCCCTATTAGCACAAAGTTTGAGCACGGCTTGTTCCAAATCACTCACCGATGGATGACAAAATGAAAAATACCCACCGCTGCCTCCTGTTCGCATTTCAATTATTCCTGGGCAGCCTCGCGAATGCGGCTACCGATACGGACAGCTTGCAAACTTGTCTGAATATGAAAGACAAAGTGCCGCCCGAGCAAGCGCTTGAATGCTACAACCAGAAGGCGCAGGAACTGCTGACGAAGAAACACCCGAAATCGTTCAGGATCGCGCGGGACCGCGGCATTGCGGAGGAATGGGCGCCATCCGATGAGCCTATCCGGGTATACAAGCAAAACTACTTCCTGATTTTTTCGCATTCCTCCCAGCCCAACAACGCTCCGACCAGTCCCAACCCCAACAATCAGGTGCCTTATACCTACGCGCTGGACAAGAATGAGGTCAAATTCCAGATCAGCCTGAAAGCGCATCTGCTGGGTGAAAACAAACACGCTTTGTGGTTCGGTTACACCCAGCTTTCGCTTTGGCAGGCTTACGATAACGCACATTCCAACCCGTTCCGGGAAAATGATTATGAGCCAGAATTAATATATTCCTACCGCCCGGACAATTTGGCGCTGGCTGGCGTAACTGCAAGCTTCCTGAATGCCGGATTGGTGCATCAATCGAATGGACAAACCCTCCCCAAGTCGCGCAACTGGAACAGGTTTTACCTTCAGGCCGGCATGGAACGAGATTTCGGCGACAATGGCAAGCTCTCCTTACAGCCGCGCTGGTGGAAGATTACCGGGGGGAACGCCATCGATGATGACAATCCGGACATCGCTCATTATCTCGGGCACGGGGAATTTGAAGCGCGGTATTACTACGGTCAAGGTGCGCTGTCCGCCATCGCCAGAATACATTCGCTCCAACTGGACCTGGCCCTTCCCGCTCCGCGCATGCTCGGCATGCTGATCCAGAATGCGAACTTCCACCTGCAGTTCTTCAACGGCTACGGCGAAACTCTGATTGACTATAACCAGCGGCATCGCACATATGGGTTCGGCATCTCGATGCCATTCGAATAACGCGACGGGAAGAACAATGGCGGTCGTGAACAGACCATACTTTGTGATTGCATGGGGCAAATCAACTAACTGCAGCACTGATTTGCCGGTTACACCGAAATATCAGCGAGCGCTTTGTGCATCGCCGCCAAAATGAGTCTGTCTGCACCCAACTCGTCGATCTCCGGAATATCCCAACCGAATATCGTGCGGTATTTTTCCAGCAGACTGTGCATATCTTTAATAAGGTTTTTGCGATGTGC
>CAYOJU010000269.1:0-1430 GCA_964404355.1 uncultured Sideroxydans sp. | reverse complement strand
TTCGCCGTTGGAGGCGGAATTTTTCCCGATTCAGTAGCGGCTTTTAACCGGCTCAAGGCCTCCGGAACATCCTCAGCCCTGATAGCGCCGGGCACCGTGGCGCTGTGTCCCATCATTTTGAGCATATCAAGCGCGTTATCGCCAAACATGGTGATATTGGCGTAAGCATCTGTTGTAAATGTCACCAGCATATGTTTCTCCTTAATTTGCAGTAATTGAACCGGGTTGCACGAATGCACATACCTGTCGCGTCAATATCCGGTCATAACGGACATTTAATGCTTTGCAGTCCAGGTTATCTGTGCGTCTTCGAACATACAGTCACACCTTTCTGCCGTAACGTGGCAGACATTCCGTTGAGTTATGTATCGTTGGTAATGAATGCCCCGAAATAACCGGCACTCATTGAGTTTCTCCGGAACTGAGCGGAAATAAATCTGACCATGGAATTCAAGGACTACTACACGATCATGGGAGTTGCACGCGACGCAACCCAGGATGAGATCAAGCGCGCGTATCGTCTGCTGGCGCGCAAATATCATCCGGATGTCAGCAAGGAGCCCGATGCCGAGGCCCACTTCAAGGAAGTCGGCGAAGCAAATGAGGTGCTCAAGGATCCCGAAAAGCGCGCAGCCTACGACAAGCTGGGCGCCAACTGGAAAGGTGGTCAGGATTTCAACCCGCCTCCCGATTGGAATACCGGTTTCGAATTTTCCGGCGGCGGATTTACCGATGGCGACGCGGCGCAATTCAGCGACTTTTTTGAATCGCTGTACGGGCGCGATTTTGGCGCGGCGCGCGGCCACCGCGCGCAATCCCATGCCAGGGGCGAAGACCATCACGCCCGGGTATCGATAGATCTGGAAGACGCCTACCTCGGTGCCATCCGCACCATCACCTTGCAAGTCCCCGATGTTGATGCGCAGGGTCGTGTGGCCATGCGCGAGCGCAAGCTCAATGTGACCATTCCGCGCGGCATCCGCGCCGGACAGCATATCCGTCTGGCAGGACAAGGGTCACCGGGTCTCGGGCTTGGCAAGCCGGGCGACCTGCTTCTGGAAATCGAATTCCGTCCGCATCCTTTGTATCGCGTTGAAAAACAGGACGTGTACCTCGACCTGCCGGTGGCGCCGTGGGAAGCGGCGTTGGGTGCGGCGTTGAATGTGCCCACGCCGAGCGGCATCGTCGAAATCAAGATACCGCCGGGTGCAGCCGCCGGGAACAAGTTGAGACTGAAAGGCCAGGGGCTTCCGTCGAAAACACCGGGCGATTTTTATGCCGTGCTGAAGATTGCCCTGCCGCCCGCCGACGATGAAGCGGCCAAAGAGGTTTACCGCAGCATGGCCGCACAGTTCAAATCCTTCAACCCGCGCAGCAAACTGGGAGTATGAGCATGGATAGCGATGAAATGCTGCCGCAACTGAGCGGAA
>CAYOJU010000268.1:2124-3335 GCA_964404355.1 uncultured Sideroxydans sp. | reverse complement strand
ATCAACATGTGCCGCGCCAAATCGGTCGGCACCTACACCAACTCCATCCTGGCACACCAGGAAGTGGCGCACGACGGCTACGACGAAGCCCTGCTGCTGGATGTGGATGGTTATGTGGCCGAGGGTGCCGGTGAGAACATCTTCATTGTTAAGAAGGGCAAACTCTACACGCCGGATCTAACTTCGTGCCTGGAAGGCATCACCAGAGATTCCATTGTTACGCTGGCGAAAGACATGGGACTGGAACTGATCGAGAAACGCATCACCCGCGACGAAGTCTATTGTGCGGATGAAGCCTTCTTTACCGGCACTGCCGCCGAAGTAACGCCGATCCGCGAACTCGACACCCGTACCATCGGGAGTGGCAGCCGCGGACCGATCACTGCCAAGCTGCAAGCGACATTCTTTGATATTGTCGCCGGCAAGAACACCAAATACGCCAATTGGCTGGCACATGTATAACAACTCTGAACCGGGGGAGCGCATGACCAACGAGAACAACTCGCAGCAGTATATTGAAGTCGGTGCAGACGCTTTACCCTTGTTCTGTCCCACGCCATCGGTCAGTTTGTGGAACGCGCACCCGCGTGTTGCCATCCCGGTGGAGAAACTGGGCGAGGCGCGTTGTCCGTATTGCGGCACGCTGTACAAATTCATGGGCAAGTTGCCCCATGCACATCATTGAAGCGTAACCGCCCTTTACTTTTACTCGCCAATACGTGGACAAAATCCTGATCATCGCGCCGAGCTGGGTGGGCGATTGCATGCTGATGCAGCCCATGTTGCACCGCCTGCTGCAACGTTACCCGGGTGCGCGCATTGATGTGCTGGCTCCGCCGTGGACGGAAAAATTGCTGCGGCACATGCCCGAGGTTCATGACGTCATCCTCAATCCTTTTCCGCATGGCGAATTCGCGTTTTCCGAACGCCGTCGACTTGGCATCCAATTGCGTGATGAGCAATACAATAAGGCCATCGTATTACCCAATTCATGGAAGTCCGCGCTGGTTCCCTTCTTTGCTAACATCCCGATGCGCACCGGATATGTCGGTGAAATGCGTTACGGGTTGCTTAATGACGCGCGCAAACTGAACAAAAAACATTTGCCGCTGATGGTGGAGCGTTTTGTGCAACTGGCCGAAGCGCCCTTAAGCGAGAACACGCTTCCGTTTTCCCATCCCCAATTAGCGGTAACTGAAACCGAGCGCCAA
>CAYOJU010000268.1:0-2024 GCA_964404355.1 uncultured Sideroxydans sp. | reverse complement strand
CAGGCGCAAATACTCAAGCTCGACCTGCCGTGCAGCCCCTGCTTCAAGCGCGAATGCCCGTTGGGGCATTTCAATTGCATGATCAAGATCCCGCCGAAAGAAGTATTGCGACACCTCCCCATTCATACGAAAAACTAACCATGGCCAGCGTTCCAAAGGATATCTTCAAGGCGTATGACATACGCGGCATCGTTGGCAAGACGCTGACGGACGAAATAGTGGAAGCCATAGGACACGCGATCGGCTCGGAAGCTGTTTCACGCAAACAGCACAGCATTGCCATCGGGCGCGACGGGCGCCTGTCCGGACCCGGCTTCGCCAAGGCACTAGCGCGCGGCATCCAGAAAAGCGGCATCAACGTGATTGACGTGGGCATGGTTGCAACGCCGATGACTTACTTCGCCGCGTTCCAACTCAAGACCGATTGCGCGGTAATGATCACCGGTAGCCATAACCCGCCGGACTACAATGGCCTGAAGATGGTGCTGGCGGGTGAAACACTGTCCGGCGAAACCATCCAGAAGCTTCGCCAGCGCATTGAACAGAACGACCTGTCGCACGGCAGCGGCAGTTACTCGCAATACGACATCGCGCCGGAATACCTCGCACGCATCATCGGCGATATCAAGCTGGTGCGCCCCTTGAACATCACGGTGGATTGCGGCAACGGCGTGGCTGGCGATTTCGCCGCCAAGCTTTATCGCGGCATCGGTTGCAAGGTGACCGAGATGTTCTGTGAGGTGGATGGCAACTTCCCCAACCACCACCCCGACCCTTCCGATCCGCATAACCTGGAAGACCTGATCGAAGCGCTCAAGGACAACGACAGCGAATTTGGTCTGGCCTTTGATGGCGATGGTGACCGCCTGGGTGTGGTTACCAAAGACGGCAAGATCATCTTTCCCGACCGCCAACTAATGCTGTTCGCCGCCGATGTATTGAGCCGCAACGCGGGTGCCGAAATCATTTTCGACGTGAAGTCCACGCGCAACCTGTTCCCGTGGATACGCGAACACGGCGGCAAACCAACGCTATGGAAAACCGGGCATTCACTGGTGAAAGCCAAAATGCGCGAAACCGGCGCACTGCTCGCGGGCGAGATGAGCGGGCATGTGTTCTTCAAGGAACGCTGGTACGGCTTTGACGATGGACTCTATGCCGGCGCACGGCTGCTGGAGATATTGAGCAAGGTAGCGGATGCCAGCGCCACGTTGAATGCATTGCCGGATGCAGTATGCACGCCGGAGTTGCACATCCACACAGCGGAAGGTGTGAACCATACGCTGCTTGCACGACTGCAGAAGGAAGCCCGCTTCACCGATGCCAAAGACATCATCACCATCGATGGCTTGCGGGTGGAATATGCCGACGGCTTTGGGCTGATGCGCCCTTCCAATACCACGCCAGTGATTGTGCTGCGCTTTGAAGCAGACGACGCGCCTGCTTTGCAGCGCATACAGAATGATTTCAGGAGAGTGTTGCTGAAAGCGGCACCCGATCTTTCGTTGCCGTTCTAATTAATATCCGCAGGTAAAAGCTGAGATTGCACTATGCCAGCATGGACTGCGTATCCGCATGGGGTAATCCCTTGCCACTCAACCAACCGCGTTGGGCAAGTTCGCGCAGAAGCTGGGTAAACTCAGCAAGATTCTCCGGCCTTTCGACGAAACTGTTGGCACCGAGTTGGTAACTCAATACGACATCGGGAGGTTCATGCTGTTCGGAAAACACCACGATTGGTACGTCCTGCAAACGCCTCTCCAGCCGCAGGGTACGCAGTACCGCCAGACCGGCAAGTTTTGGGAGTTTCAGGTCCAGCAGAATCATGCGTGGCATTGAATAACCGCGTTTGACCGTATCGGTCAGCCACTCCAGCGCCTCGACGGTATCGCGCGCTACTGCAAGGTGCAATTTTTCCGGACAGCTCGCCACCGCCTGTTGAATCAGGAGAACCTTGGCCTCGTCATCCTCAACCAACAGTATTGTATCGTTCGCTTGTCTGAGCATTGCCTGCTACACCCTTT
>CAYOJU010000267.1:0-3339 GCA_964404355.1 uncultured Sideroxydans sp. | reverse complement strand
TGTTCGAATTGTTCGGTATTTTTCATTTGATCCTCCTTGTTTGGTGTCTTGTAAGACCGGAAGGTCGCACTTTGCGATGAGCTGCATTATTGATCCCGCAAAAGTAAAACGATGTCGCGAAAGGTAAAATCCGGTAAAACTGGATAGCGTAAAGAATCTGTTTAAATCGTAAATCCAGGACATGGCCTTATGCGCTGTGCATTCATGAAGTAGCGACACGACGCCCGCGCCAGTGGCGGAGCCACTCCATAAAGTCGTCCACATAGGTGAACACCACCGGGATAACCAGCAGGCTCAGCGCCGTGGATGCGATAGCGCCGCCGATAACGACAATCGCCATCGGCTGGCGGAAGCTCGGATCGGCGCCGATGCCAAGCGCGATAGGCAGCATGCCTGCAGTCAATGCGATGGTTGTCATCACGATGGGGCGCGCGCGTTTGTGGCAGGCATCCACCAGCGCGTCATGGCGCGACAAGCCGTGCTCGCGACGCGCGACAATCGCGTATTCCACCAGCAGGATGGAGTTTTTAGTAACGATACCCATCAGCAGGATTAAACCGATCACGGTAGGCATCGAAAAGCTGCTGCTGGTGATGAGCAGCGCCACCACTGCACCACCCAATGCGAGCGGCAACGCGGAAAGGATGGTGAACGGTTGCAAAAAGTCGTGGAACAACAGCACCAGCACGGCGTAGATACAAAAGACGCCAATGGCCATGGCAGAGGCAAAGCCCCCAAACATCTCCGACATGCGCTGCAAATCGCCCTGCGCCACAGTGTGTACACCGGGTGGCAAATTGCGTAGTGCAGGCAAATTCATCACTTGACGATTCACATCGCCCAGCGCCTGTCCGTTCAACTCGATGCTGAAAGTGACGTTACGCTCGCGGTCGATGCGGTTAATCTGCGCCGGGCTGCTGCCCATGCGCAACTCGGCAACCGAAGCCAGCGCGATGCTGCCGTTGGTGGAAGGCAGACGCAGCTGGCTGATGGCATCGAGGTTGCCGCGCACCGCCGGGTCAATGCGAACTCGCACGGGAACCTGGCGTTGCGGCAGGTTGAGCTTGGCGAGGTTGATGGAAAAGTCTCCGCTGGTAGCAACGCGTACCAGTTCTGCCATATCGGAAGCCGAAACGCCGAGTGATGCCGCGCGCGCCAAGTCGGGCAGAATCTGTATCTCTGGTTGTTGCAGTGCCGCACTGGAGGTGACATTACCGATACCTTTCATGCCGCGCAGTTCTTTTTCAATGGCAGCACTAGCTCGTTCCAATGCGCCCGGATCATCGCTGGCGATGACGAGACTCATGGTCGTGCCGCTCATGCCGCCGCCGACGGAAACTCGTGCGCCGGGCAACACCCGCAACCGACCGCGCAGCTCGTTCTCGACGGCCGACTGCTTGCGGTTTCGCTCACTGTGCGGTTTGAGATTAATGGTTAGCGTTGCTGTGCGCACATCGGCGGTAGTGCTCGAGCTCATACCATCACCGGAGCTCGCCGTGCCCACGGAAATGAACACATCAGCGACTTCAGGAATTTGTTTTGCGATATCCGCAGTTTTCAGCGCAAGTGCGGTAGTCTCTTCAAGCGTGCTGCCCGGCGTCAGAGACAGAGAGACCTGAGTCTGTCCATCATCACCTGCCGGGAAAAATTCGGTGGGTATCTGGGTCGCCAACAACACCGCGACGACGAAGGTGCCGGCGGCAATCAAAGCAGTTGTCTTGCGGTGAACGAGGCAGGAATCCACCCACCCCAGATAGCGCTTCATCAAATCGCCATCGTTGTGTTCCAGTACGGCGGGTGCGCGCAGGAAATAGGCCGCCATCATCGGTGTTAGCAGGCGCGCCACCAGCAGCGACATCAACACGGCAGTGGCAGCTGTGATGCCGAACTGGCGAAAAATAAGACCGGGCACGCCGCCCATGAATGCCGTCGGCAGGAATACTGCCACCAGCGTCAGCGTGGTGGCGATGACCGCCAGGCCGATCTCATTCGCAGCCTCTGTGGCTGCTTGCAGTGGTGGCTTGCCCATGCGCAGGTGACGCACGATGTTTTCCACTTCGACAATGGCATCGTCCACCAGAAGGCCCACCACCAGCGCCAGCGCCAACAACGATACAACGTTGAGTGTGAACCCCGCCCATTGCATCACGATAAAGGTGGGTATCATGGAAAGCGGTAGTGCCGTCGCCGACACCAGCGTGGCGCGCATGTTACGCAGGAAGCCCCACACCACCAGCACAGCCAGCACTGCGCCTTCCACCAGCAATTGCATGGAACCGCGATAATTTTCCTCGACCGGTTCCACGGTGTTGTAAGCCTCGACAATGCTCACCTGGGTATGGCTGGCGGCGAACTGCGCCACAGCGGCACGCACGTTTTCAGCCACACCCGCATCAGAGAAACCCTTGGAGCGGGTGATCTGAAAGCCGATCACCGGATGACCATTGAAATAGGCAAGCGAGCTGCGTTCAGCGTTGGTATCGCGGATGCGCGCAACCTGGTCGAGGCGAATGCGCCGCCCATCCGAGAGCGAAAGCGTCAGCGCGGCGATATCTTCTGCCGAGCTGACGGCTTCCAGGGTACGCACCGACTGGCGCATGCCGCCGATGTCTCCGCGCCCGCCGGAAGCATCCTTCGTCGCCGCGTTGAGCAGCGACGACACGCTCGCCGGATTGACGCCCAGGTTGGCCATCGCAGCCGGATTGAGATCCACTTGTATCTCGCGATCCACCCCGCCGACGCGCTTGACTTGCGCCACCCCCTTCACGGCCAACATGGCCTTAGTGATATCGTTGTCCACGAACCAGGACAATTCCTGCTCGTTGAGCTTGTCCGAGCGCGCGGTATAAGCGAGCAGCACCGAACCGGCTGTCGTCACTTTGGATACCGTCGGCGAAGTCATTGACGCCGGCAACTCGGCTTTCACACTATCCACCGCGTTGCGCACCTCGTTCAGCGCCTCCTCGGCGTTCTTGGCGATGTCGAAAGTGACCGAGATATTCACCAAGCCGTCGGAAACCGTGGTGGAAACATGATCCAGCCGGTTAAGCGAGGCGAGCTTGTTCTCGATCTTGCGCGCTACTTCGGTTTCCAGTTGCGCAGGTGCAGCGCCTTCGAGGCTGGCAGAAATCGTGATGGTCGGCAGATCCATGTCCGGGAATTTCTGGATACCGAGACGGTGCAGACTCATCAGCCCCACCACCGTAAGCAGGATGAACAGCAGAATGACCGGCACCGGGTTGCGGATGGCCCAGGCTGAGAAGTTCATCGCTTGCCCCCTTCCGTCACGACCGTAACCTTGTCGCCGTCGGCCAGAAACGCACTGCCGCTGGCGACGAT
>CAYOJU010000266.1:0-3346 GCA_964404355.1 uncultured Sideroxydans sp. | reverse complement strand
AAAACGTTTGTTACAAGGAGTAAGCGATGAGCATTGCACGTATCGGTTTGGTAACCATCTCCGACCGCGCCAGCAAAGGCGAATACGAAGACAAGGGCGGCCCCGCCATGAACGCGTGGTTCAAACGTGTGCTGACCAGCCCGTGGGAAGCTGTGGTGCGGGTGATACCCGATGAACAGCACCTGATCGAGGCTACCCTTATCGAACTGAGCGATAACCTTGGCTGCAGCCTCATCGTCACTACCGGCGGCACCGGCCCGGCCAAGCGCGACGTCACGCCGGAAGCAACCGAAGCCGTGTGCGAAAAAATGATGCCGGGCTTCGGCGAACTGATGCGCACCGAATCGCTCAAGTTCGTGGCCACCGCGATCCTGTCACGGCAGACCGCAGGCATACGCGGCAAGAGCCTCATCCTCAACCTGCCCGGCAAACCCTCTGCGATTGATGACTGCCTGAATGCGGTGTTCCCGGCCATTCCTTATTGCATCGATTTGATCGAAGGTGCGTACCTGGAATCCGATCCTGAGCAATGCAAGGTGTTCCGTCCGGCGCATGCGCAACGGCCGAAGTAAGCCGATGAGTCCGTTCGCCCTGAGTAGCCCGCGTAGCGGGCATATCGAAGGGTCAGTTGCGCAGCAACTGCGGATTTTTAGGTTGAATTCATCCTCACTAGCGGTGAACCACCATGCCCGAAACAATTGAACTGCACGCCTTCATGGGCCTCGCAGACGTCTTCAGGGAACGCCAATGGACGAACCCGACTAATTTCCCGCTGGACCGTGAAACCACCGGAGCCGAGTTATTGTCCAAATTGGACATTCCCATGGAACGCGTCGAAGTGATATTCATCAATCGCAAAGCCATCGCCGCCGATGATGCAGTAATCCAGCCGGGTGATCGCGTCGCCCTGGTACCGCCCGGCGTACCGGGGCCGCACCGGTTCCTGCTTGGTTTCAAGAACAGGAAAGCCAAGACGGAATAAGAGGTGGAAACTGATATTCATTTGTGTTACCTCAAAAGGCGGTGGGAAGAAATGAAGCAATGGCTCGTGATTATTTCAGCGCTAATGCTCTGTGCCTGTGCATCTTATGGCGGTCGGGGACTCCAGCCCGGTGTAGCCAGTCTGAACGATGTTGTGCGCGTAATGGGGCAACCTTCGATGCGCTGGCAGAATGCGGACAGTTCGACGCAGCTTGTCTACCCGCGAGGTCCGATGGGGTTCCATACCTTCATGGTATATATCGGTTCAGACGGCAGGATGCAGAAGATCGAGAACGTGATGGACCAAAAATTCTTTTCGCACATCCAGCCGGGCATGACCAAGGATCAGGTACTCCACATCCTCGGTCCATCGACTCCGCAATGGACGGTGTATTTCAAGGCGAACGACGAACTGGTGTGGGAATGGCGTTATTGCGACGTATGGACCAAACCCGCGCGCTTCGACGTACTGTTCGACAATAGCAAGGGAACGGTGCGTTCCACTTTGAGCGTCACTGAAGACACGATGTGGCCCATGACTTTGGGATTTGGAGGCATGTGCTCGAGCAAAGAGATGTAGTTGAAAGTTCCAGGCTCAGCAATTTTTCTGGGTGATACGCGCAGTCTGGTGAGTCAGACAACAGGAAACATCCAATTCGCACCAAGGTTTTCTAATCAAAAAATAAAACATATATGCAGTTACCGTTTCCCGCCGTGTCATCCCACCCGTTAAGCAATCGCAGCTTCCTCAAGCTGCTGGCCTTCCGCATCCAGATCGTCCTTGCCTACCAGATCATCGCCGTGGTGGTGGGTTGGCATATGTATGAACTGACACATGATGCGCTGGCGCTGGGGCTGATCGGTCTTGCCGAAGTCATTCCCTATTTCGCCTGCGCGCTGTTTGCCGGTTATGCCGTCGATCATCATTCGCGGCGCAAATTCGGCGTGCTGGCAGGCGTACTGGTGAGTCTGAATGCGCTGGTGCTGGCAGCAACCAGCATGATGACGCTGGATAGTCCCACGCTGTGGATCTACGGCTCCATCGCCTGCGGCGGTGTGGCGCGCGCCTTCATCAGTCCTTCCTACAACGCGCTCTTTGCCCTGGCATTGCCGCGCGATCAATATGCGCGTGCTGCCGGCGTCGGCAGTTCGATATTCCAATTGGGACTGGTCGTCGGCCCCGCATTGGGTGGCGCATTGGTCGGCTGGGCAAGCATCACGATTGCCTATGCTGTCTCCGCCGCGCTCGCCATGGGCGCCGCCATGACGTTGTTGTTCCTGCGCATCCAGGAACCGACGCCTGCAAGTCCCTCCCCGATATTCGCCAGCATTGGCGAAGGCTTGCGTTTTGTGTTCAACAACCAGATCGTTCTTGGGGCGCAGGCACTTGATATGTTCGCCGTCCTGTTCGGTGGTGCGGTGGCCATGCTGCCCGCATTCGTGCAGGAGGTCTTTCATTACGGGCCGGAAGGGCTGGGCATCTTGCGTGCCGCACCTGCGGTCGGTGCTATTCTGGTTGGCATCGTGCTCGCCAGATATCCTCTGAACAAACATGCCGGGCGCTGGTTCCTTTGGGCCGTTGCCGGGTTTGGCCTGTGCATCATCTCTTTCGCCGTGACAACCAGTTTCTGGATCGCCGCGTTCTTCCTGACGCTGTCCGGCATTTGCGATGGCGTGTCCGTGGTGATGCGCACCACCATCATGCAGTTGGCAACGCCGGACGACATGCGCGGCCGTGTTGCGTCCATCAACGGCATATTCATCGGCTCCTCCAACGAACTGGGCGCATTCGAATCCGGCCTGGCTGCCCGCCTGATGGGATTGATTCCCTCGGTGATATTCGGCGGCACCATGACCTTGGTGGTGGTCTCAACGACGGCATACCTGGCACCCAAACTGCGTAAGCTGGATTTGCAGAAATTGCATTAACGCCGGCGCGACCTGCAAAAATCGCGTGGTGGCGGACAATGAACTTGATTCCCCGGTTAGCTGTCGTAGCGTTTAGCGCGTCATAGTCAATTTGGTTTGTTAATTCAGTGAGGTAAACCCCCGGCTATGCCGGGGGACTCAACAAGGTTTGACCTATGTGGCAATCATGCAGAATAGGAGAGAGTCGCGGACGTTCCCCACTTTGTAAAAGGGGGGCTAGGGGGGATTTGCAGCTATTGGGGTGATGCCGCAATTTCAAATCCCCCTTTGTCCCCCTTTATCTAAAGGGGGAAGTGTTATATGCCGCCGATGGCGGCGCATGGTTCTATCAGCCCCTTTGAGGGGCTCACCTAATAAGCCTCCGGCTTTGCCGGAGGTCATTTAACTTTTCCAGGGAGGCGTCACATGTCCCATGCGATTCAAATCCACAAGACCG
>CAYOJU010000265.1:0-3354 GCA_964404355.1 uncultured Sideroxydans sp. | reverse complement strand
TTTCCAGATCGTTGTTGTCCATCACGCGAATTTCCAGCTTCTGGTTGGCGCGGAAAGTGCCGGACTGACGCAGTAATTGGTCAACCAGTGTGGTCTTGCCGTGGTCAACGTGGGCAATGATGGCGATGTTACGGATGGCGCGGGACATGATGTACTACCTGTACTGAAATCGAAGGGGGCGCATTCTAGCACAGAGCAACAGGCTATCGGGTTATAGATTCAGCCCTAAAAATCAGCGAAATGAATCCGATTTCGCCCAGCCGATTTAGCCTGATACATGGCGCTATCGGCCAGTCTGAGCAGATTCTCCTGCGAAGCGCCGTGATTATTGAACAGCACCACGCCGAGGCAGGCCGTGCAGGGGTGTTCGACGATGATCGGCTCCAGACTGCCCTGTTTCAAGACTGGCAGCCGATATACCTCTCCCAGAAGCTGCCTGATTTTCTCTGCAACCACACCTGCCTGCGTTTTCGATGTGGCTTTATCCGCGTCCAATTCGCTCAGCAGGACCACAAATTCGTCGCCGCCGAAACGTGCCACCGTATCGACTTCACGCACACAACTGGCGATGCGGTGCGCCACTTCGATCAGCAAAATATCACCCACATCGTGGCCGTGTTCATCGTTAAGCGGTTTGAAATTGTCCAGATCGATGAACATCAGTGCCGCAAAGCGGTTGTTGCGCCTGCAGGCCGAGAGCACCTGACTGAAACGATCCTGCAACAGGCGCCGGTTGGGCAGTTGCGTCAAGGCGTCATAGAAAGCCAGATTGCGGATCTGTTCCTCCGCCTTCTTGCGTTCGCTGATATTGCGCGTTACTCCAAGCAGGATCAGCTCTCCGGCATCGTTTCTGGTGTAATGGGTCGTCACTTCCGTCCATACCCTCACGCCGTTACGGCAAAACAGCTCCACTTCATCGGAATAAACATGCTCTCCGCCCGCTCCGCTCAAAAACAATTTGCTGCGCTCGGCAATCCAGTCACGAACATCCGCTTTTGACCTGGCGGACAGCAATTCATCCACCGGCAATGCCATCATCTCCTCGGTGGTGTAGCCGAGCATCTTCACCACGGACGGACTCATATAGAGCCATTTGTTCGTTTGCAGATTCGCGATCCAGATCACATCGGATATGTTGTCGGCCAGAAAACGATATCTGGACTCGCTTTCACGGATTAATATTTTCTGCTGCTCAAGTGCATCCAGCATGCGATCCAGGTGACGCGCCAGCACACCGATCTCATCCTCACGTCCGATATCCGAACGTCGCTTCCCCAAGCCGTGTTCGACCGCAGCGGCCACCTGCATCAAGTGATTCAAGCCATGCGTCAATCGCCGTGCCAGCACAAAAGCGATCAGCGATACCGTCAACACGGCAAACAACATGAACTCGATCCACATCCGGGTGAGCGCGGACAGGTTCGCATTCACCTTATCCCGCGACATCTCCACGCGCACCCAACCGAGAAAGCGGCCATCGGCCATCACCGGATGCGCGACGACGATCATGTTCTTCTGATTAACCAGCACGATCTGGTCTCTGGCATTCGATTCAAGCATGGTGCGACTCACCTTGTCTGTCACAAAGAAGCCGACTTCATTCGGATTGGTTGAGGCCAGCACCTCGCCGTGTGTATTCAGAAAATAGGCCCGTAGCAAATCCGGTGTCTTGACGAAGCCCTGTACCACCTCCTGCAGGCCGGCCAGATCGTTCGCCAAGGCCCATGAGGTTCCGCTGATGGCCAGTGCTTGCGCCAGTGAACTCGCGCGCTCGTCGGAGATTCGATATTGGGCAGCACGCTGTTGTTCGAGCATGAGATAGCCAAAACCCAGTATCAATACCAGCGATGCCAGCGCGAAGCCCAGGACCAACTGCCTGCGTATCGAGCCGCGCCACAACATATTGATATGTTTTGCCAGTTTCATCAGTAATCAACAGGCCGTACTGTTTCGGAAAAAACCTTCAGGTATTGCTGAACAGGTTTATAGGTCGCATTCGATGCATGCTCAAAGCGGGTGCTGCCCAATTTTTCAAGCATGACCCGCCCTTGTTGTGTCGAATTCAAACTGACCAATGCCTTGCCGACAGCTTCCACCAGTGCATTCGGAACGTCGCCGCGCGCCACCCAGCCGTTGTTCGGCAGGGTTCCAGTTTGCCACTTCACTTCCAGTTGCGCCGCCATTCCCGGGTTTTCCTGCTGAAAGGTCTTCCACGGTACAGGCCAGGTCGCACCCGCCTCAACATGGCCGAGCAGCACATTCATGATGGATGACTCCTGCGATCCCACATAAATGTTCTCTATGTCGCGGTTCACGTTGATGCCGTGCGTTTGCAGGTAGTACTGCGGCATCATGGTCGCCGCCAAGGCAGTCAACGCGGGATACGATACCTTCTTTCCTTTCAGATCGCTCACCTTGCGAATGCCACTGTCCTTGCGCACCAGAATGATGCCGCGAAACAACTCGTCGTTGCCCATCTTGGCAAATACGCGGTAGTCATATTTGAGCGAACGTACGGTCTGGTAGGGATTGGGCATGGCAAAATCGAAGTGCCCGCTGTAAAGCTTCTTTTCGAATTCTTCATAGCTGCGCGAGGCTTCCAGCCGGAAGCGCACTTGCGGGATGGTGGTATTCAGATAGTCGATGACAGGGCCGTACACCTCAACCAGATGTTGGGGATTATGCAGAGGATGGATACCTACAATGTATTCTCTGGGTTCATCCGCACTGCGCGGCGAAAACGTGGGTTGATAGGTTTCTTCCTGCTGTTTACCGCAGCCGATGATGAGCAAAGCAGCCAATACCGCTACGTGCCATTTCATCTGGAACACTCCCCAAACACGAACCTGCCGGATAACTCATTCACCCATAAGCGAAATATACTCGCAATACAATTAGCGGCAAGCTTCTTCACCATCCTTAGGTACGCATAACATAAAGCTGGCTTTTATTTTCTTGCTGAGTATAATGCGCGCCTTGCCGCTCCCAAGGCGGCATTGAGTTCATCGTTTCCTGACCCCTCTGCGTCCATGTTTGGATGCGCCAAGCTTCACCGGTTAGCGACGATGTTTGTTTGCGCCGGTAGAGGTTTTCCCCTACTGAATTTCATTGTGTGGCCACAGGCCGCGCATGCGCTGTATCTTAAAAAAATTAAGGAACAACTGTGTCTGATAAAATTATTACGACTGCTGTACCCGCGACTGCCGAAAACGCAGTTACCTTTGCATCTTTGGGTCTGGCCCCTGCCATTTTGCAAGCTGTGCAAGATGCGGGCTATACCGTACCGTCCCCTATTCAAGCAGAAGCGATTCCCCAGGCCATGGCCGGGCATGACCTGATGGCTTCCGCCCAGAC
>CAYOJU010000264.1:0-3375 GCA_964404355.1 uncultured Sideroxydans sp. | reverse complement strand
GCAAACCCTTCGGCGCGAATCGCGACGGCCTGGTGTTGGGCGAGGCGGTCGCCGCGCTCAGGTTGTCCGCTCACGATCCCGCGCAGTGGCAGATGCTGGGCGGCGCCAACGTGGTGGATGGCAGCCAGCCCACCGGGGCCTCGGCTGCAGCGGTGGTAAGCATGTACCAACGCGCCTTGGCAGCGAGCGGTCTGGCTGCGAACGAGATTGACCTGATCAAGGTGCAAGCGGCAGGCAGCCCGGGCAACGATGCGGTGGAAGCGCAAGGTCTGCTGGAAGCATTTCCAAAAATTCCGTCACTGGTTTCATTCAAAGCAGCGATGGGTCATACCCTGGGTGCATCCGGAGCGGCAGAGATCGCTTTGCTCACCGCCTGCCTGGAACAGGGCGCGTGGCCGAAATACGAGGCTGCAGCGGATACAGAACTGGGCGTTGTGCTTGCAGCCTCAGCGCCGGACAGGGTGCGCCACGTGCTGGCGACCATACTGGGCTTCGGCGGCAGCCACGCCAGCGTGATACTGGAGCGTGCATGAAGACTTTCGCCATCAGCGGTCGCTGCATTGCTGTCCCACCATCCGCCGACTGGCGCGAACAGTTGGCGCAGATACTGGGCGCCAAACCGCGTCGCATCGGCATCTGGGCCGAGTTGGGCTTATATGGCGCATTGCGCTGCCTGGTGGATGCGGGCGAAAAGACCTTGCCGGCGGAAGCTCAAATCTGGCTGGGCAGCCGCCGCGGTACCTATGTGGCGACTGATATCGTCCTTAAACAGTTGCGCGAAGACCTGCCCATGCCATTGGCATTCCTGCAAACACAGCCCAGCCAGTTGCTGGCGCTGCTGGCGGCGCAGATGGACTGGAAAGGCCATGCCTGTTTTGTCGCGGGTGCCGAGCCCGAGGCAATATTGCGCCTGGCTGCCGCGCAGGCAGGCGAAGACGGGATGTTGCTGGGGTGGCTGGATGAAATGGACGGCGGGGTGAGCAGCTGGTTGCGGCTGCGGCCTTGCGAAGAAGTGACTGGGGGCTTTCAGGCAGTAGCTGCTGGGGCGATTTTTTCGACGCAGATCAGCCATTTGCGTCTGGATAATACTGGACTGAAAGTCAGGCCTGTTGCATAGGCTTGCCTTGGAGCAAGCATGGGCGGGGTGATAGAATCGCCACCGAATTTTGACTATCTAAACGAGTTACGTGGCTGCATTGAACAAAACTGAAGCATCGACCTCTCTCCCGATCAAACGCGTATTGGTACTGAGTTATTCGCAGACCGGACAGCTGACCGAGATCACCCGGCGCATTCTGGCTCCGCTGGAACAGGACGCCCGTATTTCGGTGCATGTCGAGACCTTGCGTCCGGTCAAACCGTATCCGTTCCCCTGGGGATTTTTCAGCTTTCTGGATGCGTTTCCCGAGGCGGCGCACATGATTCCACCGCCGCTGCAGCCATTGACGCTGACCGGCGACGAGGATTTCGATCTGGTCATTCTGCCCTATCAGGTGTGGTTCCTTGCGCCATCGCAACCGATTACCGCGTTCCTCAAGCACCCACTGGCGAAGAAGCTGCTGAACGGCAAGCCGGTGGTTACCGTGATTGCTTGCCGCAACATGTGGATGCTGGCGCAGGAAAAAATGAAAGGGTTGCTGAAAACCTGTGGTGCGCGCCTGCTGGACAATGTCGCGCTGGTCGATCCCAGCCCGACCATGGCCAGTCTGTGGACGACACCATTCTGGTTGCTTAGCGGCAAGAAGGATTTCCTCAAGCTACTTCCACCGGCGGGCGTGGATGCAGCAAGCATCGAAGCGGCCAGCCGCTTCGGATTTGCGCTGCGCGATGCCCTGCGCAACAACGAAGAGCGCGGCAGTGCGCCGTTGCTCAGCGGACTGAAGGCGGCCGATTCCGATCCGCACCTGCTGGTGAGCGAAAAGGCGGCCACGCGCAGTTTCTACCTGTGGGGCAAATTGCTGCGCGCCGTGGGCGAACCGGGCCAATTGCGCCGTTACCCGTTTCTGGTTTTGTATGTGATTTTTTTGATTACTTTGATATCGACTGTGGTGCCATTGAGTCTGCTCATCCAGTCGCTGTTGCGCCCGTTCATGCGGCGTCGCTTCGCGGCTTTGAAACAGCAATTCGATCTGCCGTCGGGTTCGGGTACGGAGAGGATGCACCTGTATGAGCATTGATGTATTTCTGACGCGCACCGCGTCGTTCCTGCCGCTGGAGCCGGTCGGCAACGAGGAGATGGAAGCGGTGCTGGGCATGGTCGGCGGCAAGCCTTCCAAGGCGCGTCGCATTGTGTTGCGCAACAACGGCATTCAGCATCGCCACTATGCGCTGGATCGCGTTACCGGCCTGCCGGTAATGACGAATGCGCAAATGGCTGCCGAAGCGGTGCGCGCGCTGGGCGATATCGGCAAAGTGGACAGCCTGGCAACGGCGACATCCCGTCCCGATCAACTCATGCCGGGGCATGGCGTGATGGTGCATGGCGAATTGGGCTGGCCCAGCCTGGAAGTGTTATCTATGTCGGGTATCTGCGTGGCGGGGGCGGCGGCGTTCAAACACGCATGGCTGGCGGTGCGCGCGGGCGATGCGCAGCGCGCTGTGGCCGTGGCTTCGGAACTGGCTTCAGTGGCGTTGCATGCACGCAACTTTGAGGCTGAAGTCGAACACAAGGTGAAAGAACTGGAAGAGCGTCCGGAGATTGCCTTTGAAAAAGACTTTCTGCGCTGGATGTTATCCGACGGTTCGGGCGCAGTGCTGCTGGAAACCAAACCGAACGGCCCGCTCAGTCTTAAAGTGAACTGGGTCGAACTATTTTCCGCCGCGCACGAGTTGCCGGCCTGCATGTATTCCGGCGCGGAAAAAAATGACGACACTACCCTGACTGGGTGGCAGCAGTTCTCATCCCAGGAATGTGCGGCACGCTCAGTGCTTGCGGTGAAACAGGATGTGAAACTGCTCAACGAGAATGTCATCCGCGCCACGCTGACCAACCCCTTGCGCGAGCTGGTGAATAAACACAATCTATCGGGGCAGACGATCGACTGGTTCCTGCCGCACTATTCGTCCAAATATTTCGCCGAACCGGTTGCTGCCGGGGTGGTCGAAGCAGGCCTGAACATCCCGCGCGAAAACTGGTTTACCAACCTGTTCGAAAAAGGCAACACCGGTTCCGCCTCGCCCTACATCATGCTGGACGAACTGTTCCATTCCGGCCGCATCAAAAAAGGTCACAAACTCCTGATGTACATCCCGGAGAGCGGGCGATTCTCCAGCGGGTTTATTTTCATGGAAGCTGTCTGATGGATATAAACGACGTACCACAGGAAGGCAACCGCACCATGGGCGGGTATCGCCGTGCGATGTATGCACGGGACA
>CAYOJU010000263.1:0-3401 GCA_964404355.1 uncultured Sideroxydans sp. | reverse complement strand
ACCACCTGCCACATCGCCCAGCCTTTGGGATGCCAGAACACCATGCCCGGCGCTTCGTCCTGCATGTGGAACAGGTCGAGCAGCTTACCCAGCTTGCGATGGTCGCGCTTTTCTGCCTCTTCCAAACGAGTCAGGTAGGCTTCGAGGTCTTCCTTCTTGGCCCAGGCCGTACCGTAGATGCGTTGCAGCATCTCGTTCTTGGAGTCGCCGCGCCAGTAGGCACCGGCCACCTTCATCAGCTTGAACGCCTTCAGCTTGCCGGTCGACGGCACGTGCGGGCCACGGCACAAGTCGGTGAAGTCGCCCTCGCTGTACAGAGACACGTCCTGATCTGCGGGAATGGACTCGATGATCTCGGCCTTGTACTTCTCGCCTATGGACTTGAAATAGGCCACCGCCTCGTCGCGCGGCAACACCTTGCGCGTCACGGGCAGGTCTTTTTTGGACAGTTCCGCCATACGCTTCTCGATGGCCGTCAGGTCTTCCGGCGTAAAAGGGCGCGAATAGGCGAAGTCGTAATAGAAACCGTTCTCGATCACCGGACCGATGGTCACCTGCGCCTCGGGGAACAGCTCCTTCACCGCATAGGCCAGCAAGTGCGCAGTGGAGTGGCGGATCAGGTCGACGCCGTCCTCATCCTTGTCTGTGATGATGGCCAGCTTGGCATCGGCGGAAATAAGGTGCGAGGTATCCACCAGCACCCCGTCCACTTTGCCTGCCAGCGCGGCACGCGCCAGACCGGCGCCTATGCTCAGCGCGACTTCGGCTACAGTCACGGGTTGGGGATAACTGCGTTGCGAACCATCCGGTAGGGTTATGACAGGCATTTTATTCACTCTGCTAAAAACAAATGCGGCGACCGCCGCACTTCAAATTTCGGTCGGCAGGCTGATGGAAAACGTAGCGAGGATGGTCAGATGCAAGGCGCACGGCACGTAGCGACCGAGACCTACCTTTTAGGTAGGCGAGGAAGCGAGTACCGCGCAACGCTGCAGATGACCACCGCAGTAGTTTTACAACAGCCTGTAGGCGCACCATGCGCCAAACGGGCGCGAAGTATAGCGCAAGTCACTCCACCATGCCGAGATAGGCGATCAGCGCATCCAGGGTAAACACGAACAGCAGGCTTTGCAGCACGGCCTTGATGGCGACCTTGGGGACTTCGGTCACCGACGGCTGGGCCTGCATGCCGTTGTAGCAGGAGATGGTTGAGATGGCCATGCCGAAGAGGCAACCCTTGAAGGCGACCACGGCAAATTCGGACAGTTTGACGGTTTGCAGGAAGCGTCCAACCTGATCGAGGTAGGAAACGTTCTGGAACATGGCGCTGATCGCCAGACCGCCGCCGATGGCGACGACCTGGAAGTAGATGGTGAGCGCCAGAACGGCCAGCGTCACACCGGCAATGCGCGGAACCAGCAGGTAGTCGTCCGGCGGAATGCCCATGCGGCTGAGATTGGTCATTTCCTGGCGCGTTTTCATCAGTGCCAGTTCGGAGGCAATGGCGGAACTGCTGCGCGCGATAATAATGATGGCGGCGAACAGCGGGCCGACTTCGCGCACCACGGTCCAGATCAATATTTTCACGGTCAGTTCACTGTTGCCGCCGACCAGCGAGGTAATCTGGGTGATGACCAGCGCTCCGCTCAGCAGGCCGAACACTGCGACAATGCGCAACGCCTCGACCCCGGTGAAAAAGATTTGCCGATGGAACACGGCGTTGACAGGTGTGATGCGCAATACATGCAAATGAGTAAAGGCATACCACAGCAATTGCAGACAACCGCGGATCGTCTGGCGCATCCGCTCCATTTTCAGCAAAGCGAGAAATCTTAGCCAGAAGGCAGGCATCACTTCACCGCCAGCAGCGGCGGGTTCCAGCCGTACACATGCAGCGCGACATCCTTGACTATCTGCTCTCCGCAATCATTCAACCCGCCCGATTGCTCCACCGCTTTCGCCACTTCGCCGGAACACACCACAGGATATTTCAGCGTCTTGGTTAACTCTTCCAGCTTGGAAGTGAGGCTCACCACATCGCCGATGACCGTGTATTCATGCCGCGTCTTCGATCCAATGTTACCAGTGACCACCTCACCCACATGCAGCGCAATGCCGATCTCAATGGGTGCTATTCCTTTTTCCTGTAGCCGCTCATTAACCAGACGCAGGCGCTGCAACATTTCCTGCGCGGCTTCGAGTGCATTCTTTTCCGGGCACTCCAGTGCCTGCGGAGCGCCGAAGAAGGCCATGACGCCGTCGCCGATGAATTTATCCACCGTGCCCCGGTGCTGGTGGATCGCCACGGTCATCTCGGAGAAATAGTCGTTGAGCAGGGCAATTACTTCCTGCGGGGAACTCTCTTCGCTGCGCGCGCTGAAATTATGAATGTCGGCAAACAGGATGCACAGCCGCACGCGCGCTCCCTCCAGGCCGGAATGGATGCTGCCCGCCATGATCTCCTGCAATACTTCCTGGCTGACGTAGCTGCCGAAAGTGTCGCGCAGCCAATGGCGCTTCTGCACTTGCAAGGCACCTTCATAGACCATGCGCGCAACAAATGCGAATGCAGCGGAAAGCAGTATCCCGCCTATGGGCAGATACATGCCCTGCCCCAGTTGCCAGGCAGAAATCTGGTACAGCAATAACGGAAAAGCAGCCAGGGCGGCAAGTTTGAGCCAGTTGACTCGGCCCAGCCAGAACAAAGCCGCGAGCAAGGTCAGCACTCCCACCACAAAAGCGTTCGCCTCACGGATCAAGCCGTCGCTCAATATTGAGCGCAATATCTGCGCCTGCATCAGCACGCCGGGAACGCGCAGCTTGAACGGATCCCACGCCGCAAGCGGCACGGGTGCCCTGACACGATCGCCAAGCCGGGATACCACGCCCAACAACACCGGTTTGCCGCCGAAGGTAATTTCCAGCTTTGCGACATCTCCCTGCTGTTGCCATTCCAGCACCTTGAGGAATGGGATGTAATCGAATTTGTCGCCCGCGCTGAAATCGACCAGCCCGGTACCGGGTTTTGCCTTGCCCAGATGAGCCGCCATCTTCTCGACCAGCATAGAACCTTGTGCATTCACCGTGCACTGATTGGGATCGAACCGGCGCACCACGCCATCGTCATCCGGGCAGACCACGACCGAAGCCAAAGCATCCGCACCTGCAGCTGCAACGTAAGGCGCATGCACCGGACGGAAAGCACCGCTGTCATCCAGCATTTGCGCCAGCACCAGTGGCGTTTTCCCCTTCACATCCTGCAGCCCCTGCAGCAGGCTCTGATCGTATTGCGGAATAAGAAATTGATAAGAGCGCTCCGGCAGTGCAATGTCCAAGGCGAGCACGGAAGGTTTGGCTTTTGCCATCGCATCCAGAAACTTGCCCAGATGCGGATGCCACAG
>CAYOJU010000262.1:0-3402 GCA_964404355.1 uncultured Sideroxydans sp. | reverse complement strand
ACATGACGGCCGTTTTCTCGAGGCATTGATACTGCTCGGCAATGCAGGCAAGAGTACAAAGACCGACGCGGAGGCTGGTGCCGAAATGACCTTGTTGCGCTCCAGTTTTTTGCTGGAAGGCTATCAGGCTCACCAGGCGCTTGAATTACTCGCTCCTTTACTGGGTCAACCTCAGCATGCTGCAGATGCCTATGCGCTCGCAGCCATGGCGCACCTGCAACAGGGGCAAGTGCAGGAATCATTGGACGCAGCGCAACATGCGCATGATTTGGAAGGCGGTATATTGCCGCATCTTGCGCATTCATACGCTTTACAAGGGGCAGGGCGTTTGGCAGAAGCACGCGAAGAGATGCGAAGTTTCAATACCAGGTCGCCTCAATCAGCCGTTGCTCTGGCGCGTGAGGCCGAACTTGCGCTGACGCTCAACCAGGTTCACGCGGCCAAGGCATTGATGGATCAGGCGCATGAAGTGGATGCCACGCACCCTTATGTAGTCGCCGTGAGCGGTTTGGTCTATTTGATCGACGGAAATGCACAGCTTGCAAGGGCCGCGTTTGAAACTGCCTTGCTGCGCGATCCCACGGATGCCAAAGCGTTATTCGGATTAGGTTTGGCTGAAATAAAATTGGGCAACTTTGAAGCCGGGCAGGAAAAACTGCGGTCGGCAAATGAAGCTGATCCGGACAACGCGCTAATATTGACTTACCTGGGCCGCTCGCAACAGCAGTCTGGCCAGACGGAAGCCGCAAAGGCGAGCTGGCGTGGTGCGCAACAAGCCGACCCGAAAGATCCTATCCCCTGGTTGTATCAGGCACAGGCAGAATTGCAGGCAAACCAGCCGGTGGATGCCCGTGAAAGTTTGCGTCAAGCACAAGCGAGAGCGGCCTACCGGTCGGTATACCGCGGCGATCGGTTGCTCAAGGATGATGAGCAGTTATTGCGGGCAAATCTCGCTGAGGTACAGCGTAGCCTGGATTTGGATAATCTTGCTTTTCAAACCCTGGACGACTCGGCCGGAGAAAAGAGTTCGATTAACTTAAGGAATCAAGCCGATGTTTTGCAGGGCCAGCGATTTGGTGAATCTGCGCGGCGCAGCCTGCTCCTGCAAAGCCAGTTCAGCTCCAGACCAGGCAATCTGCCCGCAGAACTGGATATCTATGGTGACGGTGCCGGACAAACCGGCGCATCAAATCCGCAGCATGGTGCGGTCAGTGGACTCGCCGCGCAGCAGGCGAGCTATAACAATTATGACGAGTTATTTAGCCGGAACACAACGCTGGAAGCCAGCGCTACTTCAGGCAGCCAAAACACCAAGGGGGAACAAATTCGTCTTGGGGTAGGCAGCGATACGCTGGGGTTGGGCATTGCGGAGCGTCGATTCGAAACCGATGGAAACGGACCTTTCGAGAATCTCGATAACCGTATATGGCAAGGCGTCGCACATTGGCAGCCAACGCAATCCACGCAAGCGTTTGCGTTGTACCAGACCTTTAAGTCCCTACGCGGTGAGACGATTCTTCCCGCCGATCCGCTGGTTCTGGGATCCAATATCCTGATTAATGATAACAGCCAGGTAACACGCCTGGGAGTGCGGCATAACCTGACAGACGAAAGCGAGTTGCGGGTGCTTTGGAGCCATCAGCAGACTGATCAGGCAGTCGATTATTATGATTTTTCTATTCCACCCAATTTCTATTTCTCGCAATTTGGCAGCAGCAGCGGGCGCAGTGCAGAGCTGCAATATCATCTCACAGGTTCAGCATATGCCACACAATGTGGAATGCAACAGACTCGCGGGGATGATAGTTTCTGGAATGGCTCCGGCAGCCGCGTCATTAGCTATTCGCAAAGTGCACTACTATTCTATGGTGCATGGCAACAATCGTTGAACGAGAGATGGCGACTGGATGCCGGGCTGGGAAGGGGGAAAATCGACAACAGGGATAATTTGGGAGCCAACAATACTTACCTGGTGCGTTGGCTGCCTCAACTGGGTATCGTCTACTCACCGGATACCGGAACGCATTTGCGTCTGGCGGCCTGGCAGGGCATTGGCATTTCCGGAGCAGGGGATGCCACGCTTGCCCCTGTCAGTTTGGCAGGTGTTTTGCTGACCCGCCCTGACGATTACGGCAAACTGGTGCATGGGGCCGCCTTTCATGGAGACAGGCAATTGAACCCAAGATGGTTGCTGACTGCAGAGACGCAGAAGCGCTGGACAGATCTGCCGTCTATTGCATTTGGTGAACAAATTTTGTTCCGACAGCAAGTTGACGAATCCAGACTGGCGTTGCACTGGCAACCGGAAAGGGATCCATGGACTGTGAGTTTTGCCTATGACTATGAGTCAAGCCAGAATGCTTCAAATTTTTCTGCGATGGATTCTGTCCAGGAACAGAACTTTCATTCGCTGCAATTGGCTACGTCTTGGTTTGCAAGCGCACAGTGGACACTGAATTGGACATTGAGCCACAACCTGGTTGCCGGTACTCAACAGTCACTGGCCAATACCATTTTGATCCCGTATCAGGATAGCTTCAACCAGTTGGATGCCACCCTAAGCTGGAAATTCTATGGGCCGCACGGCTTACTGATGGCCGGCATACGTAATGCCACCGATACGCGGTTTCAATACGCCGATACCGACCCCCTTAACCCGCGCTTCAGTAACGGGCGACTTGTGTATGCTAGACTCAAAATGACTTGGTAGGGAGCTGTGTGGAATATTGTTAAGGTTGGCCGAAGTTGTATGCAAAACGGAATCTGTTTTGCGCGGAAAAGTTAGTAAAATATTGCATCCTAGGGAGATAAATATGAAAAGAATGCTGCTGTGCTTATTGACTTTGGTCCTCGTTGCGCCTGCATGGGCAGAAGAGGCCGCGGTTGCGCCGTCCACCAAGAAAGCGGAGGCAAAGAAGACTGCGCCTGTCGCCAAGAAAGCAACTGCCGTTACAAAGGCCTCTTCAACATCCGATGAACCGGCCACGTCCTGTCCAACAGGTTGCACAGCGATGGCCTGCCCGCCACCTGCCGGGCCAGTGCTGTGTTGCCATAGAACATCGTCCGGATATACTCCTTGCTGAACAGCGCGGGCATTTCGTCGGACGGCGAGCACAACATTTACCAGTCTCAGCTTGAATCTATATTCAAAGGCATGGACTAGAGCTAGCGGAGCATCGACCGGTTGTTTGCCGGAATGGCCAATGCGCTGTTTCGGTTTGCGTTTGGTGAAAATATCACAATAAGAAGAAGCAGCAGCAGGAGGAGGAAGTGGTGGGACGGCTGTGGTGTTGCTAAATGCATTCCGGCATAGCAGAGCGGAATACGGCAATAACCAGCAAACTGTGATCTCTTGTTCAAGCGGCGGACTTATTTTATTTCGACCATACATTTTTAGCCGGA
>CAYOJU010000261.1:0-3405 GCA_964404355.1 uncultured Sideroxydans sp. | reverse complement strand
GAATACGCAAGATTGGTGGGTGTCGACGTGCATGAGCTCAACCCCATGCGTTTCGCTGCTGCGCCAGTCGTCGTGATCATAGACGGCACTGACTATGTGCGCTCAATTCAGAAAGCCAATCCCGATGGCAGCCTGACTTTTTTTTGTGCAATTGAAGAAGGTGTGGTGTTCAGGGTGGCGCATGGCGTGGGTCTGGTGAAAAATCTGGAACAGACATTCGACAAGATACGCGCTGAGATAGGCAAACCCCAGCTGGTCATCGGCTGCGATTGCATACTGCGCAAACTGGAAATTGCGCAGAGCGGTTTGAATGAACGCGTGGCGGAGATATTCCGCAGTAACAACACCATCGGCTTCAACAGTTACGGCGAGCAGTTCCACGGCGTGCATGTCAACCAGACGCTTACCGGAATCGCCATTGGTTCAGCACCGGTCTCAACAGGGGATCAACACAATGCCTGAACAGGCACAACCGGAATTAATAACGGACAAGCAAGACTTGCAAGCTGAGATCGTACGTCTGAACAAGATCATTCAGGCGTTGATGAACCGTGCGGAACGCAATGCCAGCCTGCAAGGTTCAGACTTCAACTTGTTCCAGACGGCAATTACGCTTGAGGATGAGGTACGCAGTCGCACCGGGGAACTTGAAACGGCTTCTCTGGTGAACGAAAGAATTTCCCGCGATTTGCGAGAAAGCGAAAACCACTTCCGATTGCTGGTCGAAAATTCTCCCATGAGTATTCACGAAATTGGCCTGGACGGCAGGATCAACTCCATGAGTATGGCCGGCCTGCGCATGCGGGGAGTCAAAACGGAATCTGAAGTACAGGGTACTGTATATCTTGATGTGGTATGTGCGGCCGACCAAAGGCGCATAGCGGAACTGTTCGCGAAAGCGTGTTGTGGGGAAACCAGCCATTTTGAATTCATCGCGAGTGGACCCCTGGAACAAATCTACAAGTCCTGTTTTGTTCCCATCAAGAACAAAAATGGCATCGTTGAAAAGTTGATGGGGATTACGGAGGATATTACCGAACAAAAACGGGCACAAAAGGAAATTGAGTTATCCAACATGATCCTCAAGACAGAGCAGGAGGTGTCTCCCGACGCCATTCTGGTCGTCAACGAAAACCAGAAGATCATCTCCTACAATCAACAGTTCATCGATCTCTGGAAGATACCCGCCAGCATGGTGAAGGCCAATCTGGATGCACCTGTGCTTCAGGCGGTTGCCGATCAAGTCGAGGAGCGGGAGTCGTTTGTCAAGCGCGTCCTGGATTTGTATCAGCACCGCGACGAAAAGAGTCGCGAGGAAATATTGCTGAAAGACGGAAAGATCATTGATCGGTATTCCGCACCGATCACGACCGCGGACGGCAAGTACTTCGGTCGTGTCTGGTACTTTCACGACATTACCGAGCGCAAAAAAACTGAGGAACTGATTCGCAATCTTGCCTTCAATGACTCGTTAACGCAGCTTCCCAACCGTCGTCTGCTCCAGGATCGTATGAAACAGGCCATGGTAGCCAATAAACGCAGCGGACGTTACGGAGCTGCCATGTTTCTGGATCTGGATAATTTCAAGCCGCTCAATGATACGCATGGGCATGATATGGGAGACCTGTTGCTTATCGAAGTGGCGCACCGCATTACACGTTGCGTGCGTGAAATTGACACGGTCGCGCGTTTTGGCGGTGATGAGTTCGTTGTGATGCTCAGCGAGCTGGATACGGATCGGGAGCTGTCTGCCGAACTGGCCGCTATTGTTGCAGAAAAAATACGTGTTGCTGTGGCAGAACCCTATTTGTTGTCCAACAGGCAGGTCGACAATACCGAGATCACCGTAGAGCATCATTGCTCGTCGAGTATTGGTGTAGTCCTGTTTATTGGTAATGAAATCAGCCCTGAAGATGTCTTGAAAGTTGCTGATATGGCGATGTATCAAGCGAAGGAGGGCGGACGCAACAGGGTTTGTTTCATTGACAGAAAAATATGAATCCTGAATCGTCCTTGCGGCATTTCGTCTGACGCCCGATAGTTTATACTGCACGCATCGATTCTTTCCGACGTGGCCATGGTTGAAATTCTTTCCGTTGTTGCTGTCCTGCTGCTCATCGTGCTATTGGCGATGCAGTGGAGGCAGCCTGCGCGTGCCGCGCAGATGTTGGAACAGCAGCATCGTGCCATGCTCACCGATCTGCATGACGGCTTGAACAAGCAGGGTGACCGGCTGATTGCCGCGCAAGTGAGTGAATCGGAGCGTTTGCGAGCAGCTGTGGCCGAGGAACTGCGCGCCACCCGCGATGCCGTCAACGCGTTGCAAGCCAAGCAGGACCTGTTGCGTAGCGAGATGTTGGCGCAGACGCTGGCCAAGCTGGCGGAGCAGGGGCGTGCCGACCAGGAACTGATCCAGAATTCCTTTCGCAATGCCACCCAGCATTTGGCAAGCAGCATAGAGACCTTGTCCAAGACGGTAGACGCGCGTCTGGAGCAGATCGGCGGCAAGGTCAACGAGCGCCTGGACGAGGGTTTCAAGAAGACCAACGAGACTTTTGTGAGCGTGATGGCGCGGCTGGCGACTATCGACGAGGCGCAGAAGAAGATCGACGGCCTGACTACCAACGTCGTCAGTCTGCAGGAACTGCTGGGCGACAAACGTTCGCGCGGAGCGTTCGGCGAGGTGCAACTGGAAGGGCTGGTGCGCAACATCCTGTCGCCGCAGGCCTACGAGATGCAGTACACCCTACCCAACGGCAGCCGCGCTGACTGCGTGCTGAAGCTGCCGGAACCGACCGGCATGGTGGCGGTGGATTCCAAGTTCCCGCTGGAAAACTACCACCGCATGTTCGATGCGGCGAGTGCTGCGGAAAAACTGGTCGCTGAACGGCAATTCAAAGCCGATGTCAAAAAGCATGTGGAAGATATCGCCAGTAAATACATCATCCCGGATGTAACCTCAGACGGCGCGGTGATGTTCATCCCCGCCGAGGCAGTATTCGCCGAGATTCATGCGCATCATTCCGACGTGGTGGACTATGCCATGCAGCGGCGCGTGTGGATCGTGTCGCCGACCACGCTGATGGCGGTGCTGAACACGGCGCGTGCGGTGATGAAGGATGTGGAGACGCGCAAGCAGGTACATATCATCAAGGATGAGTTGGGCAAGCTGGGCAAGGAGTTTGGCCGCTTCGACGAGCGCATGAAGAAACTGGCCGATCACATTCGTCAGGCGCACGAAGATGCTCAGGATGTGCACACCACCAGCCAGAAGATATCGAAACGTTTTATCAACATCGAACAAGTGGAGCTGGAACATCCGGCAGCGTTGCCGGGTGCGGACTGAACTTATAAATTGTGAGCCCATGAAGATAGCCATTGCACAAATCAACTGTACCGTCGGTG
>CAYOJU010000260.1:0-3446 GCA_964404355.1 uncultured Sideroxydans sp. | reverse complement strand
CCACGCCGCGGCTGTTTGAGACCGTGGTCGAAAACGTCAAGCTGCCGTCGCACAAAATGTATGTCGAACACGTCGCGGTCAATCAGCAAATGGAAAATGCCTTGTTCGAGAAACCGGGACAAGCGTTGGCCAAGGTGTCCAGCCAACAAACCCAGCCAGCGACGAGGCGTCAATGAGAGGGTTGATTGCATGGATGCTCTCAGTCTGTATTCTGCCGTGCGCCTTCGCGGGCGAGCCCGCGCCTGAGTCGGGGTTGTCTGCGGAGCAGATTGTCGAAAAGAACATCGCCGCAAGAGGCGGGCCGGACGCATGGCGGAAGATCCAGTCCATGGTTTGGGTCGGGCACATCGAGAGTGCCAATGCGCCCACACCGAACCTGCCGTTTGTTCTCGTACAGCAACACCCCAACAAGACGCGCTTTGAAATCAGGACGCAGAACCAGATTTCATTGCACGTGTATGACGGCACTCGCGGCTGGAAGATGCGACCAACCAGCAGCGGCAAACCCGAACTGCAACCCTACACCCGCGAGGAACTGAGTTTTGCGGCTGACGGGCAATCCATAGTCGAGCCGCTGACGGATTTCCAGGCCCGGGGCATCACGGTTGCACTGGACGGCATCGATGAAGTGGAAGGACACAAGGCCTACCGGCTGATCGTCACACTGCCATCCGGCGCCAGCCACCACGTGTGGATAGACGCCAAAACATTTCTGGATCTCAAATCCGATCGCGAGTATCGAAACAGCCAGGGCCAATCAGGCAGGTTGGCTATGTTTTACCGCAACTACAAGACGATTGAGGGCGTGCAAATCCCGCTCATGATCGAAAGCGGCACGGACATTGCCAAGGCTTCAGACAAGATGGTGATCGACAAGATCACGCTGAATCCGCAGCTGGATGAGATGACCTTCGCCAGACCCAATGTACCTGGCGGCGGCAAACTGGTATCGGCCCGGGAAACGCAGAGGTCGGTGGGGATTTTGCGGCCATGATCCTTTAATGGATGCGCCGAATAATCCCCTCTCCCGCTGGGAGAGGGTTAGGGTGAGGGATAACTCGACAAATTCTTACCCTCACCCCGGCCCTCTCCCAGAGGGCGAGGGAGAAAACTGAAACTTAACGTTCTAAGGCAACGGGGAGGCTCAACCGTGCATGCTCAACAAGTACCCGGAACATATGCCCGGCTCCGTTACATACGCGTAGCCCTTGTTGCCTTGTCGTTCCTGTCCTTTGCGTTGCTCTCCCCCTCTGGAAGCGCACGCGCCGAGACAACCGCAAAGGTCGGCGAAAACATTTACCTGCATGGCGTACTGGGCTCGGGCCAGCCGCTGGAGGCGCTGCGCGATGATGGCCTGCGCATTACCGGCGCAGATGCAGCCTGCGTCAATTGCCATCGGCGCAGCGGATTCGGCTCCAAAGAAGGGCGAATTTCCATCCCGCCGGTCACCGGCCGCTATCTTTTTCACCAGCGCGCCCCCAGTGTTGAGGATCTCGACCTGCCCTACGTCGAGAGCATGCGCGCAGATCGCGAACCATACAGCGATGAAACTCTCGCCAAAGCAATTCGCGAGGGGTTTGGTTCGGAAGGCAAACCGCTCAGCTATCTGATGCCGCACTTTGCCTTGAACGACGCCGATATGGTGGCGCTCACCGACTACCTGAAACATCTGGATAAGCGCAACCTGCCCGGCGTCACGGATACGGTGCTGCACTTCGCCACCATCATCACGCCGGATGCCGACCCGGTTGAACGGCAAGGCATGCTAGCCGTACTCAACCAGTTCTTTGCCGACAAGAACGTGTTCCCCCTCGGCCCGACACCGCGTGTGCGTTCCTCGCACAAGGAGATGTACATGGTGAACCGCCGCTGGGAGTTGCATGTCTGGCAACTGACCGGGCCGGCGGCGACCTGGCAGTCCCAGCTTGAACAGCATTTCGAAAGGGAGCCGGTATTGGCGGTGGTGTCGGGACTGGGCGGCAAGAACTGGGCACCGGTGCACGCATTTTGCGAACACCAGGCCGTGCCCTGCCTGTTCCCCAATGTTGAAGCGCCGCCCGCCAATGCGGACCACGACTTCTATTCGCTGTATTTCTCCAAGGGCGTGGAACTTGAAGCCGGGCTGATCGCAAACCGGATACTCAATCCGGACAGCGGCAAGGCGGCAAGAGTCGTGCACCAGATCTATCGCGCCGGTGACAACGGCGAGATAGCTGCCAAAACACTTGCCGCGGCACTCGAGCGTCAGGGCGTCCAGGTACGAAGCAGTGTCCTGCCAGCAGGCGCTTCCGGCAAAGGCGTCGTCAAGGCAATGCGCAAGAGTTCGACTGCAGATGCACTGGTCCTGTGGCTGCGGCCTGCCGACGTCGCAGCGCTGGGCCGGGTGCCGTCTGCCCCCCCCGTTGTATTCATGTCCGGCCTGATGGGCGGACTTGAACGTTCCCCGCTGCCATCGAACTGGCGCGAGCATGTTCACCTTGCCTATCCGTTTGCCTTGCAGGACCAGCGGCGCGTCAACGTCGACTACGCCTTCGGCTGGTTCGCGATCCGGCATATTCCCGTAGTCGCCGAGCAGGTACAGGCAGACACTTTCCTTGCCTGCGGCTTGCTCGCCGAAACACTGAAACATATGGTCGATACTTTTGTACCTGACTATTTGGTCGAACGCATGGAGGACTCGATCGATCATCGTATCGTTACCGGCTATTACCCGCGCCTGTCGCTTGGCTCGGGCCAGCGCTTCGCCTCCAAGGGTGGGTATATCGTGCATTTTGCCGATTCCGGAAGCACCAGGCTGGTAGCCGACGGCAGCTGGATCGTTCCCTGACAACGATTTCAGAACACGCTATTTCCCTCACCCTAAGTCCCTCTCCCAGAGGGAGAGGGATGTAAAGTCCTTCTCCCTCTGGGAGAAGGGTGGGGATGAGGGAGGGCGCCTGTCATAATTTAAGGAAACGTCAAAAAACACCGGCCAGACCCGAACTCAGTCCATCGCATCTACGGTGTTACCCCACTCCCGCCATACACACTTCACCCGACTGCATTACCCCTCCGCGCGTCATACACTTCCATCACCCGCAAGCCGATTGGAGTACACTCCATGAAAACAAACCCGACCATGCTGATGAGCGCTCTGCTCCTCGCGCTGACAACGGCAACAGGCAATGGACTGGCCGATACGATGGCCGACCCGCATGCGCATCACCACATGATGATGCAGAGAACTTCCATCTCGCAGGTCAACTATGACGTGCCCCCGGTCAGGCTTGTGCGCGACGACGGCAAGGCCGTATCGCTGCCCGACGAATTGAACGACGGCCGCCCGGTCATCCTGAATTTTATCTACACCACCTGCACGACAGTCTGTCCGGTCACCAGCCACACTTTCGAGCAACTGCAGGAAATGCTCGGGGAGGAGCGGAACAAAGTCCACATGATCTCGATCT
>CAYOJU010000259.1:0-3450 GCA_964404355.1 uncultured Sideroxydans sp. | reverse complement strand
TACAAACATAATCTCCAATGACAAACCAAATAACAAAAATAAACTACTTAAAAAGAGTCTTGAACGTACGACTTCATCTTCGACTGTAACCAGAAGATGTTCCTGATTTAAAAGCATTAATTAGAATACACAATTTTTGGATAAGGAAAAAAAAATTAATCAATATTAAAATATTAAGAAACCTGCTGTATATATGTCAGACACAGAATGTCTAGCTTGTTGTCTCTGATTCCCACTAGAGGAAGCCTCTAAACAAATAACACAACAACGAGGTCATTAATATATTATGTACATATATTTCAAATGAGAATGACACAAAAATAATGCAACCAACCTGCCGCACGTCTGTCGGACGTCGAACGTCTAGCTTGGTGTCCCACTCTCATTCATTGCATTTCATCCATCGTCATGACTATACGAGCGTGCTTTCTCCTACCCTTCTTGATTTTGTTTTTATCCGGAATAATAGTTAGACCGTCATAACGTGGCCATTCACATTGGTTGGCAAAGCCGTGAAATTGGCCACTCCAAGTTTCGGCAAGTGTCTTCGCGGAATACAAATGATTCACGAATATGTTGTGGTTGTATCTCCGCTCCCGACACATGGCAAGTACATGAGCACACGGTATACCAGTAAGCTGTGGTTTGAGACATGAACATTGTGCTATGTTTCCATCACTTATGATGACCTTATACCGGAAAGTTTCTTTTTTATAAGTAAAATTTCCGTCTCGTTCTTTGTACACGACCCTCTCATCATTCACCTTGACCTCGTGTTCACCGTGCACACCGAGTGGCATGGAATTCATTTCCAGACACTTTTTGATTCTTTTTGCCAATTTAGCTTTTCAACTCGCTCTGACCAAAGTTGTTGACTAGCTAAGCGAGCCATTGCTTTCTCTCGTCTATCCTTAAACCAATTGAGACACTTGTAATATGTGTCTTCCACCAGTGCAACGACTGGCAGTCTCCTGGAGAATTTGAATACTGCATTCAACGATTCAGATCCGTTAGTAGTCATAATCCCCCAACGAGCGCCGTTGTCCATGCATTGATACACCTTCCATGGTTTAGGAATCTCATTATGATTGGTATCTTGATATTTACCGACATTATTTAAGTACGCAACTGCATCTGGATTTTTCTTTCGTAATATTTCGAAGAACTCCTCAAACCTCCGTGGCTTCTTTTTGTTCACAAGTATTTTAAATAGGTCACAAAGTTTTTTATTGTGTACTTTTTTCATCAAATTCTCGGCAATGTGCTGTGAGCACAATCTGTGATAGCACTCGCCACCATCCTCGTACCAACCACCGTATCTATCGGTGAATACTTTCTTGATCCCCATGTGCCGATCAGAAACAACGCACATGACCTTATTACCAATTACCTCCAGACGCAACCACCTCATGAACCATCCCCATGTCTGGAAACTCTCTTCCCCGACTAATGCAAAAGCCAAAGGAAGCAACTGGTTCTCAGCATCGTAACCGCACGCTATCAGCAATCTCCCTTGATACCTGCCAGACAGGAAGCATGCATCAATACTAATGATTGGCCTGAGATGAGGCACTGCAGCAATGCACGGACCGTAAGCCCACGCAGCTGCCTTAAACAACCTTTCTGTTGGATCTCCCGTGGGTTCGTGCGCAACTCCGAATTTTGTTCCTGGATTGTCTTTTTTAATTGCTTCCAACAATGGAGTGAGAAGGTCGTAAGATTTTTCCCAACTACCGAATAGTTGTGCGATTGCCAGCTCTCGGCCACGCCACAACTTGTTATATTTGGGAATGATTCCCTTGTAGGCTTTACGGACTAGCCCTTTAACGCTTTTAATGGTTAAGGCAACATTTTCCCTAATATCTTCTCGTATAACATCGGCGACCATTTTTGCAGTTAATTGTGCATGATCGGTACGAGAAGCATCGGCATGGCATGTATGTGGTCCTGAAATTGTTCTAATTTCCCACTTAGATGAAAATAATCCAGACTTAGCATACAAACGCCACGCACACCTGGTGTCCTTGCAATTGACTACCATGCTAGTTCTATTGCTCCCCGTAATTTTTACTTCAATATTCTTTTTGATGTGATAATCATTTATTTTCAATTGTAGAGCCTCTTTTGAAGAGAACTCATTACCTACAGCAAGTGTATCATGGACATGTTTCGGCCTACTGAAGAAGTTGACATCTGCGGGTTGAAATGCTGAGGTGTCATTGAAGCTTGCCACAGGGTGACTTACACCGCGGTCAGATATGGGAAAATGTTCAGCCTGAACGCGTGGTGTTTGGTGTGATTGTGTCGAGGTATCATCCCCTTCTGAATCAGCTTCATTATCCCAGTCGGCGTCATCCTCACATGAGTCAGCGTCCTCTTCATCATCACTTTGCGGCGCATCATCAAAATCAGTATTAGGATCAGCTACCTCCGGTGGATCGATCCATGGGCTATTCTGATTATTGTATTCTGTCTGAACAGACGGTGACAACTCGTTCACATTGGGATAAGGATGCAGATAAAGGTCTCGCCTCGGTGTTTGTTGTGTCGGATAGGGTTCAAAGAAACTGGGACCCGCATAGTTATCACTATATTGGGTCTGTCGAGGGTCTTGCATCGGTGTTTGTTGTGTCTGATAGGGTTCAAAGAAACTGGGACCCGCATAGTTATCACTATATTGGGTCTGTCGAGGTTCTGGATTTGTTTCCGGTACCATACTATTAACGAATAACTGCGGTTGTATTTCACCGATGATTGGAACCAACTCAATGTATAAATCGAGAAAAGTATACTGGGTTTGGGCACGCATACTTTGGATATAAATACCTCTCCAACTCTGATCGCACACGATTTCAATTTTCTCATAATAACGTCGGGCTGTTGTACCAACATTAACCCGTGCATGTGCTTTTAGGTTATACTCATTCTCAGAATATCCAAGTTGGCGATAAATTTCACCTTTCACATCATACCAACCGTATTCATCAGTCACACTCAATGAGAATCGAGGACTAATACTATACTCTACTCCTTTACGACCGTGTCGTATTTCACCACCAAAATAAATCCTCAGCATCAACATGATTATTTATTTTTATAAATTAACCTACACAATAATGAATAAATCACATATTATTATTATTACAATAATAAAAACTAATATTAATTAAATTATTCTACAATAGTTACTAAATGACACAGCAAAAAATAACAAAATCATTTAATTGAACAAATATAAAGTTCAATAACTACGTAAAAACAAATTAAATTTGATAACATTTTAGCAATATCCTACAAAATTTACATTGATGAGTTTTCTTCTTCTCCGCAGGCTTCTGTCTTCTCCGTAGAATGAGTTTTCTTTCTTCTCCGCAGGCTTTTGTCTTCAGCTCAGTGCTTAAGTAAGTTGTCTGGACGGGTTTGCTTATACCGTCCGGGTTTTTTTTTTTT
>CAYOJU010000258.1:0-3469 GCA_964404355.1 uncultured Sideroxydans sp. | reverse complement strand
GATATGGCTTCGTTCAGCATCAACTCTGCTACCAATACTCTGATATTGACGGCAGGGGTGTTGAATCATGTAACGAAGCCGAGTTTTGCAGTTACCGTCCGCGTGACGGACTTTTTTGGCTCTACGTTCGATCAGCCTATAACCGTGAACGTGCTTAATGTGAATGACGCACCAGCCGGAACCAATGCCACGGTGACCACCAACGAAGACACGGCCTACACCTTTGGCGCCGCAAATTTCGGCTTCACCGATCCGTTGGATTCGCCGCCTAACAACCTAAGCGCGGTCATTATTACGACATTGCCCGCCGTGGGGCAGTTGGCGCTCAGTGGTGTGCCGGTAGTGGCCGGGCAATCGATTGCCGCGGCCAGTCTTGGCAACCTGACATTTATGCCAGCAGCCAATGCGAATGGTATGGGTTATGCCAGTTTCACGTTCCAGGCTGTGGATGACGGCGGCACTGCCAACGGTGGTGTCAACACCGACCCCACTCCGAATACGCTGACAATTAATGTCACTCCGGTCAATGATGCGCCGAGCTTTGTGAAGGGGGCGGACCAGCTCGTGTTGGAGAACGCGGGTGCGCAGACTGTACCGGGTTGGGCGACAAGCATCAGCGCGGGGCCTGCGGACGAAGCGGCGCAAACGCTGACTTTCAACATTACGGGCAATACGAACTCGGGATTGTTTAGCACTCAACCAGCGATCAGCCCGTCGGGAACGCTGACTTATACACCGGCGGCCAATACCAGCGGGACTGCAACGATCACGGTCGTGCTGATGGACAACGGAGGCATAGCGAACGGCGGGGTGAACGCGAGCGCGGCGCAAACGTTTGTGATCACGGTGACGGCGATAGCGATGAATCATCCGCCGACCATCACCGATCAGACGTTTACTCATATTGAATACAATCAGGTCAATCCGGGGGCGTCGCCTCCATTCGATAACAACGTTGGCCCTGTGATTGCAAGCGATCCTGACGTTGGCGATACGCTGACTTTCAGTATCACTGGCGGCAATGATGCTGTTGTCAATGGCGTACTTCAATCGAATGCATTTGCATTCGGCGCTGGCGGGCAACTCATTGTCAATAATCCCCTTGCTTTGAACTTTGAATACAAGCAGGTCTTCACTCTGACCGTGCAAGTGAAGGATTCGGGAAACCTGACGGCGACTGCAACCGTAACTGTCAATTTGACCGACGACGCCAACGACAATGGCGACCCGCACATCAATACCGTTGACGGTCTCCATTACGATTTCCAGAGTGCGGGCGAGTTTGTTGCTCTGCGCGGGGCGAATGGCATGGAGATTCAGACACGCCATACACCGGTTTCCACTGCCGCACCTATCGCGGATGGTTACAGCGGGTTGCCGGTGGGTGTGAGCGTCAATACGGCTGTTGCGGCGCGCGTGGGTCAGCACCGCGTTACTTATCAGATGAAAGACAACGGCAATTCCGCTTCCAGTGGTATTGAGCTCCGCGTGGATGGTGTTGTAACGACGCCAATGGCGGAAGGGCTTGATCTCGGCTCCGGTGGCCGTCTGGCTGCTGCTCCCGGCGGCGGAATACAAATCGACTTCCCGGATGGAACCACGATGGTCGAAACGCCGAACTGGTGGGCTGGAAATAACGTGTGGTACATCAATATAGATATTTTCCACACGGCGGATCGTGAGGGCATTATGGGTGCCCGCTACAAGGGTAGCTGGTTGCCGAGGCTTTCGGACGGGTCAGCGCTGGGGGCCATGCCGGCCGCGATGCATGATCGCTACGTCGAGCTGTACGTGAAGTTTGCCGATTCCTGGCGCGTGAGCGATAGCACAAGCCTTTTTGACTATGCACCGGATACGTCGACCAATACGTTCACGTTTAAAGAGTGGCCGAAGGAGAGCGGCCCTTATGTCATTGGACATGGTCCGGTGGCGAAGCCCGTCGCAAACAATGTTGCGACGCAGCTCTGTCGCGGGGTTGTCGGCAAGAACGATAACGCCGATTGCGTGTTCGACGTGATGGTCACCGGCGATCGCGGAATGGCAAAAGCGCACTTGCTTTCCCAGCAGATACGCACCGGGTTGACTTCAGTCATTGTGAGCGACGATAGGCGTGTTTCCAGGAACAAAGAGATGGTGACGTTTACTGCGACCGTGGCACGCCACGCGGCTGCCGTCACCCGGATGGAGATTGCTGGCAAAGGTGGGACTGGTGCGCTGACAGGTGAAGTTCAGTTCACCATCAACGGCAACAATGTCGGTAATCCGGTCAAGCTCGATGCCAGGGGACAGGCTCAGTTGAAGATGCCGCGTCTCAAGATCGAGAAGCAAACGATCGGGGCCAGATATGTTCCCGTCAAGGGCACGCTGTTCTTCCCCAGCAATAGCTTTGAGTCGGCTCGGGTGATGGTGGAGGGGAAGAGGTAAGAGGGTTGCTTTCTCATCCCCTCGTCAGGGGGTGAGCCGGACGCTCCTCCCCTGAGAAGGGGAGGTTGGGAGGGGTTAGGTCTTTTCTGACCCCAAATCCACCCCAGCCCTCCCTTGTCAGGGAGGGAGCAAGTTGCGAGGAGAAGTGTGTTGCGGATGAGGTACAAATTCGCATCGTTTAGCGCCAAAGGAGAACGAAAATGACCTACGGAAATTGGATAAAGAGTTTGATCTTTTTGAGCGTACTTTTGTCACCAGCGATGGCCTCGGCTGTCGGTGCCCCGGCTGCTTCCGCGGGGCAGGTGTCGAAAATGTCGGGCGATGTTGCCGAGGCGCGCCAGACCGACGGTACCACCCGCAAGCTTGCTGTGGGAGATGCCGTTTATTCGGGCGAGCATATCTCGACCGATAAAAATACCAGCGTGCACATCCAGTTTGCCGACGAGTCGAAGTTTTCGCTGGGGCCGAATACCGAGTTTGTGATCGAGAAGTTCAAATACAAACAAAGCGCGGAGGAAGATTCTTTCCACTCCAGAATCCTCAAGGGCGCTTTCCGTTTCGTGTCCGGCCTGATCGCTCACACCAAGGGTCGCGACATGAGCGTGCATGCGCGGGTTGCCACGATCGGTATTCGTGGCACCCAGGTGGAAGGTGAAGTGACCGACCGCCAGGAACAGGACGGCAAGGTGACTGATGCTTCTGCGAAGATCGTGTTGCTGGAACCGGAAGAGGCGGGCAAGGAAACTTCGATCGTGGTTTCAAACGAATTCGGCAGCGTGGCCATCGACAAGCCGGGCTACGGCACCGAGATTCCGGATGAGAAAAGTCCGCCTTCGCCGGTGAGGAAGATGCAACTGCATACGGTGGAGAATGTGCTGAGGGCGTTGCGTAACTCGGTACGACAAAGCGGGACGGCAAGACCGAGGATGCCGTAATGCATTTGACTTCTCCTCCCCTGACAAGGGGAGGTTGGGAGGGGTTATGGTTTCAGCTAAAACCAAACCCCCTCCAACTCCCCCTTGTCAGGGGGAGAGTATCTTGGTAG
>CAYOJU010000257.1:0-3513 GCA_964404355.1 uncultured Sideroxydans sp. | reverse complement strand
GGGTCGTTATGCATAGCACCCGATTATGAATAGTATTTAAGCATCTGAGCTTACAGGCCGCATAGTTACTGGCTATTTAGCAGGCGCAAAGTCAAGACAGTAGACATAATTTTATCGTTCAATTGAACTGGCGATCCCACACAAACGGAGATCGTCATGAACCCAATCACCACACTTCATCCAACGTCCCAAGCATGGTTGAGCAATAGCGTACTTGCGCCACATATGGACGCATTTGCCGCTCACCTTGAGAATGGCCGATATGCGGCTACTACAACCAAGCGTTACATTGCGGGCATCGCTCATTTCGCGCGTTGGATGACCCAGAGCTGCCTGCCCTTGCAAATGCTTGATGAGCATGGTGTCGATCAGTTTTTAAGCCATCACATGGCTCGATGCGATTGCCCACCACCGGCGCTGCTAAATCTGCCTGATCTTCGAGCCGCACTGCATCATCTGCTAAATGTACTGCGCGATGAGGGCATAATTTCTGAACGATCATCACCAACTGGTCACATCGCTGATGAACTTCATCGCTACGACGAGCATATGCTCAAGGCAAGAGGCTTGAGTTCGGGAACACGGCATGGTCAGTTGCATGTCATTGAGAAGCTGCTGCTATTCAAGTTTGCGAATCGTCCTGTCGTGATTGGCGAACTGTGCCCAGACGATGTACGCCACTTCATTTCCTCGCAACTCCAACTGAGAAATACTGCGTCCAACGCATCCACGCTGACGTCTGCATTGCGTGGATATTTGCGTTACCGTGCCACTTGTGGTGATCAGGTACACGGCCTGCTGGGCGTAATCTTGTCACCTGCTCATTGGGGGCTTGCATCGCTGCCACGCGCACTAAAACCCATAGAGGTTGAACGCCTTCTCGCTTCGTTTACACCCTCGTTATCTTCCCATCGTCGTGGCTATGCCATCGTGCGCTGTTCTCTGGACATGGGGCTGCGCAGCAGCGAAATAGCCAACCTACAATTGGCTGATATCGACTGGGACGCTGGAACTATAACGCTCAAACGCACCAAATCACTGCGCCAAGATATTTTGCCGCTGCCAGAGCTTACCGGTCAGGCGCTTGCTGAGTATGTAAAGCAAGAGCGCCCCTTGACTACGAGTACGGCAGTATTCGTCAGTTGCCGGGCACGCCGAGATCTACCTCTCGGCGTCAATACGGTCAGATACGTTATCCGCGATGCATATCAACGCATCGGCTTAACGCATGGGCGTTCCCATGCACTACGCCATACCCTGGCATGCCAGTTGATAGATCATGGTAGTTCCCTCAAAGAAGTGGCCGATGTTCTGCGCCATCGTTCGCTGAACACTTCGCTCATCTATGCCAAGCTTGACGCCTCACGTCTCGGCGCAGTTGCACTGCCTTGGCCCGGGAGCGCGAAATGAGCGCGCCCAACCTTGTGCAGGCGAGGATCGATGAGTACCTCGCCGAGCGTCGCCACTTGGGGTTTGAGTTGCGCTCTATGGGACTGGCGCTAACAAGCTTTGCCAGCTATGTGGCTAGTGTGCATCATCAAGGCCCACTGACCGCTGATCTGATGGCCGACTGGGCTCGTCAGGACAAGGCACTGATTCACAAGCCGGGAACGAAGGCGCGGCGACTAAATCTTCTGAGGCCATTCGCTCGTTGGTTGCGTCAGTTCGAACCTTTGACAGAAGTACCCGACGAGACGATCTTTGGTCGTGTGCCAGGACGAGTGGCGCCACACATCTACCGGGAGGATGAGATCGTCGAACTGATGGTTGCCGCACGCGGCATGTATCCCCAAGACGGGCTGCGGCCTCTCACCTTCGCGACACTGTTTGGGCTGATCGCTTCTGCAGGTCTACGAGTGTCCGAAGCCTTGTCTTTATTGGACGCTGATGTTGATTTTACAGAAGGATCGATAACAGTACGTCAAACCAAGTTCGGGAAGACTCGTCTGTTGCCGCTGCATCCGAGTACTGTTGCGGCTCTGTCTCTCTACCGACAGATGCGCAGTCGTAAAGTACGTGCCACCCCCGACACCCCATTCTTTATTGGCACACGAGGCCAGTGTCTGGGTCAACCTCTGGGCGAGCGCCAGGTTCATAGGGTATTCATCGAATTGCGCGATAAACTGGGCTGGGTTGACCGTGGGGCACACGGAGGGCCACGCATCATCGACCTGCGCCACAGCTTTGCCGTGCGCAGGCTGATAATGTGGCACGAGCAAGGCGTTGATGTCGACCAAGCGATGCTGGCACTGTCTACTTACATGGGCCATACGAAGATATCCCATACCTACTGGTATCTCACTGGCGTGCCTGAGTTGATGGCACTGGCGGGTAATAAGTTTGAGCGCTTTGCCCAAGCAATGGAGGCTGATAATGAATAGCCAAAATTCATTGGCACCTCAGCCAACATTCCCGGCGCTCGTGCAGGCATTCTTTGCCGAATATCTGGCCCAGCAAAGAGAGTTGAGCCCGCACACGATTGCGACGTACCGGGATGCGTTCATGCTATTCCTCGACTTCGCTCAAACTCACTGCGCAAAATCACCGACAGCGATGGCGATGGCGGACATCACGCCGGAGTTGATCTTGGCCTTCCTCGACCATCTGGAGCAAGAGCGCCACAACACGGTTCGCAGCCGCAATGCACGGCTCGCTGCATTGCGGGTGTTCCTGAAATTCGCATCTCACCGGGACGTAGCATCTATGCAGGTCATCGAACGGGCGCTCGGGGTGCCGATGAAGCGCTTCGAGCGACCCATGCTTGGATTCCTATCGCGGGAAGAGATGTTGGCCGTGATTGGCACAGCGGACAATAGTTGGATCAGTCAGCGAGATCATCTGCTGCTGAGCTTGCTTTACAACACTGGAGCGCGGGTGTCCGAGATCATCGGCGTGCAATTGAGCGACGTAGTTCTCGATGGCGCGGCCTTTGTACATCTGCACGGCAAAGGCCGCAAACAGCGTTCAGTCCCACTATGGAGATCAACAGCCAAAGAGATTCGTGTGTGGATGAAATTGAACCCTCAATTTTGCGCATCCTCGGCGCTGTTGCCAAACCGGGACGGCGATGCGATGACGCGTGATAACGTGACAAAACGCTTGGCACTGGCCGTGCGCGCTGCTACGAGGATAAATGCCGGATTGGCTAATCACACAATCTCACCTCATACTATCCGCCACACGACGGCCATGCATCTGCTGCAGTCGGGAGTGGATATCAGTGTAATTGCACTGTGGTTAGGGCATGAAAGCCCGACTACTACGCATCAATACGTGGAGGCTGATCTTGCCATGAAGGAGCGGGCTCTCGCCAAGTTGCAGGAACCAGAAAACAAGATTCCTCGTTATCATGCTCCAGACGCGTTGTTAGATTTCCTGAAATCGCTGTAATTATGAATAGGAAAAAAATGCTTGCTGCTGCACTGATGGGCAGCGAGCATGCGGAAATCAGCAGCTATTCATAAGCAGGTACTATGCATAACGACCCTTATGAATAGCTATACATAAGGGTCG
>CAYOJU010000256.1:0-3522 GCA_964404355.1 uncultured Sideroxydans sp. | reverse complement strand
TTCAGCGCGTCGTTGAACATCACGACGGTCTTTTCCAGGTTGACAATGTGAATTTTGTTGCGATGACCGAAGATATACGGGGCCATCTTGGGATTCCAGAAACGGGTCTGGTGTCCAAAATGGACGCCCGCTTCCAGCATTTGACGCATGGTTACTTGCATTGATTGCTCCAATCGTTAAGGGTTAAGTTCTTCCACTCGTCAGCCTGATCCCCCAAGAGGGACACCCCAACATGAACGAGTGTGCGAATTACTGTTTATTCGGCGGTTGCCGGATAAACAGGGCGCGCATTGTAACCGAAGCGGCGCTTTGACTCAACAGTTGGATTTAAAAGATGTAAATGAGAATTGGCATTCCGGCTGCCGCAAGCCCCAGCTGTTCAGCTTCGCTTAACTGTTTCCGGCAAAGCTCTTTCAATTTACCTGAGTTAGAATCTCGGAAAAGAAATACGGAGGACAAATGTCAGAGCCACTGGTTTACGTAAAGACCCCAAAAGGGATAGAGGAAATGAATTCGCGCACCCATGGCCTGCCACTCAAAGTTCGCCGGGTGCTGATCATGCTGGATGGCAAGTGCGATTCTGAAGAAATTGTCTCGAGATTTCCGGAAGGTGAAGGTGAAACCGCAATAGCCACTTTGGTATCCGGAGGTTTTGTCGCCCCTCTACAAACTGGGCCAGCAGCAACTTCTCCCGGCGGCAAACCCGTTGCCAAATTTGAACCTCCCGCAAATGATGCCGAACGGTTTGAAATGGCAAAAAACCTCATGCGCAATACCGTCAACGCCTTTTTGGGCGGAATGGGTTCCGGCCTTATCAACCAACTGGATAAATGCAGCAATCTGGAAGAATTGCGCCAGCATTATATTGCCTGGCAGGAAGCGATTCATATGACAAGTGATGGACGCAAGCAGGCGGTAGATCTGGAAAACCGCCTGGCTGCTCTATTATCCTGAAACTTTCCTGCTGAAACGGGAAAGCAAAACGCCACCAACTCCGGGTTGGTGGCGCTTTGTATAATATATTGATTATAAAGCTGATTCGTTTGTTTCGCCAGTGCGAATGCGAATGACCTGTTCCACCGGAGTGACGAATATTTTGCCGTCGCCGATCTTGCCGGTATTGGCCGCTTTGACGATGGCCTCGACTGCTGTATCCAGCATGGCTGCGCTTATAACCACCTCAACCTTGATCTTGGGCAGGAAATCCACCACGTATTCGGCACCGCGATACAACTCGGTGTGCCCTTTCTGGCGCCCGAAGCCTTTGACTTCGGTTACGGTCAGGCCGCTGACACCCAGTACGGACAAGGCTTCACGTACTTCGTCGAGTTTGAACGGTTTGATGATGGCTTCGATCTTTTTCATGATGGCTCCGCGTGAACAAGTGGCATAAGTATAGCCTAAGAGAAAATAAACAGCCTAGCGAAGTATCTTGCCCCGCTGATTTACCGCCGGCTTAACGGGAAAAGAGCTGCCACCAGCGCTTGCGATTATTGGGCACAGGAGCATCGATTTCGATGATCGAAGGCGGCTCGGTGCTAAGAATCCAGCGCGGCGGTGTCGGTGTAGTGCTGCCACCGCACATGGTACCCAGATTGTTGGGATCGTAGACTTTGATCAGTGTGGGTTGCTCCACATGATCGGCATAGACGATACCGCACAAGTGGAAGTCATGATCCTGCCGCAACAGCTTGTCCAAAGCATCAATTCGTAAAGCCAATTCGTCGCCGCTCAGCGCTTTGCCCGGCAGCATCTCGCCTATCTGGTAAAAGAACCACTGGCCGGCCCTGACGCGCTCCCACAACGCATCCAAGTCTTTCCATTGCAGCATGCCGTAGAAGGTTCCCTTCAGACGCTTATGAAACGCCGCAGCATCTGCGCCAATCATGGCGTCCATTGCCATCAGAACTCATCCTGGTAACGCACTGTAATGGGATAGCGCCAATCCTTGCCAAATCCACGGTCCGTGATGCGCACCCCGACCGGCGCCTGGCGGCGCTTGTATTCGGCAATGCGGACCAGTTTCACTACGCGCCGCACATCGGCCTCGGCATAACCGAGCGCCACGATCTCGCCGATGTTTTTATTTTTTTCAACATAACAGGCCATGATCGCATCCAGTACGTCGTACGGTGGCAGACTGTCTTGGTCGGTTTGATCCGGTTTCAGTTCGGCGCTGGGCGGCCGCGTGATGATGCGCTCTGGGATCACGCGCCCCAGCGTGTTGCGATAATTGGACAGGCGATACACCCAGGTCTTGCTGACATCCTTGAGTACCGCAAAGCCCCCCGCCATATCGCCGTAAAGCGTAGCGTAGCCGACGGTCATCTCCGACTTGTTGCCTGTGGTCAGCACCAGCGAGCCGGTCTTGTTGGAAATCGCCATCAACAGTGTGCCGCGGATGCGCGCCTGCAGATTCTCTTCCGTGGTATCGGGGGGCAGCCCCTTGAACTGCGGCGCCAGCGTATCCTGCAGCGCAGTAAAGGTCGGCAGGATGTCCAACTCGTCGTAGCGCACGCCCAGCAGCTTCACCATCTCGCGCGAGTCATCTTTGCTTATTTGCGCGGTATAGGGTGACGGCATCATCACCGCGAGCACTTTGTCCGCCCCCAGTGCATCCACTGCCACCGTCAGCGTCAATGCGGAATCGATACCACCGGACAGGCCCAGCAGCACGCCGGGAAAATGATTTTTCCGGATGTAGTCGCGCACACCGAGGCACAGCGCATGGTAGATACTGGCTTCATCCTTCACCACGCTCTCGCGCACGCCTGGAACCAGCTTGCCGTCACGGAATTCAACAAATCCCAGCGCCTCTTCGAATGCAGGAAATTGATGCGTCAACTTGCCTTCGCTATCCATCACGAAGGATGCTCCATCGAACACCAGTTCATCCTGGCCGCCCAACAGATTGGCGTAAACAACGGGCACGCCGATCTCGCCGATACGTTCGCGTATGGTCTCGTAGCGCGTGGTCTGCTTGTCAAAGTGATACGGGGAGGCATTCAATACCAGCAGCACCTCCGCCCCGGCCTTCTTGGCGCGAATCGGCGCATGCTCATGCCAGACATCGGCACAGATGATGATGCCAAACCTGACTCCGTCCAGTTCCAATACGCACGGATCTTTACCATGCGTAAAGTAGCGCTCTTCATCGAACACGCTGTGGTTAGGCAACGAGTGCTTGTGATAGGTAGCAACGACCTTGCCGTCGCGCAATACAGAGGCCGCGTTGTAGCAGGATTTGCCGACCTTGTGCGGATGGCCAACGATCAGAATGATCCCTTGGGCATGTTGCGCCAAGTCGCCAAGTGCCAGGTCACAGGCATGATAAAACCCGTCACGCAGCAACAGGTCTTCCGGCGGATAACCGCACAGGCTGAGCTCGGGCGTCAGCAACACATCCGCGCCTTGCTGCCTGGCGCACTGTGCATATTCGGCGATCTTCGCGGCATTGCCCGCCAGGTCACCGACGGTACAGTTGATTTGTGCAATGGCTATCTTCATGGGCTCACAATTTAT
>CAYOJU010000255.1:2369-3524 GCA_964404355.1 uncultured Sideroxydans sp. | reverse complement strand
CTGGTGCAGGGGCGTGCCGAGCGCTTCATCCTGTATTGCGACGATCTTTCCTTCAATGCCGACGAACCCGGCTATCAATCGCTTAAGGCCGCGCTGGATGGTGATCTGGTGGCGTTCTCCGATAATCTGCTGATCTACGCGACATCCAACCGCCGCCACCTGATGCCGCAATCCATGCAGGATAATCTCGGCACCAAATACATCGGCGACGAAGTGCATCCGGCGGAGAGCGTAGAGGAGAAGGTCTCGCTGTCCGAACGGTTCGGTTTATGGATTTCGTTCTATCCGTTTACTCAGGATGAATATCTGGCGGTGGCAGCGCATTGGCTGGCGCATCATGGGTGGAAGCAGGGCATGGCAGATGAGGTACGCACAGCGGCATTGCAGTGGTCGTTGATGAGAGGAGCGAGAAGCGGAAGGGTGGCGGGGCAGTTTGCCAAGGATTGGTGCGGGAGGATGTAGCGCATCTCCATTCATGCATAGCTTGCCGAAGGGGCTCCGTGCGGAGGCGGGGCATTCACCGCGTACCCCCAATGATGTTGTTTAAGCCAGGAAAATACGATGAAGAAAATAATGGTTACGCTGACGGCGATTGCTCTGTTGGCAAGCATTACGATGAACGCGAATGCAGTAACAGTAATGGATGCCCCATCTTGTTCAGAATGGAATCCAAAAGAAGCAACGCATAGAATATGGATAGAAGCTTTTTTATCCGGAATAGCTATTGAGAGAAACGACGATTTTCTCAAAAAAGTGAAACTCGAGAAAATAATTCAATGGGTTAACAGTTATTGCAAAGCCAATCCTAAAGGCGAAGTGACTGTGGCTGGCGTTCAATTATCTCTGGAGTTGACGGCGCAGCATAAGTCCGTTCCCCGTTAACTATCCCGCCCATCATAGGCTGGTAGGGTGGTGACATTGTGCTCGCGCGGTGATTTTGATTGTTGGGCATCGCTACGCTCAATCCAGCCTATATGCAGAAAGTTAAAGACGCACGGTGAATTCCAAACCCGAAAAGACAAGGATTCTTGAAGTCTCCGCCGCTGTTCTCCAGCGGCCAGACAACACCTTCCTTCTCGCTCAACGCCCTCCCGACAAAATCTGGGCCGGCTACTGGGAGTTTCCCGGTGGCAAGATCGAGCCGGGCGAGACGCC
>CAYOJU010000255.1:0-2269 GCA_964404355.1 uncultured Sideroxydans sp. | reverse complement strand
GGTGCTCAGTATCTGGGTTGGGAAAAGTTCGCAACTATCGCCGCTGGCGCATCTATTCCGGTGTATGCCTTGGGTGGTTTAACACAGGAGGATATGCAGGCCGCCTGGCAACACGGTGCGCACGGTATTGCTCTGTTACGTCAGGCCTGGTGACCTTCGTCCGGTAATTCCTGCTCGCGCTGTTCAACGCGATATTCCTCGTTGGCCCATTTCCCCAGATCGATGAGTTTGCAGCGTTCGCCGCAGAACGGGCGGAAGCGGTTATTGGTATCCCATACCATTTCCTTGCCGCATTGCGGGCAGTTTACGACGGGGGGCTTGCTCATTGCAGGGAACAGAAGGTCAGGTCAAAAGCCACATCCTGGTCGTAGAGAGAGGTTTTGGCGGTGTACTTGGCCTCGACGAAACGGATGTTGAGCGCATATTTATTGGCGCTGATTTCGGGGATGCAGGGTAATTCGGTATTGAGCGAGATGCGCAGCATCTGCGCCACACGACCGCCCTGCATTTGCTGAAAACTGCCGTGAAAAGCTGTGAAATGGTGAATCTTGCCGCTTTCGCGCAATAGTTTGAGCAGGATAGTGATGCCGTCGCGCAAGGGCAGCATGGGGCCGAGCCAGACATCCAGACTGTTGCGGCGGTGTTCGGCACTCTGGTGCTGCCAGTAATGATAGGAGGGGAGGTCAAATTCGCAGACGCCACCGGGAATGCAGGCACGCTGTTTGATTGCCATCAGCCATTCATCGTCGCGCAAATGCTGGCCGATTTTGCCGCTCATTTTTTGGAGTCCGGAGCAGGCATTTTCGATTTCGCCGAGTACGGTTTCCAGCGCGTCTTCCAGTATCTCGGGGTTGTTATGCAGCGCATTCAGCGCTTTTTTCTGGCGGTCCAGTTCCAACAGCAGGTCGGATTTGAGGTCAGCGCGACAGGCGACTTCGAGTATTTCGAAAAGTACGCCCAGCGCGGCATGATGATCCGGGCTTTCGTCGCTGTCGATAAAACGGCCGATGCGAAAGAAGAGATCCTCAAGACGCAGCATCGTGCGCACTCGTTCATTAAGAGGAAACTCGTAGCTGATCACTTTCGCCTAACCGGGACGGGGTTTGATTGGTTGCGAAAGATATAGGCAGTACTGCTTGACGTCAATCGCTTTCAGCGGCTAAAGCAGATAAACGGCGGTGCATTCCGACGACTTGCTTTTTCAGGTCGTCCAGACTGCCGTTGTTGAGGATTTTTTCGTCAGAAAACGTCAGCCGGGCTTCCCGGTCTAGCTGCTGCGCCATGATGGCGCGCACGGCGACTTCATCCAGTCGGCTGCGCTGCATGGTGCGCCTGATCTGAGATTCTTCCGGGCAGTCTACGGCAATTACTCGATGTAGCCAGTCGGAATAGCGGCGGTTCTCGAACAGCAGGGGTACGACGACCAGGGTATAGGGCGCGTCGGTTGGACTCGCTGCCTGCTGTTTGGCTTTCACCAGGATGAGCGGGTGCAGGATTGCTTCCAGCCGCTTCTTTTCGTCGGGATGGCTGAAGACGAGTTCGCGCATCGCGGCCCGATTCAGCGCGCCATCCACATCAATAACGCCAGTCCCGAAGGCTTCGCGCAATGCCGGAATGGCTGTACCCCCGGTTTGCGTCAACTGGCGCGAAATGAGATCGGTGTCGATGATGCGTACGCCGAGTTCGGCAAACATGTCTGCGACCGTGCTTTTGCCGCTACCGATGCCTCCCGTCAGTCCGACCAAATAGTTCACGGGGCCAGCAGTTGCAAATAACTTTGGGTCAGCGCCTGTCCCCAGAACAGCGCGATTAGTCCACCGCCGGCCAGATAAGGCCCGAAGGGAATGGGGATGTTGCGGCCATGTTTGGCGAATACGATGAGGACGATGCCGATCACGGCGCCGACCACCGAGGAGAGCAAGATGACCAGCGGCAACATGGTCCAGCCTAGCCACGCGCCGATGGCGGCAAGCAGCTTGAAATCGCCGTAGCCCATGCCTTCCTTGCCGGTGGCAAACTTGAAGACCCAGTACACGATCCACAGCACAAGATAGCCAATCACCGCGCCGAGGACGGCATTCGGCAAAGAAGTGAATGCCCCGTTCAGGTTGAGCAGCAGGCCCAGCCAGAGCAAAGGCAGGGTGATGTCGTCGGGAAGAAGCTGGCTATCGAAGTCAATGAAGGTAAGCGCGATGAGTGCCCATACAAACACGATGGCGGCGAGTCCGGCAAGCCCGAAACCGAAATGCCATGCAGCAAAGGCACTCAA
>CAYOJU010000254.1:0-3545 GCA_964404355.1 uncultured Sideroxydans sp. | reverse complement strand
TCTTCCTCGAAGCCGTAATACGGCGTCAGGTCCATGCCACCGCCAAACCAGAATACCTTTTCCCCGTCGGGCTTGTGCGCCATGAACATGCGCACATTGGCGTGCGAGGTGGGAGCATAGGGGTTGCGCGGATGCATTACCAGCGACATGCCCATTGCCTCCCAACTGCAGCCCGCCAGTTCGGGACGATGCGCGGTTGCGGAAGCGGGCATCTTGTCGCCCTGCACATGCGAAAACGCCACACCGCCGCGTTCGATGACATTTCCTTCTTCGAGAATGCAACTGAGGCCCTCGCCCTTACCTATACCTCCGCTGCCAGTGGCACGTTCCCATTTGTCGCGCAGGAATCTCTTGCCGTCGACTTGTTCCAGACGTTCGACGATGCGTTCCTGCAGTTCGAGCAGATAGGTTTTGACGGCGGCGCTATCCATTTTTTCTCTCCGGGTTGCTGCGTTGTTATTTCCGGATGATTTTACCACCCACCCACGCCCGTATCGTCGAAGGCTGCTTGCGTTTCCCCACTCTGCCGGGCAATACCCACACTTTATTTCCGAACAAGCGCTGGCATTCGGCATAGGTTTTCGCGGGACGCTGCCCGCTGCGATTGGCGCTGGTGGAGACCAAAGCGCTGCCTGCACTGCGGCAGAGTTGTTTGGCGAAGGCATGTGCAGTGAGACGCACCGCCAGCGTATCGTGCTCTCCGCGCAGCCAGCGCGGACAGGAAGGTTTCACAGGCATGAGGCAGGTGACAGCCTGCTCACCGTCACATTGCAATCTGGTTTGCTCATCGGTTGTGAGCGATTGCAGGTAATGCGCGACTTGATGATAGTGCGCTGCAATGACAATAAGGCCTTTGCGCTGTGGGCGTTGCTTGAGTTTGAGGATGCGCTGAACGGCTTGGCGATTGAGCGGATCGCAACCCAGACCGTAGCAGGATTCGGTGGGATAGGCGATGACGCCGCCACGCTTGAGGTAGGCTTTGAGACGATGAAAGGGGATGGCGATACTTGACATGCACATCTCTCCGATTTGGGTCCCTCACCCCCAGCCCCTCTCCCGCCTGCGGGAGAGGGGTGCGCGTTAGCGCGGGAGAGGGAGTGGAATTACTTGCGGCCGATGGCGCGGTAGCCAATGTCGCGGCGCATCTGCTGTCCGTCAAAGTGAATCATGTCGGCAAATTCATAAGCGCGTTTCTGCGCCTGCTTCACCATATCGCCCATCGCCACGACACACAGCACACGTCCACCGTTGGTGACCACCTTGCCGTCCTGCATGGTCGTGCCGGCATGAAACACGTGCGCGTCTTCCAGTTTCTTCGGCAGGCCGGTGATGACATCACCCTTGCGTGGCGTTTCCGGATAATTCGCTGCGGCCATCACCACGCCCAGTGCGGTACGCCTGTCCCATTCCGCTTCCACTTTATCCAGTGTGCCATTGATCGCGTGCTCGACAATCGCGGCGAAATCACTCTTCAGGCGCAGCATAATGGGTTGCGTCTCGGGGTCGCCCATGCGGCAGTTAAACTCAAGTACCTTGAGTCCGCCGTCCGGCGAAATCATCAGGCCTGCATACAGGAAACCGGTGTAATTGATACCTTCACTTTCCATACCACGCACGACGGGCTGGATGACTTCGCGCAATACTTTTGCGTGGATGGTCGGCGTGACCACCGGCGCCGGGGAATATGCGCCCATGCCGCCGGTATTCGGCCCCTGATCATTGTCCAATAGGCGTTTGTGATCCTGGCTGGTCGCCATTGCCAGCACATTCTTGCCGTCGACCATCACGATGAAGCTGGCCTCTTCGCCTGCGAGGAATTCTTCGATCACCACGCGCGCACCGGCATCGCCCAGCTTGTTGTCGGAAAGCATCATGTCGATGGCATCGAACGCTTCCTGCTTGGACATGGCCACCACCACGCCCTTGCCCGCTGCCAGTCCATCGGCCTTGATCACGATGGGCGCACCGTGCTTTTCGACATAGGCTTTGGCGGGGGCAATCTCGCTGAAGGTCTCGAAGAACGCCGTGGCAATGTTGTGGCGCGTCATGAAGCGCTTGGCAAAATCCTTGGAGGATTCCAGTTGTGCCGCCGCCTTGGTCGGGCCGAATATTTTCAGCCCCGCCGCACGGAACGCATCAACAACACCCGCCGCCAGCGGCGCTTCCGGACCGACCACAGTGAGTTCGATATTCTCGCGTTTAACAAACTCGATGAGTTCCGGAATGGCCGTGATGGCAACATTCTCCACGCCCTCTTCCAACGCCGTACCCGCATTGCCCGGCGCGACATACACCTTTTGCACCTTGGCGCCCTGCGCCAGACGCCATGCCAGCGCGTGTTCGCGACCGCCGTTACCGATGACTAATATTTTCATTTGAATCCTAACGTATCGTGGATAGGAAAACTATCCATCCTAATAATTGGCGCTCGCCTGTTTACTGAAAGCATTCACCTTTGCCTGCCGCAGCTCTTAGTATCCACTTCCCATTTTCTTTAACCAACGTCATCGAATAGTGAGCCAGCTTTCCTTCAGGGCATTCTCCTTTAGGTGGCCTAGCCGTTTTCACCAGTTCTACGTTATTGGCATCAACCCAACGAGTGAAGTTGAACAACTGATAGTCCTCTGGTATGAAATGGACGCGCGAAACAAGAGCGCCATCCACAATTTCCCATAAGAAAACACCCGGATCCTCATATGCTTCGGCATCACTTGCGGAAACGATGAATTTACCATCCGGTGACACATGGGGATCCCTGATTGTGTCCACTTGCTCCCCGGTGTTTCTTGAGATCAAGAGACTTTCTCCGCCTTCGTAGTAACCCACAAGAACCCAATAAAACTGCTTATCTGCGATCAAGCCGCGATAGGTATAGGACCTGCAACTCTCATAATCCTCACAAGCCTCGGAACTAGCCAGTTCGATAGCCTTGCCGGATTGAAGGTGAAGTGACAATACCTTTCCCCTCCTTTCAACCAGATTTTCGCTCTTCGCTATTTCCTCTGACTCTCGCTTTTCCATTTCCGTCGGTTGACGTGGTGCTATCTTGGAGACATCCGTGGCTGCTGTAGCCGACGCTGCTTTGGCAGGTGAAGCGGGAGCGCGATCGTCATTGGAACATGCGCTCAAAAGCGAAACTGCAATAATCCACACAAACCGCATCACATACCTCCCAAAGCAACCAAAGCTGGAGCTCCCCCAAACATAAGAGCGAGAAAACTCTCCCTGCTAATGCCTGAAGTGACGATAACCAGTGAACACCATTGCCAGTCCATGCTCATCTGCAGCGGCAATGACTTCTTCGTCGCGCATCGAGCCACCCGGTTGGATCACCGCTGTTGCCCCCGCAGTTGCCAGCACATCAATGCCATCGCGGAACGGAAAGAAGGCATCGGACGACACGACGGAGCCCGTCAGGCTCAGCCCTGCGTTTTGCGCCTTGATCGAAGCAATACGGGTCGAATCCACGCGGCTCATCTGTCCTGCACCCACGCCCAGTGTCTGGCCGCCCTTGCAGAACACGATTGCGTTGGACTTCACGTACT
>CAYOJU010000253.1:0-3579 GCA_964404355.1 uncultured Sideroxydans sp. | reverse complement strand
CCTACAAAGAGCCACACGAACGAGCATGAACAAAGCTTTCCGCAAATTGGTTGAGTCGCAGCGGTCCACCGTGGACGAAGTGTTGCAGTGCTTTGGCGACATGCCACAAATCACCCGCAACTACTCGTGCGACATGGATTGGCTGCATGTTCTGCAAACGCACCAGACCGATTTAATCGAGGCTTCCCGCATGGTCGAAGGTGACTACGGCAGGATTGCGAAGATGCGCCGTAAGCTCGCGTGCATCGTGGCCACCTGCGAAGCGTGGGAACGGAGGCTGAGCCAATCGTGCGGCGATGAACATCCGCCGGTTAACAAAGCTGCACGCAAAATCGCGCGGTGTCATTGCCGTGGAAATATCAAGTTCCCGAATCGGGAACCGGCGCCGGTCGTTGGATTGGTTGTCAAAATGTTCAAGGCGCAATTCGCGCTGTTGGTTAAATCCGGCGCGAAACTGCAGACGGTTCGACCTACACCAAAGCGAATGCCAAAAGTTGGCCAGAGGATCAGCCTGCGCCAGTGGATTGGTAAACCGTATCGAAGCAAGCAACGGGTTTTGCGCGAGTCGGTCATTACCGATGTGCAAACGATTTGGTTCGATGGCTGCACGATTCGATTAGATGGAAAGAACATCGCCGAGGACTTTTTTCCGACAACAGCAGAGGAAGCTTTTGCCCGCGCGGATGGCTTTGAGAATTTGAATGCGATGGCCGATTGGTTTCGCGCCACGCACCGCTCGTTGCCGTTCCAAGGAATCGTCATCAAGTGGAGTCCGACCAAAACACCATGAGCAACAATCGCACAGCATACCCTTTGAGTTGGCCACCAGGTTGGCCGAAAACAGAACCGCTAAAACGCCAATCCGGCCAGTTCAAACAGACGTTGGCCGCGGCACTGGCCAATCTGAAAAGGCAGATTGAATTGATGGGCGGAAAAAACGTGCTGCTCTCGAGCAATTACACGCTCGGACATGACAACCCAAAAGAATCTGGCGTGTGTGCCTATTTCGAATACGAAGGCCAGCAGATGGCTATTCCGTGCGACCGCTGGCACCGCATTGAACACAACATTCAGGCCATCGCTCTGACCGTTGAGGCAATGCGGGGCATGGAACGTTGGGGAGCCAAACACATGATCAAAGCGATGTTCTCAGGGTTCAAAGCACTGCCGGACATTCGAAAGCCGTGGCACGAAGTGCTTGGAGTTCCACCAAACGCATGCTCCGCCGATATCAAACAAGCCTACCGCCAGCGAAGTAAGGCTGCTCACCCAGACGTTGGCGGCAGTGACGCGCAAATGGCTGAGGTAAATGCTGCCTACGAGATTGTGAAGCAACTAGGACTCGTGTTTTAACAAAATGAAAAATCTATTCCGACAAAATTTGAACGATGGCGGGTCGATGTTTTGGCATGGCCGCGCCCGCTGGCATTCACGATTAGAGCCGTTTTGCGAATGGTTGTTTGGCCGCGCGGCTACGACGTTCCACTTGCAGTTGTGGTTTGGTCATGGTGACAACGAAGATGGTGTGATGCTCTCCTTTGGCCTGCCGTGGCTGTTTTCGGTCTATATCGGCTTGGAAGGGGTTTTCCGCTGCAAAGAGTGTTACTCCGGCGTTGGCATCCACAGTTCCGCAATTTGGTTTTATCCGTTGCCATACTCGATGAGTACGACCACGAGCGACCCGTGGTATCGGCACACGTATTGTTGGAACTTTCCGTGGCAGCTTGATTGGTGGTCAACAGAAGTGTTGGAGCACAAAGCGAATCTTCCGTGTCTCGCGCAAACGGTGTGGTCTGAAAATAAAAAGAACCGCCGGCGCGGTTTCGATATGGAAGGAATGCGCACGAGGGCCGAAGCGGAGCTTTCAGTGTCGCAGGACTATCCTTACACCTACAAACGCAAGAGCGGAGAGATTCAAGCTCGCACCGCGACTGTGCATGTGGTGCGCATGACCTGGCGCGCGCGATGGTGGCCGATCATTCCGCGACAGATGGTCAGGACTTCGATTGAGGTCAAATTTTCGGACGAAGTTGGCGAAGGTATCGGCACGTGGAAAGGCGGCTGTATCGGCTGTGGTTACGACATGCTGCCCGGTGAAACACCTTTGGAGACGTTGCGGCGGATGGAGCGCGAAAGAATTTTCAAACGCTGACCGCCATGACGTCAACAGCGACACAACAATTCAGCAGTGTTGAACGGTATTCTATAAAAAATGAAACGAGAACGGCCGGCGGCGCGGGACCGTCGACAATAGCTCCGGAAAAGGAGAACTCGCATGGGCAGTCAACAGACAGATGTATGCCCGAGGTTGCGAATCCCGCACGTTTTCAAACTGTAGCCGCGCTGGTCAGATCAGAAATCGTCCGTGCGGATTGGACCGAGCGCCAATCGCGTGTCGCCGAATTCATGGTGACTGCCACACTCGACCGTGGCCGCCAAGAGGTCAAAGGCATTAACCTCGAGGAATTGGGCGGTTTGCTGGGTATTTCCAAAGGCAACGTGTCCGACGTGTTCTATGAGTTGCAACTGTGCGGGTTCCTGCAGGTGATTGACTCGCCAATGGCCGGGAAGGTTTATCGCGTGTTGCCGGCCAGCGAACATTGGTCGGTGCGATGGCGTTACGATCGCGCGGCGTTTGACGGGTATTTGCGTGCGCTCGACGTGGCCAGCGGCCAAGCCCAGAACGAATTGTTTGAGCCAGAGCCGGACCTCAAAGCCACCATCGCTGAAACGCAGTTGGAAGCGATTGCAGCCAAGAACCTGGTTGCGCGGCTGAGTGTCAAACCAAAATCGCCTTCGAGCCCCTCGAGCAGTACTTCGAATCGAATTATTCGAGATAATGATTTAGAAGTTTCGAATAAATCGAATTTCGAGGGGATTTCGAGTGATTTTACAGACGGTGAAAAATCTGTCAATAACTTTCCGGTTCCCGATTCGGGAACTGCCCCAAAATGCACTGGCCGGGAGTGGTTTGAAGTCTACAACGAGTCGATGAAACGCAACTGGGCAGACGACGGGTATCTGTACGAAAAGTTGCGCCTGAAAACATCGCTGTTTGAGGAGCTGTGGGAAGGCAAGACGCGCATGGCTCGTGAATTTTGCCTGCTCTTTTCGCGAAATCGCCAGCGGGCCAAAGAACTGGCCGCAATTGCGGTGCAGCGTGATCACCCGTCGAAATGGCTTAACACTTCTGTTTCAAACGAGCTGCTTGGAAAGGAATGGCACAAATGACCGCTGACCAAGGTTCTATTCCAATGTTGCGCGGCCAGCCGGTCACCAAGTTTCGTTGCGGCTGCGGCAGCCAGGCGACGATGGTCAAGAGCAAAGAGCCGGTGTGCGACGGTTGCGGCGGCATAGAGAAACGCGGCGTGAAGGAACAAAAACGCGTGGGTGTGCGCCAACGACTGTTCAGTCTTGGGGAAGGTGCGAGTTGCGCCTGTTTTAACGTTTGAGTTATGACACCCGTTGATTTTCCAGAGTTGAATAAAAACTTTTGTGCGCCGAGCGACATGGACGAAAGCCAAGTGGCGACACTTCCTGCCTACGCCGGTCAAGTCAGAGGTGGATCGTGCGACGGCG
>CAYOJU010000252.1:0-3613 GCA_964404355.1 uncultured Sideroxydans sp. | reverse complement strand
GGCCGTACAAGCCGCATGTCACCCTGTTGCGCAACGCGCAGTGGAGCGATGCGCCATTGCCGGCTATGCCCGCGGTGAACTGGAAATTCAACGACTTTGTGCTGGTCAGATCACGCCGCGATGAGCAGGGCGCGCCGTATTACGAGGTGTTGGCGCGGTTTCCTTTGCAGGGCGCAGGAAAATCCTAAAAACCGCAGTTGACCGCTCCATTGAGGACATAGGCAAATGATCAGAAACAAAATTCGTTATCTATCCATGCTCACCAGTTGGGTGGGTCGCTACGAAGCGCATTGCGCGTCCCTCGCAGCGCATGGCGGCGTTGCTCCTCCTCGGAATGGAACAACCATTCCTCGTCGTCGCGCCTTGCCCTGCACCGCGATGAACGCACACTACACTTCGTCCAACTACGGTTTCTAGGATAATGCGCATATGGTCTTTGCATCCGCAATACCTTGATGCAAAAGGCCTGGTCGCGCTATGGCGCGAGGCCCTGCTGGCGCAGAAGGTGTTGCTGGGCGAGACCAAAGGCTATCGCAATCATCCACAGCTCATTCGTTTCAAGGATCATCCCGACCCGCTCGCTGCCATTGGCGTTTACTTGAGTGAAGTGCAGCGTGAGGCCGTGCGCCGCGGCTATCATTTCAATGCAGAGAAGATTTTGCGCACTGACACCGTAACCAAAATCCGCGTCACCGACGGGCAGGTTATCTATGAACTGGCACATCTCAGTGCAAAACTGGAAAAACGAGACCGAAGAGCCTATGAAAGGCTGGAGCAAGCCGAACACCCGGCTGTTCATCCGCTGTTTCGGGTTGTTAGCGGCGGGATCGAAGAGTGGGAAGTGGTATGACTATTCCTCCAACAGGCGCTTGATCACTGCGCCCGCCAGCATGTAGCCGAACAGCGGCGGCATGTAACTGATGGTGCCATTCACCGCGCGCGGACGTCCTCTGCCGGTTGGCTCCGGCGGCAAGGGCTTGCTCGCATGCTCATCCGAAAATACAGTCAAAATGCCTTTGTGTATCCCGTGATGCTTGCGCAACATGACCCGCATCTGCTTTGCCAGCGCGCATTTATCAGTCTTGCTGATGTCCGCTACCTTGATATGCGTCGGATCCAGCCGGTTGCCCGCTCCCATGCTGGAAGCGACCTTTAGTCCACGTTTGTGGCTTTCCACCACCAGTGCCACCTTGCACGACAACGAATCGATGCAGTCCATCACGTAATCCACATCGGCAGGCACCAAGTCATTCACGTTGTCGATGGTGAGAAATTCCTGCAACAGCGTCACCTGGCAATCCGGGTTGATGTCGGCGATGCGCGCGCGCATCAGCTCGGCCTTGGACTGCCCGACGGTGGACAGCAGCGCGGGCAACTGACGGTTGATGTTGCTGATCACTACTTTGTCGTGGTCGAGCAGCGTCAACCGGCCTATCCCCGCCCGTGCCATTGCTTCGGCGCAGTAGGAACCGACGCCGCCGAGACCGGCGATGAAAATGTGTTTGCGGCGCAACTTGGCGATTCCTTCATCGCCGAGCAAGATGTGGGTGCGCGTAAATTGGGGTGGGGTAGTGTTTGGCATGACGCGCATTATAGGTCTGCCGTCATTCCGGCGCAGGCCGGAATCCAGCGCTTTGATTCAAAATATCTTCTACTCATTCAACGTTGGAGCTGCGTACCAGTTCAATTGTCTTTGTATCTCTTGCACCTGCGAAATATTTTTCTAAAGCAGATGTAAATTCCGATTTGGTTCCTGCAGCTAACTCAAATAGCGTCATTGAGGAGTGAAATTTCAGATCGTCAGGGGTGCTAAATACCTGTCTGGCAGTGCGGCCTTGGAGATGATTGACTATCTTTGTGCATTCGGTAAGTCTTTGGCCAAGCACCGGATGGTGAAGGTATTCACGCACTTCTGACAGGCTCTTTAGAGCATACAGGTGAGATGTGGTACTTGATCCTAGGCCAATGAATTGCGGGAAGATGAACCACATCCAATGGCTACGTTTCTGCCCTGAATGAAGTTCGTGCACGACCTGTTCATAAGTATCCTCCTGTGCTTCCAAGAAGCGAGCGAGGTTAAATGCGTCTTGTTGAAGATGCGGACTCAAGGAAGGGTTCTCATACTTGGTTTTGAGTTGCTTCATTTGACAGCCAGTCAAAATTGCTCCAATACTGTTGCCCTCCCCCTGGTCGTCCGCGTTGCTCTGCAATGAACGGTTGGAGGATTTGATGGCAATGCCTGATGCTTGGGCCCCAGTTCGCTGCAATAAGATCGACTGGTGCAAGGCCGGCACGAATAAGTGCAGCGGCAACATCATAATTAGCGACTACTAAGGCGGCACTTCTTCTTTCTTCTGGCGACCAGTCAGAAGGAGGTTTCTTGGAAAGTACATCGCGAACTATATGTCTGGCTTCTCTAACTTCAGGCGCCTGCAAATAATTGACTAAAGAAAGGCCACTTTGAGCTTTCGACGATTCTTGCATCGCCAATATTTGTGCAGACATTACGCGCAGCTGTTTGAAGTAAGCAATGAGCGTGGCAACAGCTACGATAATAGTTAGGGCCTGAAGTGAAATGGTGAATGTTTCGTAGGATGTCATGATAGAAATTCCTAAAATGTGATTAACTTAATACAGAACATGCATTCTCAGTGGTGGCGCGCGCAATCTCTTCCAGCGACGTCCCTCGTAGCTCTGCCAATGTCAGCGCAATACGTGGCAGATACTTCGGCTCATTCGACAATCCGCGTTCCAGAAAATCCGGAGGGATGTCCGGTGCATCAGTCTCTAGCACGATGCTCTCCAGCGGCAGGGTGGCGGCAAGTTCACGCAGTTTGGTGGCGCGCGAGTGGGTCATTGCGCCGCCGAAACCGAGTTTGAAACCGAGCTTGATGAACTCGTCTGCCTGCTGGCGGCTGCCGTTGAAGGCATGGGCGATGCCCCCTCGCACTTTGATCTGGCGCAGGTGCTTGAGGATGGTGTCTTGCGCGCGGCGGATGTGCAGCAGCACAGGCAGGTCGAAGTCGCGCGCCAGCTTGAGTTGTTCGACGAAGAAGTGTTCCTGGCGGGTTTGGTCGTAATGTTTGATGAAAAAGTCGAGGCCGATCTCGCCGACGGCGACGGCCGAGTGTTGTTTCAGAAATTCGCGCAACGTTTCCAAGTCTCTCGGAGTTGCATCGTTCGTGTACATCGGATGGATGCCGTAAGCGGGCGAGCAGCCCGGGTGTTGTTTGCACAGTTTGCGCACTGCCTCGAAATTGTTGCAGGCTACCGAGGGAATGACCAGGCGCGTCACGCCGACGGCGGCGGCATTGCGTACGATGTCAGCTTGCGTGTCGCCGAATTCGGCAGCGTCCAGGTGGCAGTGGGTGTCTACAAAATTCATGAATCCATCGTCAATACGATCTTGCCGATCGTGCCGCCCGCTTCGATCAGGCGATGCGCTTCGGCAACCTGTTCCAGCGGCAATCTGTGCGAGATATGCACCTTCAGTTTGCCCGCATCCACCATGGCCGCGCCCTGTTCCAGTATCTTGCGCTGGTGGATGCGGTCGTCGGTCAGGCCCATTGCCTGCGGGGCGAGCATGAGATCGTAGCCCAGCGTCAGGTTGCGC
>CAYOJU010000251.1:0-3616 GCA_964404355.1 uncultured Sideroxydans sp. | reverse complement strand
GCGCAGCCAGATTCGTCACATTGGGGTTGGCACTTGCGTTGTTGTAGCTGACGTGCGCGTCGGCGAGCGAAGCATTATGTGTTGTTGAGTTGCAGCCGACCAGCAGCGCGACGGCGACCAAAGTCATGGAAAAGGATTGAATTTTATTCATGGTTGACTCCATTGAGAATTACTTGGTTTTTCGGTCGATTTCTTTGCGCAGTACGCGGCTATCTTCCTGTACCGTGTCGGCTGCTTTCTGTGCTTTGACTGAACGTACCGTTGCTGAAGCCAGTTTGGCATCGACCTCTGCCTGCTCTGCCAGATTCTGTGCCAGCACATAATTCTCTGCTGTCATTGCCTTCTCGGCAGCGTCCATCTTGTCCGTGGCGGATTTCATTAGTACCGGGGCAAGTTCATTGGCACCGGTTCTGCTGGCGCTGCTGACTGCCGCTCTGGAAACGGCCATTTGCACGATTGGCGGGGGTGTGCTTGCGCAGGCTATCATCAAGGCAGCAGACGCAATTACGATGCCGAAGCTGGCCAGCGTATGAATCGATCCGGGTGGGCTAATTGTTTTCTTCATTTTTCTCTTCCATAGGATTAAATGTCGATCTCAACCCATGCAATGAATATCGATTGAGATTGCATGGATTGGCGGATTGTTGCGGCAAAGCAATAACTGGATGGTGGTGGCTTTCGCATGTTGCACCGGACTCATCGTTGTGGCGCCCATCGTGAACGGAACAATAGTGTGAGTCAGCGTACGGGTCTGTGCGGTGCCGTACAGAGCCGCATGCCGGTCAAAGCGATGGGTGCCTTATCCTCTGATGACTCTCAGCAAGATAACTACGATGGCAATCACCAGCAGAATGTGAATGAAACCACCCATGGTGTAAGAAGTTATTAATCCCAGCAGCCACAGGATGAGCATTACTACAGCAATGGTATAGAGCATGATTTCGCCTTTCTGTTTATAGTCTATGCATACAGTCGCGTACATATTCATGAGAGCGGCGCGACCGATGTGCAGAAAAATCCGATGCTACTTACCGACCTGGTAGCCAATAACACCACCGATCACCGCGCCGCCAGCCATGCCTACGGTGGTGCCAGAGCCGGCAGCAGCCCCTATTCCGGCGCCAAGCAGGGTGCATCCGGCCATTCCGAACAACAATGCTATTGTTGCCACATTCACTGCGAATCTATTCATGGTTTTCATTTTGAATCCCTCCGTATTAACCAACCGATACCATAGGTAAACTGTTCCGAAGCCTGTTTGCGTAAAGCTTCTTTGCAACTGTTAAGCAAGCATTCATGGCTTCACCTGCCAGCGAATTGCAATTCGCTTCTGTAACCACAATTGTGCGCATCGCATTTTTCGTCTGCAGCGTGGTTACGTGTCTTTGCTGCTTTCTTTTGCGCTCATATGTCCCGAAGATGCTCATTGCTGTCAGTTGAAGATTCTTTCGCCGCTTTTAGTCGCGCCATGGCGTCGGATTCGGCACCTGCCAATGCAGTCTTTGCTTTTTGCCTGCATACGTCCCTGACTTCGCCGACACCTTCATTGCACTTTGCGTAGGTGACGGAGTAGTCTGCTTTTGCCCTGGTTATGCCGGCTTCATATGTCGCCAGGCTTGAGGGTTTGTACTTCGCATTGAGTTCGGCTTTCGCTATTTTTTCAGTGCGTTTTGCCTCAGCCAGGCAGATGTTCCTGGCATTGTGTGCGAATGAATCGCAGCTTTTCAGGGCGGATTTGTACTCACCCTCTATTCTTTTCTCGGAGGCTTTGTGTTCGCTCTTTGACATGCGTATTGCCATGGCACCGGCGCTGAACGAAAGTGCGGTTACAGCCAGGATCGCAGTGATGTGGGGCTTGTTCATGAGTTTCCTTTGCGTGATGGCTTGGCGAATGTATGGTTCACCGCTGACAGCGGCGCATTGCCGGTGTTATGAGCGTTCTATTCCCGGCTAGCGTGTCTTGCCACCAGCAGTTTTTCTGTTCTGTCTCTGCAAATGCCATTCGACTCCTGAACAATGCCGGATAAATGCACGCACCTGCCTGCGGCAATTTCAAGCCGATCATCGGTAAGCCGTCCCCACTGTTTCATGGCGTTGCCCTTTAGTTGTTTCAATTTTCCTTCGATTCGATCAAGGTTCATGTTGGTTTCCGTTCTGTTTGGCTCATAGTGGTGTTCATGGATATGACTGGTCAGGCTATTTCAATATTTCCGAACGGCCTTCGCATCTTCGCGAATTGGAATCCCGGTTCGTTGTATGGAGTGATTTTCCGCTGTTCCTGATTAGCGTTCCGTCTGGCAGCGCACGCAGCCTGCACGCTTCCGGCCTCAGGTGCTTAGCGCCCCAGCAACTCGCCAATAGGCTTAAGCGATTCGACCCGGTCGCAGATCACCTTGATGATCGCGACCAGCGGTGCTCCCAGCAGCAGGCCCCAGGCGCCCCACAGCCAGCCGAAGAACAATATGGAGATGAACAGCACGGCCGCGTTTACGCCTGCAAAACGGGCTTGCAGCCAGGGCATGAACACGGAGCCGACAGCACCCGCTATCAGCAGTACCACGCCCGTGGCTGCGAACGCATGGAGCAGCGATCCGAACTGCAGGAAGGCCGCCATGCCGGCAGTGATCGCGACTGTAGCCGGGCCCAGATAAGGGACAGAGTGCAGCAAACCGGCAACAACACCCCATACCCCCGCCTGTTCTATGCCCATCGTCTTGAACGCCAGCCAGATCCCGATACCCACCAGAATATTTGATACCAGCATGGAAAACAGGAAGCGCTGAATTTGTACATTGATCTCATCCAGTATGTGAACGGCATCTTTTTTGCGCGTCAGCGATGGTCCGACGAGGCCGACCAATTTGCGCCGAAAATGCGTGCCCGAGGCGAGCAGGAAATAGGTGAGCAGCAACACGACCGGCGCCTGGGCGACAACCGCAAATAGCAGCCCGGACTGCGCAAGTGCATAGTCGTGCAGCCAGGAGGAATGCTCGCTTGTCCGGATGACTGCGTGCGCACTTGGCTTGGCTCCCGCGTCATCGGTGGCCCCTTCGAGTTGCTTGGCAGCTTCCAGCATGTTTTGCAGTACGGACGGGACGGTGCCTGTATTGATCAAATTCTGCCGCAGTTTGCGTGTGGCATCCGGCAACTTCTCGATCATAGCCACCGCATCATCATTCAGCGAGAACGCGATCCAGTATATGCCACCGACCAGCAGGGTAAGGACCAGTGCCGCTCCCGCCGGACGCGGTACATGAATTGCTTTAAGCCAGTCCACCAGCGGCGTCAGCGTGTAACTCGCAAGCATGCCGATTAGCAGCGGCACAATGAAGTTGCGCCCCAGATACAGGGCTGCAACAAACGAGATGAATGCCAATAAGCCAAGCGACACATTCATATACAGGTAACGCGTAGCGCGAACAACAACAGCCGCGGAATTGTCAGCCGTGTCCTCACGGACAGGCTCCTCATGCTTCTGGGAAGTCAATGGCTCCAGGTCGGCAGGCGTATCCCCCGCTGACTCGTTGCTCGTTTTGCTTTGTTGATTGTCCGGCATTCGTGCGCCTCAATTTGATCAGTATCAGTCCGTATTGGAACTGATGGTTTGCAAATGTTC
>CAYOJU010000250.1:0-3621 GCA_964404355.1 uncultured Sideroxydans sp. | reverse complement strand
TGATTACCCAATAATTTAAGTTTCGGCCAATGCCAAAAGGGCGCGAATTCTACGACACCTTGCCAATCTCTGGCAAGGACTGTTTTGACAGGAAAAACCTGAGGGGAATCAGCGGTGCAGGACGACTTCCAGCACAAACTGGGAGCCCAGGTACGCCAATACCAGAAATCCGAAGCCGCTCAGCGTCCAGCGCACCGCAGTATGGCCGCGCCAGCCGTAGATGTGGTGGCCCCAGAGCAGCACGGCGAACACCACCCAGGAAGCCATGCCGAACAAGACCATATGGGTGAACTGCAAGGGATGACCGAAGATTTTCTCGGAAAACAGCATGCCGGACGCCACGGTAATGGTCAGCAGCACAAAGCCCACACCAACTATGCGGAATAGCAGGGTTTCCATGGTCAACAGCGGCGGCAGGTTTTGCAGCACCCTGGGCATCCTGGCGTGGTGCAGGCGTTTTTCCACCAGCGACATCAGCAGGGCATGCAGGGCAGCAATGGTAAACAGGCTGTAGGCCAGCATGGCCATGAATACATGGGTATCGAACAGGCCGGATGCGGGCTGGTTCAGGATGTGCGCAGCGGGGAATATCGCCGGCAACACCGTGCTGACAGCAGCCAACGGCAACATCAACGTCTGCAGACTGGACAGCGGATAGAAGTAACGCGCCAGCCAGTACACCAGCACGGTCAGCCACAGAATCAGCGACAACGCATAGACCAGCCCCAGATTCAGCGCACCCCATATAAATAAGGTCTGGTACAACAGCCAGCCGTGCAGCACCAGCGGCACGATGACCGCGAAGCCCAAAGCACCGCGATTCTGCTTCTCCGCATTCCCGGCCGATTGCGCGCGCCAGAACAGAATAGCCAGAACGGTATAAAGGGCAAACGTGAGCAAATGCAGGGCTTGGTTCGACATGTGGAGTGCAGATGTTTTAGACTGTGCGGATTCTACAGGAAGCGCCGCGAATGTGTCTTCACTCCCTTCCCCCGCAAGCGGGGGAAGGGCTGGGGATGAGGGATGGTGATATAAGTCAATTTAGATTCTGGCTTATGCTCAACGCCCCTCACCCTAGCCCTCTCCCGCCTGCGGGAGAGGGAATTGATGCAGTAGCATTAACTCTATTGGAAAAACAAACATGCTGGATAACCTAACACAACGCTTCAGCGGCATCGTCAAGAATCTGCGCGGCCAGGCGCGCCTGACCGAAACCAATATTCAGGATGCCCTGCGCGAAGTGCGCCTCGCCCTGCTGGAAGCCGACGTTGCGCTGCCGGTGGTCAAGGAATTCATCGCCAAGGTGAAGGAAGCCGCGCTGGGACAGGAAGTTATCGGCAACCTGCAGCCGGGGCAAGCGCTGATCGGCGTGGTGAACCGCGAGCTGACCAAGCTGATGGGCGAGCACAACGATGCGCTCAACCTCGCCGCCGTCCCTCCCGCCGTGATCCTGATGGCCGGTCTGCAGGGCGCCGGTAAAACCACCAGCAGCGGCAAGCTGGCCAAACTGCTGCGTGACCAGAACAAAAAGAAAGTGCTGCTGGTCAGCTGCGACGTGTACCGCCCTGCCGCTATCGAGCAGTTGCGCACTTTGGCCCAACAACTCGAAATCGACTTCTTCCCTTCCGATACCAGCCAGAAGCCGCTGGATATCGCCCTCGCCGCCCTCGACTGGGCACGTAAACACCACCATGAAGTCCTGATCGTCGACACCGCCGGTCGCCTCGCCATAGACGAAGCGATGATGGCGGAGATCAAAGAGTTGCATGCCGCAGTGAAACCCATAGAAACCCTGTTCGTCGTCGACGCGATGACCGGCCAGGACGCGGTGAACACGGCCAAAGCCTTCGGTGATGCACTGCCGCTCACCGGCATCATCCTAACCAAGCTGGACGGCGATGCGCGCGGCGGTGCGGCACTCTCGGTACGCCAGATCACCGGCAAGCCGATCAAGTTCGTCGGCGTCAGCGAAAAACCCAACGGCCTCGAAGCCTTCCACCCCGAGCGCATGGCGCAACGCATCCTCGGTATGGGCGATGTGCTGTCGCTGCTGGAAGATGCACAGCGCAATGTCGACATCGGCGAAGCCCAGAAGATGGCGAAAAAGTTGCAGTCCGGCAAGGGCTTCGACCTCAACGACTTCAAGATGCAGATCGTGCAGATGCGCAAGATGGGCGGCATGTCCGCACTGATGGACAAACTGCCGGCACAACTTACCAAAGCAGCCGCCGGTGCCAACATCGACGAACGCCAGATCAACCGCACCGAAGGCATCATCAACTCCATGACGGCCTGGGAACGCAGCCATCCCGAACTGATCAAAGCCTCACGCAAACGCCGCATTGCAGCCGGTGCCGGTGTGCAGGTGATGCACGTCAATCAGTTGCTGAACCAGTTCGAGCAATCGCAGAAGATGATGAAAATGATCAGCGGCAAAGGCGGTATGGCGAAGATGATAAAGGGGATGGCGGGAAAATTTCCCGGGATGCGTTAAGTCGACTTCAAACCAAGGAACGAAATGAAAAGAGCAGCGTGGATTCTTGTTGGATTGCTTACTCTGTCTTCAACTCGTGCAGAAAACCTGGTCTATCCTCAAGAAATTCGATCATTGCTAGTTAAGAACGGTTGTCACCAAATCACCGACTTTTTTGAAAAACGCGAGGCCGCAAAACGACCTCCGTATACGTTAAATCCAAGCGCTCTTGTGGCTTGGTGTACAAATGATCCTAAGAAGATTGAAGCAGATCGGTCGTACTCGCTAATTGTTAAAATCGACAACAAATCCAACCCACTTTCCCATTGCACAGGCAAGATAACTGGTTTCAGTCACATTGGTGAATTGTCATTCATTGATATAAATGAACCAGCAGAGTGGTATTTCTTCGTGGGATCAAGAAATAGAATTTCTCAAACAGGAAAATTACAGACAATTGGGATTCGCAGTGAATATGACGGTGTTGGCGAAAACTTTGTTTGCATAGCAGGCAAATGGGCATTCCGCGCATTTGATTAGGTACTGTTAAAGTAAGCGATGCATTCATACGAGTTATTTTATGCCCCTAAGAGCCATCATCTTCGACGTCGACGGCACGCTGGCTGATACTGAGGACGCGCACCGCATCGCCTTCAACAAGACCTTCGCCGAGAACGATCTGGGCTGGAACTGGGACGAGGCGTTGTACAGCAAGCTGCTTGATGTGACGGGCGGCAAGGAGCGCATCAGGTATTTCGTCGACAGTTTTCTGACCGATTTCAGCAAGCCCGCCGACTACGAGGGCTTCGTGAAAAAGCTGCATGTACGCAAGACCGAGCATTACACCGCCGCGTTGCGCGATGGGCATATCCCGCTACGCCCCGGCATCCGGCAACTCATTCTCGATGCGCACAAGGCCGGATTGAAACTCGCCGTCGCCACCACCACCTCCCCTGAGAACGTCGCCACCTTGCTGGAAGTCGGCTTGGGCAAGGACTGGAACAAGTACTTTGACGCTCTCGGTTGCGGCGACATCGTACCGTTGAAGAAACCCGCGCCGGACGTTTACATCTGGGTATTGAACCAACTCAAGCTCACGCCGCAGGACTGCATCGCGCTGGAAGACTCCAACAACGGCCTGCAGTCTG
>CAYOJU010000249.1:2009-3632 GCA_964404355.1 uncultured Sideroxydans sp. | reverse complement strand
GTCTTCAGGTTGTTGGAAATGTAATCGCTCGCCCCCACCATTTCCGACATGGGCAACGCGATCAGTTTGTAGTTGATGAAGGCACCGCCCATCGCGATTACCATCACCAGCCCGGAGATTGCCAGCTGCACGAATGCGGACGACACCAGCGCATTTTCGGTCTTGGCGTCCTTGGCACGCATGCCTTCGAATTTGGCCATTTGTCCGTCGATCTGCTTGGCGTTGCTCTGTAGCGTGAGCATCTTCTTGTCAATTTCGGTGACCGCCCTGCCCACCGTCCTCCACGACGGCAGCATCCCTTTCAATATCTTGTGCCGATCCTCGTAGGCTCGCCGGTACTCGGACACGATCTTGTCGTGGATCTTGTGAATGGACTTGGCGATGTCTTCCAGCAATTTGCGCGGCACATCCCCGCCCGACTTGAGATTGGAAACGGATTCAATCGCATCCACCCATTCCGGCGGCGGCGGCGGGACTTCACCACACTTGTGATAGTCCTCCTCAATGCGCGTGACTTCTTCCGACAGTTTGCGCTGTAGCGCGGGAAAGTCCTGCATATCCTTGCGGATGATATTGCCCACGCGCTCGAATTCGCGCTCGATCATGACGGCTGCATTTTCCTGACTGTGCGAAAACAACACCGACTGGTTGCGCAAGCGCAGATTTTCCGCGATCAGAAACAGCCAGCGGGAGAGAAAGCGGGTGGACTGCGTGACCAGATGGCAGCTTGAGTGAATGACGCCATGCATCGGTTTACGTGCTGCATACAGAAACAGCATGACCAGAATGGCCAGAGTCACAACAGACAGTGCTACGTTATCAGGCCAAAACAACCACGAATGCCAGTCGATCATTTGATAATCCTCCGTTCGTTGTAGTTTGCTACCCAAGGGCCAAAGACCGGACGCCTCGCTTCAGGTACAAAAATCCGCCCCCGAAGAAGTGACACTCTGCCTATGGTTACCCGCCTCCTGCAATGCCGCTCGTCTCTTACCGCGCTACCGCCCGTCCTGATTTATGTCATTCATCCCACTAATTCAATATGTTAATTTTCATTCCACTAATCGTTGCGGAGCCCATTCTCGGCCTCAAATAGCAACATTACAAGCATGGAGAAAGAGTCGCTGTGAATTGGTATGGTTATTGCTGAACAAGGACTCCATCATTCATTTACGACAAGGTGCCCCATGCTATTCGATACATACGAACCAAAAGGTCTGCTGTTCAACATGAACTTCAAGGAGTCCGCAGGCAACTACGCCGGGTATCGCGGCGATCTGGTACTGGAACTGGGCGAAGTCGGCGACGCGCACGGACACCGCAAGCCTCCCGTTTCCACGATCAAGAACACCATCGTGCTGGCGGAAAACGACAAGATCAAACTTTATGTCGGCAGCCTCGATGAGCTAGCGCTGTTGCCCAATGTGCTGGATTACTACCAGGCAGACTTCGCGCCGGACGTGCGCATCATCCTGTTCGTGGTCAACATCGACAAGCCGCTGGTGATCGAACTCGGCGGGCTGTCCATTTCCGCCATCGGCATGCAGGAAGGCCTGGTCTGGAATGAACTGATCGATATCGCCGCCTTGGACAAGGGCGACTTCAAGGGCCAGTCCCCCACGG
>CAYOJU010000249.1:0-1909 GCA_964404355.1 uncultured Sideroxydans sp. | reverse complement strand
ACCGTCTTGCTGGAACTGACGCGCAATGCCGGTGAATACAGGTCATCCATATACAAGTCATCGGCGAGCTGTCCCTGATTCTGGTAATGGAACAACAATGTCACCCCGGAACTCAGCAATAGCAGCAGAACGGCGGCAGCCGCAAAACGTCTCGTGCTGTTCGGACTGATCGTAACGAGATGGAAGAACACGACCCCCGCTGCGATGGCAAACGCAAAATGACTGCCATATCTGCTCAACGTATCCAGCGAGAACGCGAAACTCGCCAGGGACAGCAGCAGCGAAAGCAGTTCCATCACAACCAAGCCGCTTGCCGCGATAAACAAATGGCGGCCGAACCGGGTTTGCCCCGCGAAGAGCCGGTTGGCCATGGTCCAGCCTCCGCACCACAACAGGCCCATGCCCAGCATCGCCGCGAGCCCGGTTATATAGTGGACCGGTTCGGCATTTTCGGAATCCGTGAGCCAGGTAAGCGAGAGTGACAGCAACGTCATCAGTACCAGGCCGGTCAGCGCGGGACGTAAACCTTCCCAGCTATGGATTGTGGTATCCCGCGTTTCGCCGGCAACGGAAAAATCCGCCGAACGAATGCGCAGACTGGTATGCCCCAGCCGGAAGACCGTGTTGCCGTCGATGCTCAGGCGATCATGGCGTTTGCCTTTGTGAAACACGCCGTTGCGGCTTCCCATATCGCGCACAACCAGCCCGCCTGCTTCGTTGAGTTCAATGATCACGTGATTCGCCGAGGTATGCAGGTCATCCAGGATGAAGTCGTTGTCGTAACCACGACCGATACGAATGGGCAACGCTTCCACGCGTTGGCGATGGCGTACTTCGCCATTGCGGGCCAGCACTTCGATAAAGAATGGCGCTTTCATGGCTTGACCTCCTTGCCCGATTGCTCAAGGAAAATGCGCGAGATGCGCAGGCCATTCTCATAAGACACGCCGGTGGTTTCGATGCGGCTTTGCAAACTCATTTTGCCGTCATCTGTACTCGCCGTGAGCAGGGTGAAATCGTACAGCTCCGGAAATTTCCGGTAAGCCCGCACGCAAAGCACGGCACGCATGGGCAACTTGCCGTTGTTTACAAATTGCTCGACACATTGCGGCGCCGTGTAGCGCGTATCCTTGTGCCCGCCGTTGATCTGGTTCTTGAAAAACCTGCCCGCCAGAACCGCAAACTGCAAGGAACCGAGCTCGGTACTTTGCAGCAGCCTGTGCTGGATCGAGATATGCCCGGTTTGAGTCTGGTCGGATACAAAAATAGCCGACTCCATGGCGCAATTCACCTGATCCATCAGATACGGTTTGCGCTGTTTTGAATTGGAGCGTCCCCAGCAACGGACCTGATCGGACTCCCAGACCGGCACCCGGTACGGTTTCAGTTCCTTGAAAGTGAGCGGCGTCTTCACCAGCCGCTCCACCATCGTCGTCTGGTGTCCCAGCAACTGCTGGCCGACGACCAGCTTGAACTCCTTTGGCACCTGCTTCTGTGTAGCGACCTTCTTCAGCAGGTCGCGCACAAAACGCACTGGCACCAGAAAGCTCACCAGCTCGCCATCCAGTCGCTTGGACACGTTCACCCCGGCAACACGTCCGTCGACGGTTACACTCGGCCCGCCGCTCATGCCGGCATTGATCGGCCCGGTAAACATCAACTGGTCATAGAAACCGCGGCTGATGATGCCGTTGTAGGCACCTTCCGAAATGGCAAAGCCCAAATCAAGCGGATTGCCAAGCGAGTACAGATACTGCCCCTGCGACAGCACGGGAAGCTTGTCCGGCACATTGAAGAAACCGTCCCCGTTGCGACCGATGCGCACCACGGCAAGATCATGCAACACGTCGACGGCCAGCAATTCCACCGCACCGCGCTTGCCGTTGGTATCGACATATTCGCCGACATA
>CAYOJU010000248.1:0-3644 GCA_964404355.1 uncultured Sideroxydans sp. | reverse complement strand
GCAACATCCGGAAGAAATTGAAAGAATGGTACTGATCAACACCAGCCTGGCTCCGCACAACCCGTTCTATCACCGGCTACGGCCTGTCAACTATCCTGCGCTTGCAAGGTTCCTGATCGCCGGAGGTGCAGACCGGCGCGAACAGTTGATATTGCGCCTCACCAGCAACAAAAAGCGTACACCGGAGCAGCGGGCGCAATTGCTGGCGCAATGGGTAGGCTATGCGAAAGATAGTCCAATTACGCGAACCAGCATTTTGAGCCAACTATATGCCGCGATCAGATATCGTGCCGCACCGGGTGCCCCTCGGGTGCCCACGCTGTTGCTTGCCAGCCTGCAGGACAGGTTGGTCTCGGTGCAATGCTCATACACGCTGGCAAAACGATGGGGATGTGCAATCAGGTCGCATGATTCGGCCGGGCATGACTTGCCCCTGGACGATGGAGCGTGGGTGACCGAACAAGTGAGGCAGTGGGTTGTTGCAGTGAAGTAATTTGCCCGCCTGGGCGGGGTGACGCACAATGTCATCACCGCGTCACACTGGGTGTTTATAACGCGCTCTCATGAAAGCGCCAATACTCACCGCTCTTCTTTTGATGACTGCCAACGTTGCGTGCGCGGGAAATCCGTATCCGGGCTTGCAGGTGGACGTCAGCCGGGAGGGGGCACGTTATACCCTGCTGGCCAGTTTCGATTCGCCGCTGTCCAGGTGCGCCGCATTCAACTATCTGACCGACTATGAGGCAGCCAAGCTGCTGCCCGGGGTGATCGAGTCGAGTGCGGTACGGGCGGTTGACGGTAAAGTGCGCGTGGACCGAACGGCAGACGAGCAAATATTGTTTATGCGCATACGCCTGCATTCGGTGATGGAGTACACGGAGCAAGCGCAGGACGGGATCGAATTCAACCAGCTGTCCGGCGATTCAAAATTCTTCCAGGGCAACTGGCGCATTGAGCCAAACGGGCAAGGCACCACGCTGCGCTTTCAGGGACAGTGGGAACCCGATACGCTGATTCCGCTGTTCATCATTGACCATTTCGCGAGGCATGGATTGCTGGACAGGTTCAGTGCTATTGCGCAGCTCGCGCAGGAGCGCAAAGATGTCCTTTCGGCGCGTTGCGCCGACCGATCAGACTGAATTCATCCTGGATTCACTGATTGGGCATGAATTGCCACAGCGTCAATCCCCATACAACAACCACATTGACCAGGCTTACCAGTACTGCCGAGCTGCCTATGTCCTTGGCACGTTTGGCAAGGTCGTGGTTTTCCAGCGAGATGCGATCCACGGTCGCCTCGATGGCGGAGTTGAGTAGCTCGACCATGATCACCAGCAATACGCTGGCGATCATCAACGCCTTGCCGAGATAGCCTACCGGTAGCCACAGCGCCAGCGGGATGAGAATGGCGGCGAGCAGCGCTTCCTGGCGGAAGGCGTCTTCGTGTTTATAGGCGGCGCGGAAACCGGCGAGCGAGTAGCCGAAGGCGTTCCATAAACGAACCAGGCCGGTTTTACCTTTGTATGGGCTTTCCATTGGGTCTTTCCTTGAGAAGTACGAAAAAAGAACGCGCATCATAAATCATGCGCGTTTTGAGGGGAGAGCGGGTTGTGCTGTATTTACGACTGGACTGCCTTCTTCATGAAATGCTTGGCATAGCGCGCATTCATGCGCGATACCGGCATCAGGATAAACAAGTCGGCACAGTTGAAATCGGGATCCCATGCCGGTTCGCCGGCGATGTAGGCACCGAGGCGCAGATAGCCCTTGATCAGCGGCGGAATGATCACGTCCATGTTCTGGTTCAGCGACTCCAGCGGCAGGCGGCAATGCGGGAACACGCGATACTCGGCCGGTGCGGCATGCAGCTTGTGCACCTTGTTGTACACGCTGGCTGCGTAATGGCCGCCGTCGCTCATGCTGACGCTGGCGCAACCGATCAGGTATTCGTGGCCGTGCTTGCCGATGTAATCCGCCAGCCCGGCCCAAAGCTGGGTAATGGTCGCGCCGTCGCGGTAATCGGCGTGCACGCAGGAGCGGCCCACTTCCGCCATGCGGTCGCGCAAATGCATCAGGCGCGACAGGTCGAATTCGGTTTCCGAGTAGTAGCCGCCGGAATTGTAGGACTGCTCGGGCGGCAGGATGCGATAGGTGCCGACCACTTTGTCGTTGGCATGGTCGCGCACCAGCAGGTGGTCGCAGAATTCATCGAAGCGGTCGATATCCAGTCCCAGTGCTGCGCTGGGCAAATTCGCGCCCATTTCTTCGCCGAACACTTTGTAGCGGATGCGCTGGGCTTCGGCAATTTCAGCTGTGCTACGCGCCAGGCTGAAGGTAAGTTTGCGTTGCGCTTCGTGTGCTTGCTGTTGCCGGATCAGGTCTAACATTGTTGCTCTCCTATCGGGTTGATGGGAGAAGCATAGATTCCGAATGTTGCGTGGGGGTTACAGGAATATGAAAGTTCGATGAAGCCGCCTCGCGCAAAGCGGTACTGATGCGCTCGTGCGCTGTTCGCGTCAGTGTGCGCCGGTCCATATCCTGCGCATGCAGCGGTGGCGTGGCGATGAGGCGAACATGCAACTCGGGTTCGCTCAGGATGTTCCACATTGATGCGCCGAAAGACAGGTCGTCGATATAAGCAGCGGCTGTGCTGCGCGCGCCGTGGGCATCCTGATAGCGAATGGCGATGGGATGGGCCACGGATCCGGCATCAATGGCGGGCTGCAGCAGCGAGGAATGAAAATGCGCGACCGAGCTGCCGTCGGTGGTGGTGCCTTCGGGGAAGACCGCGAGACACTCGCCGCGCTGCAACAGCTTGACCAGTTGTACGTTGATGCGCGCAGCCGAGCGCGCCTTGCCGCGCTCAAGGAACAGGGTCTGCGCCCGCGCGCACAGCCAGCCGATCACCGGCCAGCGCCGTACCTCGGATTTGGCCACGAAGCGCATGGGCACCACCGCATTCAGCACGAATACGTCCAGCCAGGAAATGTGGTTGGTAACGATGAGGCCGTGACGCAACTTGTGCAGCGGATCGTTGCTGCCGATATCAATTTGTACGTTGAAGATGTGCAGCAGATCGGCAGACCAGCGCTGCAGGATGCGTCGCCGCAGTGCCAGCCTGAACCAGGGATAGGCCACCGCCAGCGTCAGACCGTAGACGATATGCAGTGCGAGGCGTGTGGCGCGAAAGAGGGCGATTAGTCGTCGGGTCAAATCATTTCCTTGTAACCATTGGTTCGAATTATCTTCAATTCCCTCTCCCGCAGGCGGGAGAGGGTTAGGGTGAGGGATGTCGCGCGTAGCAAGGAACGTTCAGGTTCCCCTCCACCCCCACACCCCCTGCCCCTCTCCCGCCCGCGGGCGAGGGGAGCAAAAATCAATCCACCGACAGCACCGAGAACACCGAGAACGAGCAGAGATATTCCAGAGTTCGGCCGAACCCTTGCGTGAACAGCAGGGTGCGGATGCTGTATGTGACATTTTCTGCGGCATTCTTTTTCATGGGACTTGATCTCCTTGTTTGGCGACAACGCTGCGCTGTTCGACGAATAAACTGTTGCCACTGATTTTCTTTGCCATCTTCTTGGCATCGCTCATGGCGGCGGAAACTTCGTGGTGCGATATGAACTGTCCGGGCGCTACCT
>CAYOJU010000247.1:0-3654 GCA_964404355.1 uncultured Sideroxydans sp. | reverse complement strand
CAGGAAGGCAACCGCACCATGGGCGGGTATCGCCGTGCGATGTATGCACGGGACAAGGACGGCAGCATCGTGATCGTTCCGTCGCGCGGCGGCGAGGTGGATGAGACCGTCACTTTGCAAGCCCTGGATCGGATACAGGAACAGACCGAAGAAGCCAGGGCGCGCGTGTTGGCAGGCGAGTCCTCGCCGCTGGAATACTGGATGTACGCTCAGCGGCTGGACCTGCCGCAACTCTCGCAAGTTTCCGGCTACTGGCAATGGCGCATCCGCCGCCACTTCCGCCCGAAAGTTTTCGCCAAGCTGCCGCAGAAAATTCTGCAGAACTATGCCTGGGTGATGGGCATCACCGTAGACCAACTCAAGAAGCTTCCATGAACATCCTCATTGAGAATTTCAAACACCGCCACGCGGCCCACTGCGAGAGCGGCGTCGCTTCTTCAATGCTGACCCATCACGGCGCGGCGATCACGGAAGCAATGGCTTTCGGTCTATCATCGGCGATGGCCTTCGCCTATCTGCCCTTCGTGAAGTTTGCCGGGTTCCCGTTGATCGCCTATCGCATGCCGCCCAAGCACATTCTCAAGGGCATGGTGAAGCCGTTCAAAATGCGCTTCCACTTCGAGACGTTTCGCGACCCGGCCAAGGGCACGCGGCGTCTGGACGAGTTGCTCCAGCAAGGCAAGATCGTCGGCATACAAACCTCGGCGTTCTGGCTGCCGTATTTTCCGGCGGACATGCGCTTTCACTTTAACGCACACAATCTGATCGTGTACGGTAAGGAAGGCGATGATTACCTGATCAGCGATCCGGTGGCCGAAGACCCGCAGCGCTGTGCCAGCGATGCACTGCAGCGTGCGCGTTTCGCTACCGGCCTGATGGCACCCAAGGGCCTGCTGTATTACCCGGAAACCATAGATCAAAAGACAGTGACGGCGGAAGCCATTCGCCGCGCCATCAAGAAAACCGTGCGCACCATGCTCGGCCCCGTTCCCATCATCGGCGTGCGCGGCATTCACATGCTGGCCAACAAGGTGGCGAAGCTGGATCCCGCCGACAAGCTCAGCCTCAACTACGCCGGCCACATCGTGCGCATGCAGGAAGAGATCGGCACCGGCGGCGGCGGATTCCGTTTCCTCTATGCCGCGTTCCTGCAGGAAGCGGCGCAGATTACCGGGATCGCCGAACTGAGCGTGCTGTCGGAACGCATGAACGAAATCGGCGACGGCTGGCGCGAATTTGCGCTGAAAGCGGCGCGCATGATCAAGGGGCGCGAACCGTTCGAGCCGAAGAAACTGGCCGAGATGCTGCACAGCCAGGCCGAACGCGAGAAGGAATTCTTCCAGGCGCTCAAGCAAGCTATTGCCTGATCCGGCTTGATTTCCCATCGCGCACGCGGCACGATGGGATCGAGATTCCGTCACATTGCAGTCTTCGTCGCCGTCATCAACGACCAGGGGGTGCGCCATGAAAGAACTCAAACACGAAGCGGCATTGTTCAAGGAAGCCCTGGTCGCAGGCGTCAAATATGCGGAAGGCCGGGGTGTGGTCAAGTTCGAACCCGGCGATTCGGCCAGCGAAAAACTCCTCTATATCTACCGGTTGCTGGTGCACGACAAAGTCATCCAACCCCTGCCGGAAGATCAGGTTGCCGAAAAAACCCTGCGCCACAAACTCGCCATCTGGTATTCGAAACAACTGCCCGCAGATCATCCGCTGCTGAAGTGACCGCCAGGAATCCATGAGCACAAACACACCACAGAAAGCCTTCAGCAAAACCCTTGTAGAACTGGAAGGTTGCCGGTTATCCACGCCCTTTACCGATGCGCAGGCGCTGGCCGTGGCCGAGATGCTTTCAACGTCCGAACCGTGGATGAGCCTGAAGTTTTCTGCCGCCTCGCTGGCGAGCTATTTGATGCGCGACGATGCCGCACTGCGCCGCTACGTGGTGTCCGTCGATGGAAACCTGGCCGGCGTCATTTGCGTGCGCCATCCCTGGCTGCGCGGCCCCTATATCGAGTTGCTGGGCGTGTTCCCGGACTACAGGGGCAAAGGTCTCGGCAAACAGGTGCTGGCCTGGGTGGAAACAGAGGCGCGCCGTGAATCCAAAAACCTGTGGGTCCTGACCTCGTCTTTTAATCATCAAGCGTTGAGTTTCTATCAGGGCCTTGGCTTCTATCCGATTGGCCCGATTCAGGGGTTGGTAAGCTCTGAGTACGATGAGATATTACTTCGCAAGTGTTTGGGGTGATCATTAAAGGTGCGAACAAGTCTAGAGGGGAGACATGAGAGCAAGCGTATGTTGTGTGGCGGCGGAAACAATTGCGAAGCTGAGCCCATTTAACTCATTTGTTTAGTTAGGTCATTCAGAACAATGCTCATCAACTTTACGCTCGTTCCGGTTGAAAAAGTTCACCCTTGGGGTTCACCCGGAAATTTTAGCCTTTCATGGTTTGGCCTGACTGATGGTCAGTTTTGGATTCGAGCGGGCGAAAGCACTCTCTTTGAATACACCGACCACGCACAAGTCGCTGGCACTACTCGCTACTGTGACTACCAAGTTGTTCGTCTCTATGAAGACTTGATGGAAATGCTTCCGCACATTCTTGAGCCACTACCTGCTTCTCTCTTTCAATACATCTCTGGTGATACAGGGATTGCATGGCTGGAAAGCTATCGTTTATGGGCTGAACAGAATGCCGATCACCTTAAACCAGATAGCTATTGGGAAATCATTGACGCCTCGACTACGTGGATAGGGAAGCGAAGCCTTGATAGCGCCTACTTGTCTCCATCGGCAAATATCGTGATTTGGTCTGATACGGAAAATGTCTATTTTGAGTGGGACAACCGAACCAAAATTTTCAAAGGTCAACCTGCATGGACTGCACTTCGTGGCACGTACAAATTGCCGCGCAATGAGTTCATGGCCGAGATCCAGTCGTTTCATTTTCGGCTGATGGAGCAAATGGCCCACAGGGTAGGTCAGGTACTTTCCGGCGCTCTGGCGGCAGAGATTAACATCGACTTGGCTGGGCTGGAGAGAGAACAAAATGAAAGATGCGGTACTCTGGACAGAGTATTGAGTTCGCTCGTGCAAACAGACTGGCAATCAGTGGAAATGGCAATCAATGAAATTCTTAACGCGCAAAATTGTCGCCCGGTCTGAGCATTCGATCTGGAAGCAAAACTATACTTTATAGCGAAGGGTGGGCACGAAGTGCCCACCCTGTAGTTTGTGGTTTTGACTTTCTCTTCCCCTGTGCGCCGCCGAGTAGCGGAAACTGGTCAGGGAATTCTGACGAATATGTTTGAGCACGTGGCCGCGTAGCGGATCGTGCGAGTTTATGAGGAAGCCTGACCAGTTGAGCAACGGAGGGAACCCCGCAGGGGCGGCGCGCTGGGGTCGCCTTCTTTTTGGTTACTTTTTCTTTGGCGAAGCAAGAAAAAGTGACTAGCTGTCGGGCTACCCCCGACGGTGTTGGTTTTGACTTTGGAGATTGGCGGGCTACGCCCATCCCCTTCGACTAGGCTCAGGACAGGCTTCGATACGGCTGTGCCTACTCAGGACGAACGGTCAACGGTAATCATCCGAACAAGCCCTACAGCGGCTTATCCGCCAGATAAGTAGAAAATATCCCCGCATCCACCGTGCGA
>CAYOJU010000246.1:0-3668 GCA_964404355.1 uncultured Sideroxydans sp. | reverse complement strand
CTCCCACGCATTTGCTGAATGCCTCCGGCTGCTGCAGCATTACCCAATGCCCCGTGCGAAACGGTTGCACCGCACAGCCCGGACGCGCGGCGAGCTTTGCTATCCATTGCTCCGAATGAAACATGAACGGTTTGTTTTCGCCATAGATGAAAAGCATGGGGCATTCATGCGCCACATTTGCCGCGCTACGAAACCCACCCAGCAACCCGAACCACACCATGGCATAGGGATAATTCATCTGCCAACCGATAAGAGATGAATCCACACGCGAGCCAACCGTACGCGCCATCCAGCGCGTCATGCGGTTGCCCAGCGCGCCGCCCACCTTCCAGGATACGGCCAGCCAGAACTGGTACGCAAAAGCCAGCGCCTTCGCCTTGAGCGAAAGCGAGCGCATGTATGCACCGGAATTGTAGTCACCCACATCCACACCCACGATGCGTGCCACCCGTTGCGGATGGCGAGCGGCAAACTCATAACCGAATATGCAACCCCAATCATGTAGCAGCAGCGTCACCGGCTGACCCGGACTGACGGCATCGACGATGGCGCTGAATAACTGTGTCATCTGCGCCAGCGAAGTGGCGCGCGTTGGCTGCGCCAGATCAAACCCCGGCAACGTGAAACGCACGCAGCGGTACTGCCCCTTGAGCGCCTGCGCAGTGCTGTCCCACAAGCGGTACGTGTTGGGCCAGCCGTGAATCATCACCAAAGTGTGAGATCCCTCGCCATCGATATAGATATCGATGCCCTGCACATTGAGCAAACGAGTGCCCGGATCGATTCCTTCTTTTGTCACGTGCGTTCTCCCTTTATACCAAGCTGGTACCGGTGATCTTGAATGAAAAACGCCAGCATGATAAATGCTGGCGTTTCCTTTTGCACTGCCAAATCTGCGTAGGGTGGGCACGCCTTTGGTCCCCGTAAGGGGAGGGTCGACGGGTATCCAACGGCTGCGCCGTTACCCGTTCGCACTGCCCGCCATGATTTAGATAGCGATTCCTGCCGCGTCGAACAACCCTTCGAACAATACGGAACTGAGATAGCGTTCGCCCGAATCCGGCAGAATCACCACAATGGTCTTGCCCGCGTTCTCCGGCTTCTGTGCCAGACGTGCGGCGACTGCCACAGCCGCACCGCTGGAAATACCGGAAATGATGCCCTCCTCACGCGACAGACGGCGTGCATACAACACCGCGTCTTCATTGCTCACTTGTTCGATGTCGTCCACCAGCGACAGGTCCAGCACGCCGGGCACAAAGCCTGCGCCTATGCCCTGGATCTTGTGCGGACCCGGCTTCAGTTCCTGCCCTGCACGTTTCTGCGTCAGGATTGGGCTGGCAGTAGGTTCCACCGCAACCGACTTGATCGCCTTGCCCTTGGTCTTCTTGATGTAGCGCGACACGCCGGTGATGGTGCCGCCGGTGCCCACGCCGGACACGAAGATATCAACCTTGCCGTCGGTATCGTTCCAGATTTCCGGTCCGGTGGTCGCTTCATGAATGGTCGGGTTAGCGGGATTCTCGAATTGTTGCAGCAGAACATATTTTGAATCGGACGCCGCGATTTCCTTGGCCTTGGCAATCGCACCGCTCATGCCCTTGGGACCCTCGGTCAGTACCAGCTTCGCGCCGTAGGCAACCAGCAGTTTGCGGCGCTCGATACTCATGGTTTCGGGCATGGTCAGCGTCAGCGGAATGCCGCGCGCAGCCGCCACGAAGGCCAGCGCAATACCGGTATTGCCGCTGGTGGGTTCGACCAGTTCCTTGCCCGGTCCGAGCAAGCCTTTTTTCTGGGCATCGTCGATCATGGCCACGCCGATGCGGTCTTTCACCGAATACGCCGGATTGCGGCCTTCGATCTTCGCAAGGATGGTGGCTTTGGCCCCATCGCCGATGCGGTTGAGTTTGATGAGCGGCGTATTGCCGATGGACAGCGAGTTATCTGTAAACGGTTTGGACATTCTTCTCTCCCTGAAATTAATACACGATGATACAAGTCTAACCAACACCCGACACTTTATTAACTGGTCAAAAGTTATAAGCTTATAAGCTTCTTTGCTATTGCTCGAATTCCTTCACATGCAATGATACTAGCCCGGCACGAATGGTCGCCTCATCCAGCTTGGGCGAACACAGCTCAATGAACCGGTAGGCAAAGCTGCGCAGGTAATGCCCGCGGCGCAGGGCGATGTAGGTCGTGTTGGCACCGAACAGGTGCTCGCCCTTCAATAAACGCAGGTCGGTATCCTTGACCGGATTGAACGCCATGGAGGCGATGATGCCGATACCCATACCCAGTTCAACGTAGGTCTTGATCACGTCCGCATCCAGTGCCGACATCACAATGTCCGGCTTGATGCCCGCATCGGCAAAGGACTTGTCGAGCTTGGCGCGTCCGGTCAGCCCTTCGTGGTAAGTAACAATGGGATATTCGGCCAGCGCCTGCAATGTCAGCGGCTGTACTTTCTCCAGCGGATGCCCGACCGGCACGATCACCGCGTGATACCAGGAATAATACGGGAATGAATCCAGTTTGGTGACATCGGACAAGGCTTCCGTCGCCACCCCGATATCCGCTTCGCCGTTCAACAGCATGGTGACGATCTCGTTTGGACCGGCCTGTTGCAGTTTGAGATGCACCTTGGGGAACGCTTTCTTGAACTCGGTAATGACTTTCGGCAACGAATAGCGCGCCTGGGTGTGCGTGGCAATCACGGTGAGTTGTCCCTCGTCGCGCTTACTGTATTGCTCCACCAGATTCTTGATGTTGTTCGCGTCAAGCAGAATACGCTCCACGATCTCCAGCAACTCGTTGCCCGGGTCGGTCAGGCCGAGCAGACGCTTGCCTTTGCGAATGAATAACTCCACACCCAGCTCATCTTCAAGATCCTTAATGTGCTTGGACACACCGGATTGCGAAGTGAACAAGACATTGCCCACTTCCGTGAGGTTGAAGTTGTGCCGCGCCGCTTCGCGGATAATCCTAAGCTGCTGAAAGTTCATTATTATCTCCAGATTCAAATACACGGAACTGGCGTGGGCGGATGAACACCCGGTCGCCGCTCACCAATGGCGCCGCATCGAAACGTTCGCGGCTGAGTTCGATCTCGATGAGTTCGCTGCTGCCATCGGTCGCCACTTCCACGCGCACGATCGATCCGATGGCGCGCACCAGTTTCACTTCCACCGGCAGCGCACTTGCATCCTGCGCGCTGCGGCTGATGTCGATGTCGTGCGGACGCACATAAGCCACCGCATCGCCGTGTTTCTCCGACCAGGGTGCATGGTCACGGCTGTGGAACAGGTTAACGTCGCCGATGAACTGGTACACGAACGGCGTGGCCGGTGCGGCATACACTTCGTCGGGCGTACCGACCTGTTCTATCCTGCCCTTGTTCATCACCACCACGCGGTCGGCTACTTCCAGCGCCTCTTCCTGGTCGTGGGTAACGAACACGCTGGTGATGTGCAATTCGTTGTGCAAGCGGCGCAACCAGCGGCGCAGTTCCTTGCGCACCTGTGCATCGAGCGCACCAAACGGTTCGTCCAGCAACAATATCTTGGGTTCGACGGCCAGCGCGCGCGCCAGGGCGATGCGCTGACGCTGCCCGCCGGAAAGCTGCGACGGATAGCGGTCGGCCAGCCAATCCAGTTGCACCAGATTCA
>CAYOJU010000245.1:0-3674 GCA_964404355.1 uncultured Sideroxydans sp. | reverse complement strand
GGGTTAACTTCTGCCTCTCGCCAATGTCCGCTTTGAGCAATCCCAATTCAATAGCCAGGCCAATACAATCTAAATGACCGAAGTCACCGGAATCGACCACCTCTACATCACCGTCTCCGACCTTGCCCGGTCTGAAGTCTTCTATGACCAGGTTTTGTTGAAGACACTGGAATTCCGCAAGAACAAGTTCACGCTGGATGGCGATCCGCATGTGCAGTATTTCAACCGCCATTTCGGATATGTCCTGCGCCCGTCACGTTCCTCATCGACTCACAATTCGTATGCACCCGGCTTGCATCACTTCTGCCTGCGCGTGGATTCAATTGAAGACGTGGTCACCGTATCTTCGCAGCTGCGCGCTGTCGGCATTGATGCGTCCGAGGCGAAGAACTACCCTGAATATGCGCCCGACTACTGGGCGACGTATTTTTCCGACCCGGATGGCATACGACTTGAGGTGACCAACTATCGGCAGGAGCGCCGCGAGCGGCATGACAATTGGTGATCTGCCTATTCCGACATGCCGTCCGACAGGTCAAGCAGGCCGAGGTGCTTCAGCATTTGCATGACAACCAAGCCCTGTATCTGGTCATGCGTATTGCCCAGCTCCATCAGTGTTTGGTATGCATAATCCATGTCGGTGGTCATGCGGCCCGGATCAAATTCGACACCGCTTTCTTTCGCCATTACTACCAACTTGCCGAGCAGTTCTTCAGTTACGGGATCGGGCATGTGCAAAACCTTTTATATGAAATCGAATTCGATCCATGTTGCCATGGCGAGAGTAAAACTCAAAGCGCCCGGAGAGGGGTAACGTTATTACTATCGGGGATATTGAAGTTCTGCATCTTCATCGGCACAGCCACCCTGTACGTTTTTGGAATACAAATGCCCGAAAAATTGATAGCCTTGCAATTATCTTGACCTCGCAGTCAAAGACGACAGATCAAAAACCATTTCTTTAAAGGGAATCGCTGCAATGAAAAGAACCATCGGCTCGTTGTTACTGGGTATCTGGCTTATCTTCACGGGTCTGGAACACCTGCTCCACCTCAGCTTTTCGGGAATGGGCACGCTTATGGCTGTCCTTGCCACTGCGGCTGGGGTATTGGTCTTGTTGGGTCTTTAGCAGCGCTCCGTTACACTTCCCCCGCGCGACCAATTATTCACCATCCACCACGATGCCGGAGATAACTTGCCCATAAAACGCATCTGCATCGCGCTTGTCGTCTTGCTCCTCGGTTGCAAGGGTGAGGTCACCAACGAATGGCAAAAATCGACCGTTGCGCCCGTCAAACCCGGCTCCACGGTTCAGATTCGCTACGTTCAGGCCATCAACGGACGTTTGCCGCGAATGTCCCGCGAGCAGTTGAACGTCGTGCTGGCATCCGCCCAACTGACGGTGTGGAAGAATTTCGGCGTCTATGTCGAATTTATCGAAGCACCTGAAATCGGGATCGATCGCCTGTTTGCGCTCATTCCGCCGCCCATCAAAGAAGCGCGCCTGCCGTCGATTTATGACTTCAAGTCCGGAACCGGCGACAAACAAAAGCTCGCCGAGGGTATCAATACAACACTTACTCAACGCGGCACCAAACTGCAGGATGCGCTTGCTTTTGCTGCCCCCTACCTGCCGCCAGATGCGCATCCCCAAGACCTGACATCACTCTCCGATTTGCTGGCGAAGGTCATGCTGGAGAGACTCGATGAATGGCGCCATGTCAATGCCGCCGACGGCGCGCCCGTGCTGGATTACTCGCCATACAACGAATGGGTTTACTGGGACACGCTGGGTTATGGAAACCTGCCGTATGATCTGGTAATCACCAATCAGTTTGTTGCCAGCGCCGAATACTACGGCGTCGATATCCATTCTGCCATTCGCGGCGGGGTTACCGTGGGCACTACCGCCTACAACCGCAGCGGCAAGTACAACTCGTATGTTTTCTGGAGCACATTCCCGTTCACGGACAACTCGGAGATCAGCAAGCGCTTGCGCGGCGGCGAGGAATATTCCGCGGCGGATGCCGCCGAATTGTCCGGTGCCTATCTGGCGCATGAAATCGGACATTTGCTGATGCAATTGGGCCATCCCTTCGGCCAGAAAGCTTGCGTCATGAACCCTGTCAGCATGCTGCGCTTCAGGGAATGGTTCAACCAGATCAACGGTGCGGACTGTCCGCTGGGCAGTCGTGCTGAAATGACAGCGGGCAACATCCCCCCGGTGTTCAATTCGGAATGGCTGCGAGTGTCCAAAGGGCCGTGAAGCAACCAACAACGTAATATCGCTTTTGCTCAACGACCTATCCTGCCTGCTGAAGAATGCATTAGCACCGCCTGGCTGCGAACAGATTTGACGACGCTTCAATATTCCCGGAACGGGCTACACTTCACCCGTTCCGCCTGATTTCCAAATTGCCGCGCAACCCTCGGGAGTCGCAACCTTGAACACCATCTCGCCTTTTCTCATCGCCGCCAGCGCAGCCATCATTCTGTTGCTTGGCCTCGTTCATCTCCTGTACACCTTTTACGGACCAAAGCTGCTGCCGCAAGACCGGGAATTGATAACGCGAATGCAGGAAACCAATTTGGTTCTCACGAACGAGACAAGCCTGTGGAAAGCCTGGATCGGTTTTAACGCCAGTCACAGTCTTGGTGCAATCCTGTTCGGTGCCGTGTATGGCTATTTGTCACTGGTGCACAGCGCATTTTTGTTTCAATCCGCATACCTGCTGTCGCTGGGCCTGATATTTCTTTTCATCTACGTGTTCCTGGCCAAACGCTACTGGTTCAGCATTCCGTTTCGCGGCATCCTTTTGTCCACGGTTCTCTATGTATTCGCGCTTTTCACAAGCTGCTTCTAAGGTAGATCATGAGCCCACAGATAACCGCAATCCAGGTTCCTCTCACCAGCGACATCAGCAAGCAATTGCAGGGAGCTGATTATTTCGATTCCTATGAAATCCCGCTGGAACATGCAGGACGCTCGGCTCTGGAAATCTATCTCGGTGTCATCAGCAAAACACCGGCCTGGGTGAATTTCCTGATGGCCGCGCGCAACCGGGTCGTCAGACTGTTCGGGCTGAAAAACCTCGGACATCTCGGCGATCTGCAAAATACCAAAACAGCATCCGATTACCGGCTCGGTGATCGGATCGGCATTTTCACGCTGCTGTCCAACGCCGATAACGAAGTCATCATGGGCGATTCGGATAAACACCTTGATGTGAAAGTATCGATTTACAAACTTGTGCATGATGGAAAAGAATCCGTGGTATCCACCACGGTGGTGCACATACACAACTTGCTGGGCCGGGTGTACATGTTGTTTGTGGTACCGTTTCACAAGCTCATTGTGCCTGCTGTCCTTGCCCGGGCCGGCAAATAGTCAGGCCCTGCGCCTGCTGGAATGGAAATAAAATTATGGAAAAGAATGAAATAAGATTTTCTGAAGAACTGCGTAAATATGTGCTGTCCACGCTGCGTGAACCAGACATATTGAAGCGCTTGCGTGAAGAAACCGACAGAGACCCGCACGCCATCATGCAGATTCCGCCCGAACAAGGGCAATTCATGTCTTTTCTGGTAAAGGCATTGGGCGTCAAAAAAGCGCTGGAGGTCGGCACTTATACCGGATATAGCGCTCTAACTGTTGCGCTGGCCTTGCCGGATGA
>CAYOJU010000244.1:0-3695 GCA_964404355.1 uncultured Sideroxydans sp. | reverse complement strand
CTGGACTGGCTGTGCGAGCGCCCTACGGCGCGGGAATAGCGGCAACCGAGCTCCAGTTCCAACGGCGCGATGAACGCATCGAACATATCGATGAAAAGCGCATCGGCCTTGTGCAGCAAGGCGCTGTATTCGGTATTGGTCAGCGACATAATGACGATGGGCCGAGCGCCTTCGCGCTGGCCGACTTCATTGATGCGCGCCAGGCAATCCCTGATTTTATCTTCGCTATCGAGGAAGGGGAAACGCAAGTGGCGAAACTCGATGCCTTCGAACTGGGCGAGCAATCCGTGCCCGAGCGTTTCCGAGGTGATACCGGTGCCGTCAGACACGTAGATGACGGTACGTTTTAGAATTGTCATGCTGCACTGCCTTGAATGTGTTTATCCGAGTCGCGGAGTATACGCCAGTGTATTTGACAACAAGGCGGTCACACGGCCCGGGTCTTGATATCCCGCTCAAGGTTCGGATAGCGCACGTGGTCGACCAATTCCTGTGTCGCCTTATCCGGCGCATCGGTCGCCAAGCTACCGATGACCACTCCGGCGAAGCCGACAGGTATACCAAAAATACCGGCAGAGATCGGGTTGATGTCCCACCACAACGGGGCGTTCACGCCGAAGAACGGATAGGTGATGTACATATAAATCATGCAGGTCAGCAGACCGCTCGCCATGCCGAGAACTGCGCCGGCCTTGTTGGCCCGCTTCCAGAACACGCCCAGCGCCAGCGCCGGGAAGAACGCGGATGCCGCCAGTGAAAACGCCGAGCCCACCAGGAACAGGATATCGCCGGGTTTGAGCGAAGTAATATAAGCCGCAAATACCGCCACTCCCAGCAACAATGCCTTGGCAATAAACAAGCGGCGACCTGTTGGTGCCTTGGGGTCGATCATCTTGTAATACACGTCGTGCGACAGCGAGTTGGAGATGGTCAGCATCAGCCCGTCCGCAGTGGACAGCGCGGCCGCCAGACCGCCCGCCGCCACCAGCGCCGTGATCACATAAGGCAAACCCGCGATTTCCGGCGTCGCCAGCACGATCAGGTCGCCGCCTATGGTGATCTCGGATAATTGCACGATGCCATCGTGATTGATGTCGGTCACACTCATCAGCGAACTATCCACCGACGCCCACGCCGAGACCCAGCTCGGCAGCTCGGAAAAACTGGAACCCACCAGCAACGTGTACACATCGTACTTCGCCAGCACCGCCAGTGCGGGTGCTGTGAGATAGAGCACCGAAATGAAGAACAGGGACCAGAACACCGAGTGCCGAGCCTCTCGCACGGTCGGCGTGGTATAGAAACGCATGAGGATATGCGGCAGCGCGGCCGTCCCCACCATCAGGCACAGCACCAGTGCCAGGAAATTCTTGCGCTTCTTGTCGCGCGTCGCTTCGTCCGGGCCGGCGAACGGTTCAGCATGCGCGGCAATCGGTCCGGACTTTACCCGGTCCGCTTCGGCCGCTGCCCGCCACGCGCTGTGCGCGGATGCGACATCCGGCGGGAAATTTTTTACCGCGTTGTCGGCTTCCTTGATCGCCTCCGGCGACGCATCCCGCCTGGCCTTCAACTCCTCACCTGCCCTGACCAACTTGTTTTTTTCCTGGGCCAGCCAGGCCTTGCCGCCGCTTTCCAGCGCTTTCAGCCTGGCCTCTTCCGCGGATTGTCTCTGCTTGAAAATGGCGCGTACTTCGGCCTCGCGTGCCCCCTCCGGGGTGGCCGGATCGTTCAGCACCTGTTCACGCGCCGTAACCTTCTCCAGCACATAGCCATAAGCAATCTGCGGCACCGGATTGCCGGTGTGCTTTACCGACAACCAGATCACCGGGATGATGTAAGCGATCACCAGAATGACGTACTGCGCCACCTGCGTCCAGGTCACGGCGCGCATACCGCCCAGGAACGAGCACACCAGAATGCTGCCCAGACCGACGAATACGCCCGTGCCGAAATCCAGCCCGGTGAAGCGGCTGGTGATCAGCCCCACCCCGTAGATCTGCGCAATCACATAAGTGAATGAACACAGGATGGCCGCGAACACACCAATGGAACGGGGAAGGCTGCCGCCGTAGCGCGCGCCGAGAAAATCCGGAATGGTGTACTGCCCGAATTTGCGCAGATATGGGGCCAGCAGCAAGGCCACCAGCACGAAGCCTCCGGTCCAGCCCAGCACGAAGGCCAGACCATCGTAGCCGGAAAGGTACAGCGTGCCGGCCAGTCCGATGAAGCTGGCCGCCGACATCCAGTCGGCCCCCACCGCCATGCCGTTGAAGAATGCAGGGACGCGTCGTCCGGCCACATAGTATTCCGAGACATCCGAGGTCCGGGAAAGAATACCGATCCCCGCATATAACAACACCGTCACGCCGAGGAAGATGTAGCCCAGTATCTTGTTGGGCACCCCCATCTGCTCGAGAATGGACAACAGCACGACAAAACCGATGAACCCGCCCGTATAGAGGGCGTAGTAACGCTTGAGCTGCGAGACAAAGCGCGGTTGGGTCGGCTTTGCCATTACCGGTCATCCTCATGCACGTCGTACTCGCGGTCCAGCTTATCCATGCAGTAAGCGTAATACCCGACCAGAATCAGGAAGACCAGTTGTGCTCCCTGCGCCGCCATATAAAACGAAAACGGGAAACCCAGAAAGGTAAGCGATTGCAAATCGCGCGCGAACCAACCACAGACGAAAGTCACCACAAACCAGACCGCAAGCAATAAACCCGTCAATTTAAGGTTTTTTTTCCAGTATTGTTTGTGCTGCTCCGTCAATTGCATATTATTTTCCGTATGAAACCAAAGAATCTCCTGCCTTGCCAAACCCCCCGGCTTGGACAATTTTACTCTTCCACTTAGAATAGCTGTATTGATGATGGGTGCAATACCTGACTATTCTCCATCCCACGGCAGGAAGTTAACCTTTTATTCTTACACGGCACTTACATTCGAATGCGAATCCTGATCGCCGAAGACGATGAAGTACTTGCAGATGGTTTATGCCATTCCATGCGCCAATCCGGGTACGCCGTAGACTGCGTAAAGGACGGACATTCAGCCAACCTTATTCTCAGCGGCGAACAGCCTTTCGATCTGGTCATCCTCGACCTGGGACTGCCCAAGGTGGACGGCTTCAGTGTGCTGCGCAGTCTGCGCGAAAAAAACAAACAGGTTCCCGTGATCATCCTCACCGCGCGCGATGCGGAAGGCGACCGCGTCAAAGGACTCGACCTCGGTGCCGACGATTACATGATCAAGCCGTTCAGCCTGCCCGAACTGGAAGCCCGCGTGCGCGCACTGATCCGCCGTGGGCAATGCGGCGTGAATCCGGTTTACACCTGTGGTTTGCTGACCTTCGACAGCGTAGGACGGCGCGCTACCATCAACGGCACCACACTGGAACTCACCACGCGTGAATTGAGCGTGCTGGAAGCCCTGATGCTGCGCACCGGCTGGGTAGTCAGCAAAGAGCAGTTGCTGGAACGGCTCTACAGTTATTCGGAAGAGGCCAGCAATAACGCCATCGAAGTCTACATCCATCGCCTGCGCAAAAAAGTCGAGCCGGCCGGAGTCACCATCCGCACCATCCGCGGCCTGGGTTACGTTATCGACAACCTGCCCGCCTGAACTGAATGGCAAACAGCGTCCGTTCCCTGCGCAGCTACCTCATGCAGAGGTTGCTGATCTCGCTCTATCTG
>CAYOJU010000243.1:0-3701 GCA_964404355.1 uncultured Sideroxydans sp. | reverse complement strand
GCCATGGCGGCTTGCCAGCGCGCAATCTCGTGTTCCATTTCCTGCCAGGTCAGCTCGAACCATTCATAACGCTGCTCGTCGAAATAGCGGTAGGCAATCCTGTCGGGGGTGCGGCGCGTGCGTTCATGAAACAAACCGTCCAGCGTGACGGCAACATCGGCCGGGATAAGGTCTGTCTTGGTGCTCATAAACTACTCCCTGTTGCAAAAGTAATGCTGCCTCGCAGCATGGCTACAATTAAAATTCGAGTGAAGGACGGAATACCAGCGTAGTTCGGTTGCCCTGCGTGTCACGCAGCGCGCCGGCGTATTCGTTCGGGCTGGTCCAGACGAAACCGATGTCCAGCGTTGGCGTGTAGCGCCAACCCTTTACCGGCATCTTCTTGCCGGCAATCAGTTCCAGTCGCACCAGTTGCGCCCCGTGCTGCAGGAAATGCATGCGCAGATCGAAATTGGCATTTTCCAGCCATTCCAGGAACGAAAAACGCAAATCGAGGTTGCTGCGGTGCAGGCTGATGTAGGTCACATTGTTGACGTCCTTGTTCGAGTTATAGCGTCCCCCGGCACGGAAGCTCCACGACAGTTTCTCGTCTTCATAGTCGAGCTTGCCCTTGATCTTCCACTCGAATTCACACCAGTCGTCGGTGACGAGCGTGTTGTTCTTGATGTGCTTGTTGCCTGCGCTGAACAGATAACCGGTGTAGCCGTAGTTATTGCCCTGACGCTGGTCTTGTTGGCGTTGCAGCTTGGCCACGTTGCCGAAGAAGGCCGATATCGCCCAGGGTTCCTGGAAACCGGCGGTGGCGGATTCGAACAGGTTGATGCCGCTATAACCGATTTCTCCCTGCCGGTAGAGATGCGGCGAATGCGATTTGATATACGTGGTGGCTGACGCCAGCGGATAAACACTGGCCTCGAGCACCATGAAGCGAGGGATGAGCGAGTCCTTGATGAGCTCGCGGTAGATGACAGCCTCGCTGTCGGATGCAATGGTGGGTATGGGTTTACTGCTAAGCGGAACGTTGTAATCAACGTTGGTGTAGTAGGGGTCGAGCTCGAATACCAGTTCGGATTTTGTTGCTTCGCCGGGATGAACCTCTTCAGGATGCGTCACCTTGCTGTGAGTTTCTTCGGCTTGCACAAACCCTGGGAATGCGAAAAGCATGGTTGTGAAGCAGGCCAGGCAATAGTTATTCTGAAAGGGAAACATGGGTCGGGATTCTATACGCTGTAGCCCATGGATAAAAGCGTGAGAAACAAGCGAGGCGAGTTTCTGTAGAATGCGCTTTCCCCAAAGGAGAATCATCTTGAAGAAAATATCCACCGCCAACCTGTCCATGCTGAGCCAGCAAGCACGTCAATCCCCGCGTTTGCGCGCCAATTCCAACCTGCATCAGGAGCTTGGCGACCCCATCCAGCGCCTGGCTATTGCCATGGAGCCGGATACGCTGATCGTGCCGCATCGTCATCCCCAGACCTGGGAGGTGCTGACCGCGTTGAGCGGTCGCTTTACCGTGCTGGTATTTGACAACGCAGGTCGGGTTATCGAGCGCACGGTATTGGGCGAAGACAGCAGCGTAGTTGAAATACCCGCAGGCGGCTGGCACGCCGTGCTGTCACGCGATGCAGGGGCGGTGATTTTTGAAGTGAAGCACGGCCCCTACACGCCGGTTGGCGAGGCGGATGTTGCCGCCTGGAGCAAAGGTCGTACCGCCACTGAATTGAATGCGTGGTACGCCCAGGCGCAGGTGGGTGACGAGATCGAATGAGGCCGGAAGCCGCCCAATAAAAAAGCCAGCATTCCTGCTGGCTTTTTTACGGGTGAAGCGCCGACCGGTTATTTCACGAAACCCTTGCCGCGCAAGGTTTCGATGATTTCCGGGATCACGCCGGAATCGTCGATAGTTGACGGTACGGTGTACGGTTTGCCGTTGACGATGTTGCACAAGGTCTTGCGCAACGTCTTGCCGGAGCGGGTCTTGGGCAAACGGTTGAGAATGACCGTATCCTTGTAGCAGGTGATCGCGCCGATGGCTTCACGCACGCGTGTCACCAGTTCCTTCTGCAGTGTGGCTTCGTCAGCCGTCACACCGGATTTCAGCACCACCAATCCCATCGGCACCTGACCCTTGAGGTCGTCGTCGCGGGCGATCACTGCGCATTCCGCCACAGACGGATGGGTCGCGATCACCTCCTCGATTTCGCCCGTGGACAAACGGTGTCCAGCCACGTTGATCACATCGTCCACGCGTCCCATCACGAACACATAACCATCGTTGTCGATGTAACCGCCATCGCCGGTGGCGTAATAGCCGGGGAACATGCTCAGGTAGCTTTCGCCGAATTTCTTGTCGTCGCCCCAGACTTTGTTCAGGCATGAGGGCGGCAACGGCAGCTTGATCGCGATGTAGCCCTGTTCGTTGCGTGCCATTTGATGGCCGTTCTCGTCCAGGATCTGTACATTGAAGCCGGGCACGGGCATGGTGGAAGAACCGGACTTGATTGGCATCGGTTCGACGCCGCGCAAGTTGGCGGTGATCGACCAGCCGGTTTCTGTCTGCCACCAGTGATCGATCACCGGCTTGCCGCTGACTTCGGTCAACCAGGCTTCGGTCGGCGGATCGAGACGTTCTCCGGCGGAGAAGATGGTTACCAATTTGCTCAAGTCGTACGGCTTCATGAGCAGGGCTTGCGGATCTTCCTTCTTCACGGCGCGGAATGCAGTTGGGGCTGTGAACAGGGCCTTCACGCCGTATTCGGCGCAGACGCGCCACAGCGCACCGGCATCCGGCGTCATGATCGGCTTGCCTTCATACACCACGGTGGTACAGCCGTGCAGCAGCGGTGCATACACAATATAGGAGTGACCAACCACCCAGCCCACGTCGGACGAAGCCCAGAACACATCGCCCGGGTTGGTGTCGTAAATGGCCTTCATGCTGTACTTGAGTGCAACGGCATGACCTCCGTTCTCACGCACCACACCCTTGGGCTTGCCGGTGGTGCCGGAGGTGTACAGGATGTACAGCGGGTCACTGCCTTTGACCGGCGTACAGCCGACAGGCTTCGCTTTGGCCAGCAATGAGGTCCATTCGTGGTCGCGTCCCGGTGTCAGGGTTGCGGTGACTTGCGGACGCTGATAGATGACGCAGCTTTGTGGTTTATGTTTGGCCAGTTCGAATGCTTTATCGATCAGCGGCTTGTATTCAATGATACGTTTGACCTCGATACCGCAGGAGGCGGTGAGGATGACTTTCGGTTTTGCATCGTCGATGCGCAAAGCCAGTTCAGGCGGTGCGAAGCCGCCGAAAACGACGGAGTGGATCGCGCCCAGACGGGCGACGGCAAGCATACTGATGACTGCCTCCGGGATCATCGGCATATAAATAATGACGCGGTCGCCTTTGACCACGCCCAGGTCGGCCAACATGCCTGCAGTGCGCGCGACAGCGTCGGTCAACTCGGAATAGGTGTATTTCGCCTTGGTGTTGGTAACGGGAGAGTCGAATATGAGCGCCAGTTGATCGCCGCGACCGTTCTTCACATGATGATCCAGCGCCATATAGGCAGTATTCATTTCGCCATCGGCGAACCAGTAGCCGATTCCGTCCGCATCTTGCGTCAGTATCTTCTGCGGAAATTTGTACCACTCCAAGGCTTCGGCCTGCTTGCGCCAGAAGCCTTCTGGATCATTCATCGAAC
>CAYOJU010000242.1:0-3704 GCA_964404355.1 uncultured Sideroxydans sp. | reverse complement strand
CGTAGGCGCACTCGTTGCGGTTGCAGATATTGCGCTCGGGACAGGTCAGGCAGACGTGGGGATGATTGGCGAGGATCTTGGACAGCGCCGATTGCCTGCCGATACGGATAAGGGGTGACTCGGTGCGTATAGCCATGCCTTCCGTCACCTCGATCTTGCAGGCATGGGTGACCTTGCCGGGACGTAACGATGTTTCCACCGCGCAGAGATTGCAGCCGCCACCTTCGCCGCGACGGCAGGCCGGGGGCAGTTCGGGGTGGGTGCACAGGTGCGGCACGTAGACTCCTGCGGCGATGACGGCATTGAGCACCGAGGCACCGGCGGGCGCCTCGAACTCTTTTCCATCGACCGTGATCTTGACCGGCGCGCCGAAGGCAGCCATTCCTTCTGTCCTGCTGGCGTCCCACCATGTAGGAGCCTGAGGCCACGGAGTCGACTCTGAATCGGTAACTACGTCAGTTTTCATAAGACATTTCCTCTACAAGGCGAAGCCGAACTGCTTCGACAAAAAAACGGTATATCAAGTTTTAGGCAGGCGCGCGTTACGAAAGTTCGACGGCGCATGCGAGAACACAGCCGACCAGACGACGATGATCCAGAACAAGGGCATGCGTAAGCCATGTGCGAATATCATCCCTATAATCAGTGCCAGTTTTAGCAGCATGCTGAGACCGGCGCCTTCAACGAGATGGCCGGGTTTGTGCCAGATGTCGAGCAGCCAGATCAGGACACCGGTGATCAGCACGGCGCTGCCGGCATGTTCCGGCAGTGGCGTCGATGGTGCTGGTAACAGCACAGCAGCAAAGGCAATCACTGCAACCAGGTGCGCGCTGCGCAGGAAGACGCTCAACCAGCGACGACCGCGGAAGTCGTGTAATTTTCCGGAGTTGCAGTCGGTCGACATCAAATAAGTCCGTCGAAGGGTTGCACGTCGACCATGTCTCCTGCTTTAACGTCGCCGCTTGTCTCCGGCAAGACGATGAAGCAGTTGGCACTGGACATCGAACTCAGGATGCCCGAACCCTGATTGCTGTCGGGCCGGACTTTCCAGATACCGTTGTCGAGGAACAGCGCACCGCGCAGAAATTCGCGGCGCGTTGGCGATTTGGTGATGGACGAGATGCAGGGCACCTTGAACAACGGGCGTTCCGGCAGTGGCGCACAGCCCATCAACTTGCACAATGCATCAAGCACGACCTGATAAAAAGTCACCATCACCGCGACCGGGTTGCCGGGCAGCCCAAATAGCCAGGCGTTGCCGATACGTCCGAACGCCATGGGACGGCCGGGCTTGATGTTGAGTTTCCAGAATTCAATATTGCCCAAACGTGACGTGAGTTCACGGATGAAATCGGCATCGCCGACGGAAACGCCGCCGCTCGTCAGGATGACATCGGCCTGAGCTGCAGCTTCCTTGAGTGCCTGCTCCAGCGCGGCTGGATTGTCGCGCACCACGCCCATGTCGATCAGGTCGACACCCAGTCGTGTGAGTGCGCCGAAAAGAGTGTAGCGGTTGCTGTCGTAGATTTCGCCCGGTGCCAATGGGCGCCCGATGGAGGCGACTTCATCTCCGGTGGAAAAGAAGGCCACGCGCAGGCGGCGACGCACTGTCACTTCACCGATGCCGAGCGAAGCCAGCAGGCCGATCTCTGCCGGTCCAAGGCTCTTGCCGGCCAGCAGTGCAGGATTGCCGCGCGCGAGATCTTCTCCGGCGCGGCGCACGTTTTGTTCCGCCTCCTGGCCCGATGGCACGATGACGGCATCGCCATCGACCCGCACCACTTCCTGCACGACGACAGCATCGGCACCGCGCGGCAGCACGGCACCCGTCATGACGCGCACTGCCTGACCGTTGCCGACCAGGCCGGAGAAGGCATTGCCTGCGAATGCCGTGCCGACGATTTTCAGCCGGGTTTCTGCGTTGGCAGACAAGTCGCCGACTCTGACTGCGTAGCCATCCATGGCCGAGTTGTCGTGGGCCGGTACGTCGAAAGGCGCGGTGACGTCGCGGTAGAGAATGCGATCAAGGGCGCGACGTATCGGCAACGCTTCCCAGCCCGTTACCGGACTGAGAACATCGAGCATCGTCTGTCGCGCCTCGGCAACGTTCAACGTGTTTTTTCTGGTCATGACAGACCCTTCAGTTTTTCGCGCTCGGGAAAAACAGTTGTTCGCCGTTGATCTTGTAAGCGGCGATTGTTTCCTGGCCTTCGCGCGAGGTGATCCAGTTGATGAATTTCATCCCGGCTTCCTTCTTGACGTTGGGATATTTGGCCGGGTTCACGAGCATGACGCCGTAGGGGTTGAAGAGACGTTTGTCTCCGGCCAATACGATTTCCAAATCCTGGCGATTTTTGAAGGAAAGCCAGGTGCCGCGATCAGACAGCGTGTATCCGCCCATGGCAGCAGCCATGTTGAGCGTGGGGCCCATGCCTGCACCCGCTTCCTTGTAGCCTGCCCAGGCTTTCGGATCAATATTGGCCTCTTTCCAGAAGCGCAGTTCGGCGGAGTTCGTGCCGCTCTTGTCGCCGCGGGAAATGAACGGTGTGGTGCCGGCGGCCATGCGGCGGAAGCCTTCAACCGCATCGGTGGTGCCTTTGACCTTTGACGCATCCGCCTTGGGGCCGACAATCACAAAATCGTTGTACATGACATCGCGGCGATCAACGCCCCAGCCCTCGGCAACGAATTTGTCTTCGGCTGGCCGATCATGCACAAACACCACATCGGCATCGCCGCGACGAGCGGTATCCAGTGCTTGGCCGGTACCCAGCGCCACCACCTTGACCTTGATGCCGGTCTTGGCTTCGAATACCGGCAGGATGTGACCAAACAGCCCGGACTGTTCGGTCGAAGTAGTTGAAGCCACGACGATGGACTCGTCGGCATTCGCGATACCACCCATCAGCATCACGCAGAAGAAAATAATCAGTTGTCGAAAGAAATTCGCCATGGCAGTTCTCCTTGTATAAAAAGTTTGGCTTCGTTGGACTGCGGTCTTGCAAAAAAACGGGAAGTCGGCGCGCGTTCGATCACGCGTCCGCTGGACAGAAAAACGATGTCATCGGAAATGCGCATCGCCTGTCCCAGGTTGTGTGTTGTCATGATGATACGCGTTCCATCGGTGCGAATCTCGCGCACGATGCCTTCGACAACATCAGTGGCAGAAGGGTCAAGTGCCGCAGTTGGTTCGTCCAGCAACAACAGTTGCGGGCGCATCGCCCAGGCACGCGCCAGCGCCAGACGCTGGCGTTCGCCACCCGACAGCAGCCGTGCGCTGTCCGTAGCTCGATGTGCAAGGCCGACGCGTTCTAGTGTCTGCATGGTGCGCCGTTTCGCTTCCGCACGAGACAGGCCAAACGGTTTGAGACCCAGCCCGGCGTTATGGAACACCGAACTGCGCAGCAGTATCGGATGCTGGAAGACCATTGCGATTCCGGGTTCCGGGCAACCGTTGCCGTTCCAGTGGATGTTGCCATCATGCGGTGCCTGCAGACCGGCCATGATGCGCAGCAACACCGTCTTGCCGGCACCGTTGGGACCGATGATTACGGTGATGCCATCGGCATCGATATCCAGATCGACCCCGGCAAGAACCGGGCGACCGTCCGGCGTAAAGCGGATGTTGGAAAGTTGTATGGGGAACATCAGCCGTATTTCCTCATCGCCCATTGCCGCACGTGATAAGCGCCGGTGTTGATCAA
>CAYOJU010000241.1:0-3764 GCA_964404355.1 uncultured Sideroxydans sp. | reverse complement strand
CAGGTGACCATCATGAAATATTCCGATGACGGCAAGCCGCTCGGGCTTGCCACTGCAGCCAAAGTGAACAACGACGCCGAATGGAAAAAACGCCTGTCGCCGCTGGCCTACGAAGTGACGCGCCAGCAGGGCACGGAGCGGGCGTTCTCCCAGCCCGGTTACGACAGGCATGAGCCGGGTTTGTATCGCTGTATTTGCTGCGACAACGCCCTGTTCGACTCCGCCACAAAATTCGATTCCGGTACCGGCTGGCCCAGCTTCTGGCAACCCATCGCGCCGGAGAATGTGCGCAACATCACGGATCGCATGTTCGGCATGACCCGTACCGAAGTGCGCTGCGCCTTGTGCGATGCGCATCTTGGCCACGTGTTCGACGATGGCCCGAAGCCGACCGGCCTGCGCTACTGCATGAATACGGTGGCGCTGCGCTTTGTGCCCAGAACCAAATAAACCAGACAACAGGGAAAACACCTCATGCTGATCTTCCTGCTCGCCTATCTCGGCGGCGTACTTACCATCCTGAGCCCGTGCGTATTGCCGGTGCTGCCTTTCGTTTTCTCGCGTTCGGAGCAGTCGTTCCGCCGCTCCGGCGTGCCTATTCTGATCGGCATGACGCTGACCTTTACCGTGCTGGCCAGCTTGGCCGCGGTGGGCGGTGCCTGGCTGGTCGAGGTGAATCAATACGGGCGCTATGCGGCGATGTTGCTGCTGTTGCTGTTGGGCTTCGCGCTGATCTTTCCGTCCTGGTCGGAACGCATGATGCGACCGTTCGTTTTGTTTGGCGGACGCTTGCAGCAACGTGCCGATGAGCAGGGAAGCCTAAAAGGATCATTGCTATTGGGTGTGGCGGTCGGCTTCCTGTGGGCGCCTTGTGCCGGGCCGATATTGGGTTTGGTCTTGGCAGGTGCAGCTTTGCACGGCGCAAATTTGTATAGCGCCCTGTTGCTGCTGACGTTCGCTGCAGGTGCGGCGACTTCGCTGGGTGTCGCGTTGTTGGCCAGCGCGCGTGTGATCGGCTGGATGAAACGCAGTTTCGGTGTGGAAGAGTGGGTGCGTCGCGTGCTGGGCGTCGCTGTGGTGGGCGGCATCGTGATCATCGCCCTCGGTTGGGATACGCGCTTCCTGGCGCAATTTACATCGGCCAATACCACCGCAACTGAGCAGAAGCTGATCGCAAATCTTGCGCAACATACAGAGGCGACCCAGATAGCTGATACCGGCATGGCACCCGCATTGGCGGGAGCAACGCAGTGGCTGAATTCACCTGCGCTGAATATGGAGTCGTTACGCGGCAAAGTGGTGCTGGTGGATTTCTGGACGTATTCCTGCATCAACTGTTTGCGCACACTGCCGTACTTGAAAGCGTGGGATGAGAAATATCGCGCGCAGGGTCTGGTCATCATCGGCGTGCATGCGCCGGAATTCGCCTTCGAGAAGGATATCAAGAACGTCGAACAGGCAGTGAACGAACTGGGTATCAAATATCCGGTGGCCATTGATAACCAGTACGCGATCTGGAATGCATTCAAGAACGAATACTGGCCCGCGCATTACCTGATTGATGCACAGGGACGCATCCGCGATCAGCACTTCGGCGAAGGCGCGTATCAGGAAACGGAGTTGAGAATCCAGGCTTTGCTCAAGGAGACGAACAAGGATGTTGCGGTGAACAATAATTTCGTGGATGTGCAAGGCAGCGGTGCAACCGCGGCAGCTGCGGATATGGAGCGGTCTCCGGAAACGTATCTGGGTTATGCGCGGCAGGAACATTTCGCGTCGCGCGAGCCTCTCAAGATCGAAAACCCGTTCCAATACACAGCCCCGCGCGTACTCAAGCTGAACCATTGGGCATTGAACGGAACATGGTTGGTGAGCGGTGAGGCGGCAACCCTGAAAGAACAGGGCGGAGCGATCAGTTTTCGCTTCCGCGGCCGCGACTTGCATCTGGTCATGGGTTCCGGTAACGGCAAGCCGCTGCGTTTCAAGGTAACGCTGGACGACGCAGCACCCGGCGCAGATCACGGTACTGACATCAGTGCGGAGGGTAATGGCGAGATCCGCGAGCAGCGGCTTTATCAATTGATCCGGCAACGCGGGGAGATCAAAAACAGAACTTTCCGCATCGAATTTCTGGATGACGGGGCACAGGCATTTGCCTTTACCTTCGGCTAGTGAACGGGAGAACTATCATGGCAAACATCAGTTATTTATTGAGCAGCGTGCTGCTGATATTCAGCATAGGTATGGTATCCGGTGCCAACGCGGCACCGACGGAGCAAACGGCGGTGTTTGCCGGCGGCTGTTTCTGGGGTGTGGATGCCGTGTTCAAGCATGTCAAAGGCGTAACGAAAGTGGAATCGGGTTACGCGGGCGGCAATGCCGCGACCGCACATTACGAGAGGGTGAGCGAGGGCAATACCGGGCACGCCGAATCGGTGCGCGTGCGTTTCGATCCCGCGCGGGTTTCGTATCAGCAATTGCTGCAGGTGTTTTTCAGCGTGGCGCACGATCCGACCGAACTCAACCGCCAGGGGCCGGATACCGGTACTCAATATCGTTCGGCGATTTTTTATACCAGTGACGAACAGCAGAAGATTGCGCAAAGCACCATACAGCAACTCACCACCGCACATAAATTTTCCGTGCCCATCGTGACGCAGGTTGTGCCGTTGCAGCAGTTCTATCCGGCGGAGGAGTATCACCAGAACTATCTGGCGCTGCATCCTTACCAACCCTATATCGTGTTCAACGATATGCCCAAACTGGGGCAGTTGCAGAAACAATTTCCGGCGCTGTACCAATGAGGGGTAGGGTTATGTAGGGTGGGCACGTTTTGTGCCCCCGCAAGGGGGAGGCCGATGGGTATCCAACGGCTGCGCCGTTACCCATTCGCACTGCCCACGTGGATTCGTTAATATCAAAACCAACTTCGTCGGGGGTAGCCCGACAGCTAGTTACCTTTCTTGTCTTGCCAAGAAAGGTAACCCAAAGAAGGCGCCCCCGGTGCGCCGCCCCTTCGGGGTTCCCTCGATATTTCACAAACAAACGGGGCTGCGCAACTCGCCCTAACAGGGCACACAAAACGTGCCCTGTCGCGGAGCTCGGACAGTGCTCGCCTAAATCTCCGCTTGTTTGCGAAATATCGAGGCGGCGCACAGGGGAAGGAAATTCAAAAGCGGTTTTGTGTTGGCACGCGTGCCAACACTGTTTTGTTTGTGAGTATGTGGGCGCTTTGCGCCCACATACTGGTTTGGCTTTGCTCTTGATTTTGGTTTTTCGCTTTTCATTCCCCTGTGCACCGCCGAGTAGCGCAGACCAGACAGGGGTAGTCCGACGAATATGTTTGAGCACGTGGCCGCGTAGCGGATCGTGCGAGTTTATGAGGAGGCCTGTCTGGTTGAGCAACGCAGGGAACCCCGAAGGGGCGGCGCGCTGGGGTCGCCTTCTTTTTGGTTACTTTTTCTTTGGCGAAGCAAGAAAAAGTGACTAGCTGTCGGGCTACCCCCGACGGTTTTGGCGTTGATTTTGGAAAATCCGCGTGGGCAGTGCGAATGGGTAACGGCGCAGCCGTTGGGTACCCATCGGCCTCCCCCTTGCGGGGACCAAGGCGTGCCAACCCTACAACTACCCCGACCGCTCAGGTCATCTTCAGGTTTTCCAGGCCGCTCATCACGTTCCTGTCCTTGGTGGCCTTGCCTTCCAGTTTGATCTTCAGGCGCAGGTCGTTGACCGAGTCGGCATTCTTGAGGGCCTCTTCGTAGCTG
>CAYOJU010000240.1:0-3811 GCA_964404355.1 uncultured Sideroxydans sp. | reverse complement strand
ACAAGATGCCCCCTGCGGTGCGGAACGAATGGATACTGATGCCGAAGAATGAAAGAATCGCTTCACCCAGCAGCAGCGCCGCGATCAGGATCACCAGCACAGCAAGCGAAGCGATACGTCCCACGCGATCGCGTTTTTGCGCCGTCATGCCGGCGGTGAAAGCGATGATGATGGGAATAATACCGAACGGATCGATGATCGCGAACAGGCTGATAAAAATCTTGGTGTATTCAGTAAAGTCGAGCATGGTTCGCCTTAAACGAGGTGATCGACCAACTGGCCCACCGCCATGCGCAACCTGCGCGACAGGCTGACGGCAATGGCGCGGATGACGTCGGCGCCAATGCGAGGATGTTCTTCCAGCATCTTGTCCAGCGCCTCTTTGGAAAGCGTCAGCAAAATGCTGTCTTCCGCAGCCACGCACGCAGCGGAGCGGCGCTCGCCATCCAGTACAGCCATTTCGCCAAAGGACCGTCCATGATGCAGCGTGGCGACTTGTACCAATTCCCCGTTCTGGTTTGCCTTGATCACTGCAATGCGGCCGGAATGCACGATGCACATGAAATTGCCGATATCGCCCTCGTCAAAGACGGTTTCGTCCTGGGCGATCTTGTTGATGCTGAAATAACGCGCGGCAGCGCGCAACTCCGGCGGGGTAAGGTGGTTGAACAGTTCGCTGTCGAGCAGCATGGAGCTGATCTCTTCGAGCAATTCTGAATGGTTTAACATGATGCGGATTGGGTTACCGGTGACGTGCGGCGGAAGTTACACCGTATAATCTGTCGAATCAACTTTATCGCCGCTATTCGTGAAAAAACTCATCTATTCGCCCTACCTGAAAGCCTTCCTCGCCGGTGCCGTCGCCGTTTTCGGCTTCGCCCCCGTCGGCTTATTTCCTCTGCCTGTGCTGTCCCTCGCCGTGCTGTTCTGGCTGTGGAGCCGCGCCGAACGTCCGGCGCAGGCGGCCTGGCTGGGATTCGCGTTCGGCATGGGCCTGTTCTGTGTCGGCATCAGTTGGATCTATGTCGCACTCCATATCTATGGCTACATGCACCCCATCCTGGCGGGGTTGGCAACGGCGCTGTTTGCCGCGGTGAATGCCACTCTGCCCGCGCTGGCGGGGTATGTGCAGGCGAAGTTCAAGCCGGCATCCAGTTGGCGCATCCTGCTGATCATGCCCGCGATCTGGACGCTGGCCGAATGGCTGCGCGGCCTGCTGTTCACCGGCTTCCCCTGGCTGGCTATGGGTTACTCGCAAGTGCCATCCAGCCCGCTGGCGGGCTACGCGCCGTTGCTCGGCGTATTCGGCGTATCGCTCATCATCGCGGTGAGTGCCGGGTTGGTGCTGACCTTGTGGAGCGGGCGCCGGGCCAAGCAGGTCAAGGTCGCGGTAGGCGTATTGCTGGTCTTGTGGCTGGGCGGAGCGCTGTTACGCGGCATCCAGTGGACGCAGCCGCAGGGCGAGCCGCTCAAGGTCAGCCTGCTGCAGGGCAACATCGCGCAGGACGAAAAATTCGCCGAAGAAAGATTGATCGGCACGCTGGAAACCTATCGCCGCCTTGCGCAGAGCAGCGATGCCCGGCTGATCGTGATGCCAGAGACCGCGTTGCCGCTGCTACGCAGCAACGTGCCGGATTTTTACCAGACCATGCTGGGCGACCACGCACGCAAGAACGGCGGCGACATCCTTATCGGCGCGTTCGAGAAAGAGAACGGCAACTACTACAACAGCGTCTATTCGCTGGGTGCCTCGGAAAGCCAGCATTACCGCAAGAACCATCTCGTCCCGTTCGGCGAATTCATTCCCCTGCGCTCTGTGCTCGGCTGGTTCGTCAACGAAGTGCTGCAGATACCCATGGGCGATCAGGCCAGCGGCGGCGCGAACCAGCCGCCGCTCAATGTGGCCGGGCAAAAAGTCGCGGTGAACATCTGCTACGAAGATGCCTTCGGCGAAGAGATCGTCCACGCCTTGCCGCAAGCCACGCTGCTGGTGAACGTCACCAACGATGCGTGGTATGGGGATTCGTTCGCCGCAATTCAGCACAACCAGTTGTCGCAGATGCGCGCACTGGAAACGGGGCGCATGGTGTTGCGGGCGACCAATACCGGTGTTACCTCTGTGATTGGTGTGGATGGGCGCATACAGGCGATGCTGCCGCAGCATGAGGAGGGGGTGTTGACGGCGGAAGTGAAAGGATATGCGGGGAGCACGATGTATGTGGTTTGGGGGAATGGGGGGGTGTTGGTGTTGGTTGGGTTGATGCTGGGGTTTGTTTGGAGGCAAGGACGGCGGGGTTGATCCCCTCGCCCTCTGGGAGAGGGTTAGGGTGAGGGAGGGCACGTTGTATTTTCACTTATCTTAAAACCAACACCGTCGGGGGTAGCCCGACAGCTAGTCACTTTCTTTTGCTTCGCCAAAAGAAAGTAACCAAAGAAAAGGCGACCCCAGCGCGCCGCCCCTGCGGGGTTCCCTCGATATTTCGCAAACAAGCGGGGCTGCGCAACTCGCCCTGGCGGGGCACACACCCCGTGCCCCACTGCGGAGCTCGGACAGTGCTCGCCTAAATCCCCGCTTGTTTGCGAAATATCGAGGCGGCGCACAGGGGAAGGAAAAACGAAATTCAAAACCACAAAGCGGGCACTTCGTGCCCACTCTGCTAGGCTGGTGGAGCATTTAAAGAAGGGAATTGAATATGAGCAAGAAAACAAATGTGTTGGTACTCATAGTTCTGCTCATGTCGACGGCCAATATTTTTGCAGATACTTTCCTTAGTGCTGAACCAATCCTCGTTGGCGTATTGGATGAAAAGCAATGTGCTAAGGACGTGAATACGCGTGCACTCATCATGTATGCAAAAACCAAAGATGGATGGATAGGTATGGATTCTCCTGATTCACCTGATATTCAGGTTGCCTGGGATCGTGAGTGGACCGTCGGCTTCGATGGTAAATTGCTTGGAACCTTGAGGTTGACCAATTCTTCACCAACCTATCCAAGGCGCCCGGATGGGTATTCCGCGGGAGAAGTGCTGCTGGCCCCAGCAGGGCAGTATCCTATAGTTAGAAATACATCTAAGTCATTTGGCGGTTGGTGTGGCGAGCCGAAATCGAGACCGCTCGTGATAGTGTCGGAACCAAATGTTAAAGATCCGGCGGACTGGAAACCATTCAAGGTTGGTTCGGAATACAAAGAGATGTTATTCGACTCGCTTAATCGAGAGTTACAAAAGTCTAAAGTTGTTAACTGCACAAATCCTGAACAGGAAAAGGCTACTCCTTATGTGTTTGGTATTGAGGAATTGAAGATATTCAAAGGGTATCGATCAAAAGATGGTGGAGTACTAATTTCAATGGGACTAAATTCTGACAATTATCATTGTGATGGGCCACTAGGGCCAGAGTGGAGCAGTCAATGGTTTTATATCCGGAATTCAAGAGTTGAGTTCATAGGAGACAGTTTGATGTTATTGGACGTAGGCGATTACGATAAAGACGGAAAGTCTGAAGTACTGTTTTGGAGTAGCGGTTACAACGAAGACGGCTATGTACTTTATTACGACGACTTTCGGAAAAAGGTGCCATTTAAATGGCACTACCACTAGCAAGTAGCGTGGGCACGAAGTGCCCACACAGTGGTTTGTGGTTTTGACTTTTCCTTCCCCTGTGCGCCGCCGAGTAGCGGAAACTGGTCAGGGAATTCTGACGAATATGTTTGAGCACGTGGCCGCGTAGCGGATCGTGCGAGTTTATGAGGAGGCCTGACCAGTTGAGCAACGCAGGGAACCCCGCAGGGGCGGCGCGCTGGGGTCGC
>CAYOJU010000239.1:0-3823 GCA_964404355.1 uncultured Sideroxydans sp. | reverse complement strand
GGCCAATAGCGGACTGATATTGAGGTCGCCAATTTAAGGAACATATGAGAAACCATATTCTGTGGACGTCGCTATTCGTTGTTCTAGCTTATGTTTCAAATGCCGGAGCACTTGATCTAGTTTTCACTGGCCGCACGCCAGATTTTCCAAAGACATCCAAAGTGGAAGTGACATCCGGGGTTATGCCTGGCATACCTGTTCTGTTTGACCTTTCTCAGAAAAATAGAGTCATCCTAAGGCCTGCACGTAGTGATGAGCAGACAACTAAGACTCGTCCTGTTTACCGGTTTGAATGGCAGCAAGATAAATCGACAATGTTCTACGAGTTATATGACCCCAAACTACTGGATGAACTTTCAAAGAGTAATGCAAAAGATGTGGCAGCCCCGAAAGGACAAGACTATGAAAAGAAGGTGATAGAGAGCTTCTTTGAAAATGGAAAGTTATTACAAACCTGCGTGACTTCGAGTTTTGCTGGTGACATTACGGCTTACGTTGTTATCAACAAGGATGGCGATAGCGAACAAGTTGTTATCCTTCCAGAAGGAAGCGTTGCCCAATGTATTCTGAAAGCCAGCCATGGCAAAAAGCTCCCTTCGCCTTCATCGCGCTTTGTTGCGAAGGCATCAATTCATATCAAAGACTCAGATACAAACAAGAGTGAGAAGAAAGCCAGTGCTGAACCGCAGTGCTACCTGCCTTACGCAGCAAGTAGAGACCATATGGTAACTGGCTGTGAGGTTCCCGGTTACCATATGCGCTACGATCTTGCTAAGGTCAGTGGAGCGTTCATGATTCTTTTGCCCGATGGGGCAAACTCAATAAACAACACTCCAAATTATTTCTCGATCCAGACTCTTTCCTTAGATGGCGGAACTCTCCAAGATCTATTTAACGCTGACGTGAAGAATACTCTTGAAGATAAACCTGGAACGAAAGTTGTTAAAAGACTGACCTATCAATTGCCAGGCAGCTCTGGCGGCTCCTGCTTTGGTGCAGTGATGGAATATCACTCGAAGCTGGCAGAATTCACAAACGAAACATTTTATATTTGCGATACAGGTAGTAAAAAATATGCCATTCTGCTTGCGCTTGGGGCTAGGACAAAGAAGGCAATGGAAGCAGCAAACCCTGCATTCATTAAGTGGATGAATGTTCCACAAATTGTCAGGGATATGAAAATTGAAATTGAGAAATAGGAAATGTCTGCTTTGCAAGTCTATAGCAGACGCTCGTTGATATGATGCACAAAAGGCAGAAGTCGGCCAGTTGCAGTCATTCGAAGGCGTCCTCCAATTATGAGTTTCAGCACTGAAAAAGGGGCAGCATGAAGCGAATTACATGGATAGCTCTAGCATCGTTGGTGCTGCCAGTTGCGGCACAGGCTGCAAGTTTTGATTGCATGAAAGCTGTGACGAACAACGAGAAGCTCATCTGTTCTGATTCTTCCTTATCTAAGCTCGATGAAGACTTAAATTCAGCTTACAAAGCTACCCTTCAAAACCATCCGCGATCAGAATCAATAAAACAGAATCAGAAGCAATGGATAAAAGAACGCAATGCTTGTTTGGATATTTCCTGCCTTCAAACTCAATACAAGGCTCGTATAGCGCAACTTTCATCGTCTGATAACGGTGCTGTAGCTTGTCAAACTGTGGCTGATTATGCCAATCGTGGAGAGCTAGAAAAGTTATATGTTCCAGAGGACAAAAGCATACAGGCAAAAGTTAACAAGCTGTTTGGTCAAACATATCAGCCTGGTGGGACGTCTTGGCTTGTCGACCTTAATGATGATGGCGTTCCAGATCCATTTCTCATCAATGTGGAAGGGACTGCTCATATAAGCAATGGACATGCTATCTCAGGAAAGGATGCCAAAGAGATCGTCGATATAGATTCGAATGAATCTGACTTGGCTTTGCTAGCTGTGAATGGTAAATACTATGTGTTAACCAGCGATGGAAGCGATCTAAAGCAACTGTTACACATGACTAAGGATAGGTTTGAAGCAGCATGTGAATTCATACCGCGCAACAAGCCACGTATTGAAATAACAAAGGGCAAGGAAAATCCGGTTTGTAATGCCGCTTCAGCGGGCAATGTCAAACATGTGGATTTTAGCCCAGTTGATAACGAGACCGTTCTTAACAAAGAAGTGGTCAAGGGGCTGGCGACTGCTGATATTGATAATGATGGCAAACCTGAGAATCTTACCTTGGTGGATTATGAGAGTGTAGCTGCACGAGGCAATTCATCGTTGATGATTAGAGTTGTTGATAAGGATAATCCACAACATGCTATCGCCATCAACCGAATGCTGGAATCCTTCGATGGATACAACGTTAAGCAAGGGGTGTTTACTTATGGAGACCTCACATATTTTGACGAAGCATCATCAGGAGTGATCTTGATTAAGAATGGCAAACCGGAAGAGATTTGCGACTGGAAAATCCGTTCGCTTTATGACGTTCAAAGATAGCTGTAAATATGACCGATATGGTGTCCGCTTTGGAGAAGCCGCCATGTCCGCTTCGGGTTGAGGCTGTGTGGAAACGTTCTTTGTAGACGCACCCACTTTGATACATCAATCTAACCAGCGCCGTATTTTTACATAAAAAACACTGCCACTCACGCCCCCACTAACCTTATCGCTTTCATTGTTCCCTCAATCCCCAGGATATTCATCATTCTTCGCAGGTTATACGCCAGAACCTGCAAACTCATCTCAGTGCCAACGTGCTTGAGTGTCTTCGTCAGGAAGTGCGTCGTGCCCATCCAGGACTTCAATGTGCCGAAGACATGCTCGACAGTACAGCGACGCTGGATCATCTTGCCAGGACTTCTATCAAGACGCGCCTGAGCGGCATCCAGAACATCTTCATGCTCCCATCGCCTCACACGCCTTTCCTTACCCGGGGTGCATCGCTTCTTCAACTCACAGCTCGGGCAGGTTGAATTGAAGTAAACGTTGAGCTTCATCTCATGCTCTATTGTTGAGAAACGAAACTTCAACCGCTTTCCAGCAGGACACTGGTACTCGTTGTCCTGCTTTATGTAAGTGAAATCACGCATGTCGTATCTGCCAACTGTTGACTGCCTTGAATTTGCTCCCATCGATGGCAACAATGGCTTGGGTGAACAGATTAAGTTGCCTGCACATGAAGACGAAGCGTTTACAGACGTTGCGGATGCCTGTGCCGTTGTCATGCCGGAAGTCGGCAATGGTCTTGAAGTCAGGTGCCAGTCGTCCGGTGAGCCACATCAGCTCAACATTGCGCTGTGCTTCACGTTCCAGACGGCGACTGGACTGGATTCGATTTAGGTAACCATAGATGTATATCTTGAGAAGTAACGAGGGGTGGTAGCCAGGTCTACCGGTTGCTGCGGGTTCTGCACTGTCGAATCCTAGTTCGACCAGATCCAGTTCATCAACAAACAAATCAATGACACGAACCGGATTATCTTCACTGATGTAGTCGTCGAGGCACTCGGGGAGTAACGCGACCTGATTCCGACTTTCGCTCTGAATGAATCGTTTCATCTGTGAGCCTCCAGCATGCATTCATGCTGGCATTAACGCACGATGGGTATTTAAGGATTACCGGATGAAGACGTTTTCACACAGCCTGGGTTAGCAAGAGACCTTCAATAGCCATCAAAACTCTGCCTGGCAACGACCGCTTCCTTATGAAAAACGGACCTTCGAGTTGCTTTGGCTGAGTGACCGCCCTGGGAGTCAAAAACACGGCCATTCAAATATGTCAGCTACATGACATCGTTCTCACTGCCACTCAAAACCCACCTGCTCGTAATCGTCGCCCTC
>CAYOJU010000238.1:0-3829 GCA_964404355.1 uncultured Sideroxydans sp. | reverse complement strand
GCACTGCGCTGTCCGAGATGGTGGTGGAAGGCATCAACACCAATATCCCGCTGCACCAGGAGTTGATGAATGACGCCGCATTCGTTCGCGGCGGCACCAGCATCCATTATTTGGAACACAAGCTGGCCGAAAAGAAAGGCAAGTAAGCGCAACTACTGCGCTTGCTGATACTGCGTTGACCAATGGCTCAAAATCCTCATTTACATCACAGTAAACTCCGGTTTTTCGCCATTGGCCGCCTTGTCTCAGCTGCGCTCGCTACGTTGCTTCTGATCATATGAGTTGGCTCACGCTGTCAGTGCGCGCCGAGGCGGCTTACGCCGAAGCGCTGAGCGAGGCACTGCTGGCCCACGGCGCACTTTCCGTCGACATGCTGGATGCCGATGCCGACACGCCCGACGAACAGGCCATCTTCGGCGAACCGGGTGAACCCACTTCCTCAGTCTGGCAACACAATCTCGTCAACGCCCTGTTCGAAAGCGATGCCGATGTTGCAGGCATTTTGCAAGCTTGCTGCGCCGAACTGGGCATTTCCTCTCTCCCCGAACATAGTGTCGAGACACTGGAAGAAAGCGATTGGGTGCGTCTCACCCAGGCGCAGTTTGACCCCATCCGCATCAGCGACCGCCTGTGGATCGTGCCAACCTGGCATACCCCAACCGACCCTTCAGCCATCAATATCGCGCTCGATCCCGGACTCGCCTTCGGCACCGGCAGCCATCCCACGACACGCCTGTGCCTGCGCTGGCTGGATGCCAACCTCAAAGGCGGTGAGACTGTGCTGGATTACGGTTGCGGCTCCGGCATCCTCGCCATCGCGGCCATGAAACTGGGCGCGGGCAGCGCCATCGGCGTGGATGTGGATGCCCAGGCCGTGGTTGCCAGCCGCGACAACGCAACCGCCAACCAGGTACATGCCGACTTCTTCCTGCCCGAGGGCATTGCGCTCGCCCAATATGACGTGGTCGTCGCCAATATCCTCACCAACCCTTTGCGCGCCTTGGCGCCACTTTTGGCTGGCGCCACAAAAACAGGCGGCCGCATCGTGTTGTCCGGCATCCTTGCCGAACAGGCCGAGGAAGTCATGCGCATTTACGCACAATGGTTTGACCTTGCGCCCGCCGTGTTGGAAGATGGATGGTGTTGTCTGTCAGGCGTCAAAAAATGACTGAAATAACCAAATGTCCCGTATGCAGCACCCGCTTCAAAGTGACCGACGCGCAGCTCGATGCGCATGACGGTCTGGTGCGCTGCGGGCATTGTCACGACGTCTTCGATGCGCGCAAACATCTGCATGACGACGAACCCAGCCGGCAGCTCAGTCTGCCCATCGGCCCCGAGTTCGAGACTGACGAACCCGATCTCACCCCCATTCCCACCATTCCCGAACTGGAAGCCGAGCGCAAGACCCTGGCACAGCAAGTCCAGTTTGTCGAAGAGCTCACCGACGAGGTCGTTGAAAAACCGCCGCGCAAAAACGATTGGGTAGGGATTTCACTGGCTTTATTACTGGCGCTGGGACTCATTGGCCAGGCCGCTTATGATTTCCGTGTCGAACTTGGATCGCAATTGCCCGGACTCAAACCTCTGCTGGCGCAATATTGCTCCTTGCTCGATTGCACCGTGCCCTTGCCGCAAAGAGCCGACCTGATCGCCATCGACTCCTCCGAACTGGAATCCGATCCCAATCAAAGCAGCCAGGTCACGCTGCATGTGCTGGTTCACAACCGCGCCCCTTACACCCAAGCGCATCCCAGCGTGGAGCTAACCCTTACCGACATACAAGATCACGCCATCGCCCGCCGGGTCTTCTCACCGGCGGATTACCTGAAGGCGGGAGAAGACGCGAAACTTGGCGTCCCGGCGAATCGCGACCTGGATATCAAGCTAAGAATGGATACCGCCGATCTCAAGCCGTCGGGGTATCGGTTGTTCCTGTTCTATCCGAAGTAATTCCTTAAGCCGATAAGGCGCCGCATGGTTGTTCAAAAAGAAATGCGATGCTGACCCCATTGATGCTGCTTCCCAGCGGTTGGCCCTGCGCCAGCGCAAGCCGTATGTCCGCTATCGCTGCATCATCCAGTTCACTGCGGAACAGTCCGCGATATTCAGCCAGGCGTTCAGTCTCTTCCTTGCCCAGTGCCAGATACAACGAATGGGGGGTGATGCGTTCGTCGATTTGCCCCAAGCCGTTATGCCGATAGCTTGACCAGCGATATTGCGCCGGGTCGTTCACCATGTTTGCGCGCACGGGGTTGAGTTCGATGTAGCGCATACAGGTGAGCAAATATTCTTCGGCCTGTACCAGGCTGGATTTGAAGCGTCCTTCCCACAGGCTGCCTGTGCGCCGATAGCTGCGGTTGATGTATTGCACGTAGCGTCGTCCGATGGATTGCATCATTTTGGCGATGCCATCCGGTTTTGCTGACGTCACCAGTAGATGTACGTGGTTGGTCATCAGTACATATGCGTGTATGGCGCAGTGCCAATCGCCAGCCGATTTCTGTAGCCAGTGGAGGTAGCTGTGATAATCCTCTTCGGCAAAGAAACACGGCTCGCGATTGATTCCGCGCTGCACGATGTGCTGCGGAACTTCGGCTAATTTAATGCGTGGGCGACGTGGCATGGTTTTGGGAAATTAAATGCGAAGCTGACCCCTTTGATTCGGATAATCTTGACCATTATGGGTGACATTTTTTACTCCACTCACCGGATGTACAGTACGTATCCCGACTGAATCTCCAAGTCCGAACAAACTGCCTGGGTTATATGCACCGTATGAAATAGAAACCATAATTCACTCCAAATTAGTTGGTTGTTATTTATTGTTCTGTTGAACAAACGTAATGCAATTCAGTTTTATGTATGTCATCCGATCCGCCTAAACCATCAGGACTAGGTGTTTCCACGTGTGGTCGGTCGCGAATCATGATTGCCCCATGATCAACACCAGTATTCGATCGACTATCATCAATAAGTTCTTTTGCATATCGAGACCGAAGTACAGAATAAACTTGCTGTTCAGACCGATCCAACGTCATTACATAAGCAACTGGAGCGTAGCAGGGAGACATAAAGCAATTGAGCTCCATTTTGTATGGCTTACTAATGTCAGCTTGATATCGTATAAATATTGTACTAACGGGCAATTTGTTAATAGTGGCTTTCACTGCCAAATACGCAAATGCATGATCAATTTCTTCCTTTACCGCCAAGGTGGGCACCTCGATTTCCCCAAGGCTATAAATCAGTTTGTAATGCGGCGCTTTGCCTACAAGTCGTAACTCGCAATCAAGCAGATTCTTTTTCTTAACTAAATCTGTATCCATCAAATTAACGAACGTCTTAGTGTCTTTCGTAAGTACAACAGGCAGATCAGCCCTGCATATTCCACTGTGAATTAGTAATAGTAAAAACACGATTACAAATTGAATATTTCTCATACCGCTATCCTCCATTTCAAATTCTTCACTGAATTCTGTTTTTCGCCCAAGTCACCCATGCACTCCACCCTCAGCTTCCTTCTTGGCTGAGCCGTTCGAATCACTTACCGCGCTCAACACCCCCTGCCCAATCCTCACCACTTCATCCACCAGCAGGTTCTTCGGCATTGCATGGGTGATGAACAGCATCGAGACTTTGCCCTTGAGCTGGTTGATGGTGGCGGCGAAGTGCTCGGCGGTGTTGGCATCCAGGCTGCTGGTGGCTTCGTCGAAGACGAGTATTCTGGGTTGTTTGATGAGGGCTCTGGCAATGGCCATGCGTTGTTTCTGGCCGCCGGAGAGTCCGACGCCGCGTTCGCCGATTTCGGTCTGGTAGCCTTGCGGCA
>CAYOJU010000237.1:0-3833 GCA_964404355.1 uncultured Sideroxydans sp. | reverse complement strand
ATGGGCAGAACGGGAACGCTATTCGCCTGCGAACAGGCGCACATCAGGCCGGATTTTCTGCTGCTCTCCAAGGGCATCACCGGCGGCTACCTGCCGCTTTCCATCGTGATGACGACGGACGATATCTATAAAGCTTTCTACGCCGATGAAATGGCACGCGGCTTCCTGCATTCACATTCCTATACCGGCAATCCGCTGGCCTGCCGTGCCGCATTGGCCACGCTGGATATCTTTGCTCAGGACGATGTCTTGAACCTCAACCGCGACAAGGCAGTATTGTTCAACCATATTGCCCAGCCGCTGCGCGACCATCCCAGGGTGAAGCACTTCCGCAACACCGGCATGATCTGGGCGTTTGAAGTCGACACGCCGCATGCCGATTTTGCCCAGCGCTGTTTCAGCCTCGGCTTGCAACAAGAACTCCTGTTGCGCCCCATGGGCAACACGGTCTATTTCATGCCGCCCTACGTCATTGGCGAGGACGAGATGCGACTGCTCGTCACCCGCACCCTGAGCATCATCGACGTGCTGACATGAGATTCATTCGTACCCCGCTCCTCGCTCTCTGTCTGATCGCCAATGCAAACTCCGCCCCGCTGCCCGAAGCTGTGCGGCAGGAGTTGAAGAGAGCAAATATTCCGCAATCCGCCATCGCGGTCGAAGTGATCGAAGTTGGCAAGCAGGTACCCCTCATTGACATCAACGCTCGCCGCGCAATGAGTCCGGCTTCGACCATGAAGCTGCTCAGCACCTATGCCGCACTGGACCTGCTCGGCCCGGCCTACACCTGGAAGACCGAAGCATGGATAGACGGCGAATTGAAAGACGGCGTGCTGAACGGCAACCTGATACTTAAAGGTTACGGCGATCCGAAATTCACCATCGAGCAATTCTGGCTGTGGCTGAGTGAGTTGCGCGCACGCGGTTTGCGCGAAATCCGCGGCGACCTCATGCTTGATCGCAGTTACTACGAACTGCCTATCTACAATCCTGCTGAATTTGACGATGATCCCTTACGCGCCTACAACGTCGGCCCGGATGCGTTGCTGATCAACTTCAATACGCTGCGCTTGCGGTACATGCCGGAAGGGCCCGGCTTGAGAGTCGTCACCGAGCCTCCGCTGGACGGCATCACGCTGGACAACCAGTTGACCCCGAATAGCGAAAAAATGAACTGCGACAACTGGCACGACCTTTTTTCCGTGCAGCCCAACGGTGACAGCGTCGTACTGCAAGGCGACTATCCCGTCGGATGCGGCGAACGCGAACAAAACCTCAGTGTCTTGCCGCATACACGTTATGTGGGAGCCGTATTCCGCGCGGTATGGAAAGAACTGGGCGGCACACTGCAAGGCAAGGAAATCGAGGGTACGCTCGGCGGTAATGCGACGCTTTTTTCCACGCATCTTTCCGAACCGCTAAGCGCCGTCATTCGCGACATCAACAAGTTCAGCAACAACGTCATGACGCGGCAATTGTTCCTGACGCTGGGTGAAGCCCTGCCGCTTGCTTCGGACAGCGTTCCTTTGCCGGAAAACATACAGGCTCAAAGTGCCGTGTCGGCCCAGCCCGCATTCCCCTGCCCATCGGAACGCATGGGACACATGAGCATTGAGCGCAGCATGCTGGTCATGCAAGCATGGATGGGGCAGAACCACCTGCGTTTTCCCGAGATAGTACTGGAAAACGGCGCCGGCCTTTCACGCAGGGAACGCATCAGCGCCGCGCACATGGCGCAACTACTGCAACATGCCTCCAATCATCCGTTGAGCGCCGAATTGCAGGCCTCCTTGCCCATCCTCGGCGTGGACGGCACAGTGAAAAACCGCCTCAGGGACAGTCCGGCCGCCAGCCACGCCCACCTTAAGACCGGCTCGCTGGAAGGCGTCAAAGCCCTCGCGGGTTATGTGAAATCAAAGAGCGGCCGCGAATGGATCGTCGTGTTCTTCATCAATCATCCCTATGCCAAACGCGGACAGGATGCGCAAGATGCCTTGATCGAGTGGGTCGCACGCAAGTAATCGCGTATCAGCCTCATCGCGCAAAAGCAACCGGAAAGAATATCTAGTACTTCTTTATCCTTTACCTCAGTGTGGGAAGCAACGAGAATGCGCGAGCCATTTGCCGTTCGCAAATGGCATTGATAAACCGAAAGAGAAAATATTATGAAGAAAATCGCCGCCGCCCTGCTGCTTTCCGCAACCATTTCCGCGCCTGCCGTTGCGGCCAGTCAGGGAGGCTATGTTTTGGTAGAACCGGGGTTTGCCGGCCTCGGCAAACCGATGAGCCAATTGGGAACGGCCACCTTCCTTAGCCCCGTATCAATCACGTTGGGCGGCGGCTATCGCTTCAGCCAGCTTATCGGCGTGGAGGCAGGCTACCTGGCTTCCGGGGACTCGACCATCAAGTCGACCGGCGGCTCAGCTGAAGCTACCGAAAAATTGAAGGCTTCCGCGCTACAGGTTGCTTTAGTCGGAACCTTCCCGATCGGCAGCAAATTCGATGTGATAGCGAAGCTGGGGGCGGCCAATACCAAGGTGGATTATACAGCCACCATAACTGGCGGCAGTTTTGCTCCGACAGTCGTGACTTCGGCGAGTGGCAGCAAGACCAACCTGATGTATGGCCTCGGCGGCCAGTACAACATCAACCCGCACTTCGCAGTTCGCGTTCACTACCAGGATTTTGGCAAGGTCAAACTCGGCGTAGGAGCAAATGACTGGACAACTCCCGGTGCCAGCCAGGATATCGGCGTAAAGGCTTTCTCAGTGGGCATGCTGTACAGCTTCTAATCTGATACATCCCCGATGCCGAAGCCGGGTTCGCCCGGCTTTTTTTGTACCGCTACAATCCATTTGTTCTCAGGATTAGAACCCCAACTCACTCCACATCGCATCCACCCTGGCCTTAACTGCTGCATCCATCACGATAGGCGTACCCCATTCGCGTTGCGTCTCGCCCGGCCATTTGTTGGTCGCGTCCAGCCCCATCTTGCCGCCCAGACCCGATACCGGGCTGGCAAAGTCGAGGTAGTCGATGGGAGTGTTCTCCACCAGCAGTGTGTCGCGCACCGGATCCATGCGCGTGGTGATCGCCCACATGACTTCTTTCCATTCACGCACGTCGATGTCGTCGTCCACCACGATGATGAACTTGGTGTACATGAACTGGCGCAGGAAACTCCAGATGCCGAACATCACGCGCTTGGCGTGCCCGGCATATTGCTTTTTGATACTGACCACCGCCATGCGATAGGAACACCCTTCCGGCGGCAGGTAGAAATCGACGATCTCGGGGAATTGCTTTTGCAGCAGCGGCACAAACACTTCGTTCAGCGCCACGCCCAGCATGGCCGGTTCGTCGGGAGGCTTGCCGGTATAGGTTGAGTGATAGATAGCATCGCGGCGCATGGTGATGCGCTGGATGGTGAACACGGGAAACTTGTCCTGCTCGTTGTAATAACCGGTGTGGTCGCCGTACGGGCCTTCCAGCGCGGTCTCGCCCGAATTGATCACACCTTCCAGCACGATCTCGGCGAAAGCGGGCACTTGCAAATCGCTGCCCATACATTTCACCAATTCAGTCTTGCTGCCGCGCAGCAATCCCGCAAACTGGTACTCGGACAATGAATCAGGCACCGGAGTCACAGCGCCGAGGATGGTCGCCGAATCGGCACCGATTACCACCGCGATTGGGAACGGTTGTCCCGGGTTCTTCTCGCAATGATCGCGAAAATCCAGCGCCCCGCCGCGATGTGCCAGCCAGCGCATGATAACCTTGTTCGGCGCGATGACCTGCTGGCGATAAATGCCCAGATTCTGGCGCGGCTTGTT
>CAYOJU010000236.1:0-3873 GCA_964404355.1 uncultured Sideroxydans sp. | reverse complement strand
GGGTTGGTTATGCAATCACGTGCCCAAGAAACGTTTGCCCTGCCAATTCCACCGGTGCACCGGAAGCAAATCCGACCAGTTGCACCTGTGACACCGACTATGCGCCTGACGCTGCGAAAACAAGCTGTGTTTCCGCTTGCCCCATTGCCCCCCTACCCGATTTACCCAAGGATGATCTGTGTACGCAATCTCTGGATAAGGGCGCTGGCAAGGATGTCGACGGTGCTTGCCCACCGCTCAACGCCAAGTTGACCGCATGGAACGGGGAGATGAAGTGTTTTGCCGATAAAGTCCATGCACTTGGTATCCCTTATAAAGAGCCGAGCGCAACCATCCGAACAGAGGCCTACCAGCAGCATCTGCTGGATGTCTACAAAAAGTCGTTAAACATTGCAGATTTGTCGGACGCAGAAAAACAAGTTTGCTCTGGCGTCATTGCGGATGTAAACGCACAAATGGATCATCATAAGATAACATTTCCACCATCCAGTAAAGGCAGTGTGGCTCCGCATGTAAAAGGTATTGCGTTTGACATACCTGAGAACGTTGCAAAGGCGTTAAAAGCGCGGGTCACTATGACCCAGGTTAAGGCTTCCATTGCGACTCACCATCCGGGTTGTATTTCTTGTCTACATATCCCTTTAGTTACAGGCGATGTACAGGATTACATTGATAGCGCCATGCCAAACCCGCCTGCTTGTAAACTCGATTGGGGAGGTCGATTTGTAAATCCCGTCACCAAGAAGACCGACATTGTACATTTTCAGCTTCAGCAACCCTGAGAACCAAGGAGACACCATGAGCACATTTTTCTTGCGCCTTATTGCAATCATTTCACTGCTGGCAAGCACATTGGGAACAGCTGGTGCTCAAGCTCAAGCATCAGCCACTGGCATACGCGTCCTTGTTTATGGAATCCACTATGGCGGCAATATTGTTTATAGCTACAAAGTAATTAATAGCGGCGATACACTGTTTAGCACTTTTATTATCGGCAGCGGGTTTGATGGTGTGGAAAATGATGAATACCCCCAACTCGTCAGGCTCCCTTTGGGTTGGAAATATGGAAAGACAGGTGAAACAGGTACAGAAATAGTCCTAGCACCGAGTAGTACTAGTCAGCCCGTAAACTGGACTTCACGAGTGTATGGCCAGCAAGGAGCAGATAATTTTTACATGGAGTGGCATATCCCTCGTGGAGATGGATCAAATGGCATTCATCCCGGACAGACACTCTCTGGTTTCAGCGTTACGATTCCTTTAGAAGATAGCAATCTTTCTCTCCCAGCAATCAAGGGCCAGCCTGTTTACACCGGCCCGGATGAAATGTATGTTAAGGGCGGTTTCAAGGTTCGCTTTGGCTCGGAAAAGAAATTTCAGGAAGTTTGGGGCGCGCTCGAACGCGAAGACACCACCCCTCCCTCTCTCACTGTCTCACTGAATCCTAGCACCATGCCTGCGAACGGCAGGATGGTACGCATCACTGCGACCATTACGGCCAAGGACGACTACGACCCCGCGCCTTCCGTCCAGCTTGAAGCCATCATGTCAAACGAAGTGGTAGGTAAAGATGACGTCAAGGGAGCTGAACCTGGCACCGATGACCGACAGTTCCAGCTTAAAGCCGAACACACTGAGGGAAACCATGCAGGGCGGATTTACACTGTAATTTATTCAGCAACCGATGGTTCAGGAAACAAAACCACTGCCTCTGCCACAGTGACCGTGCCGCATGAAACAAAAGGGCGCGATGACCGCCGGGATGAGAGAGACAAGAAGGACAAGGACGAGCACAAGCGGGACCGCTAAAACCATGTTGGACGTAACCAGATAACTAACTCCCTTCTCTCACACCGCCAGCTGCTATTCAGCTTGGCGGTTTGAACTCAAGCCCCTTCTCCGACCACACGCAGAGCACCTCAAATCGAACAAAACACATCCCGCATCATCCCCACCAGCTTGAGGGTACGCTGGTCGCCGATGCGATAATAGACGCGGTTGGCATCCTTGCGCGTGGCCAGGATTTCCTTGTCGCGCAGGATTGCGAGATGCTGGGAGATATTGCTTTGCGACGTGCCTACACTGTCCACGATATCCTGCACGCTCAGTTCGTTGTCCGCCAGCACGCACAATATCTTGAGGCGCAGGGGATGGGCGATGGCTTTCATTGCCAGCGAAGCTTGCAGTATGTCTTCATCTCTATCGATCAGTTTGTTCGCCATCCCACTTTCCCTCTTTTTGAAGCGGGGGCATGCGCACCCCGAAATCAGCTAAAATCAACCGCGCTGGAACCACGAGTTTATAGCACCATAAATTAGCAGCTTCTTATATTATGATGTTTTAGTTTTAAAAAGCCAACATGACAAATCCCTCAGCTCCAGTCACCCCTGTCCTTCTGCTCATCCTCGATGGCTTCGGCTATCGCGAAGATACCGATTTCAATGCCGTCGCCGCCGCACGCAAGCCGAACTGGGACAGGCTCTGGAGTACGTATCCGCATACCCTGATCAACGCCTCCGAACTGCGCGTAGGCCTGCCCAAGGGGCAAATGGGCAATTCGGAAGTGGGGCACCTGAACATCGGCGCCGGACGTGTGGTGTACCAGGACCTGACCAAGGTCGACCTGGCTATTGAGAACGGCAGCTTCTTTACCAATCCCGCGCTGGTCAAGGCAGTCGAGACAGCCAAACAAAATGGCTCTGCGCTGCACATCATGGGGCTGCTCTCCCCCGGCGGCGTGCACAGCCACGAGTTGCACATCCATGCCATGGTGGAACTGGCGGCGCGTGCCGGGCTGAAAAAGATTTTCCTTCATGCTTTCCTGGACGGCCGCGATACGCCGCCGCGCAGCGCAGCTCCGTCGTTGCAAGCCCTGCAGGCCAAGTGCGCGCAACTTGGCGCGGGCCGCATCGCCAGCATTGGCGGGCGCTTCTTCGCCATGGACCGCGACAATCGCTGGGAGCGCGTGCAGATCGCTTATGACATGCTGACACTGGGCAAAGCCCCGTTCAGCGCTGCCTCGCCGCTGGAAGCGCTGGAAGCGGCCTATGTGCGCGGCGAGAACGATGAGTTCGTGCAAGTCACCGTGATCGGAGAACCGGCCGTGATGCAAGACGGCGATGTGGCGGTATTCATGAACTTCCGCGCCGACCGCGCCCGCGAGATCACGCGCGCCCTGACCGACGAGCAGTTCACCGGCTTCGTCCGCACGAAATTTCCCAAGCTGGCGAACTACACCACCCTGAGCAGCTACGGCGAGGACTTTCACCTACCCTGTGCCTACACGGCAGACAGCATCCATAACGGCATCGGCGAATACCTGTCCAATCTCGGGCTGAAGCAGTTGCGCATCGCCGAGACGGAAAAATACGCGCATGTCACTTACTTCATGAATGGCGGCAAGGAACAGCCCTACCCCGGCGAGGACCGCATTCTGGTGCCCTCGCCCAAAGTGGCCACCTATGACCTGAAGCCGGAAATGAGCGCGTTCGAGGTTACCGACAAGCTGGAAGTCGCTATTCGCAGCAAGCAGTACCAGGCCATCCTGTGCAACTATGCCAACGGTGACATGGTCGGTCACAGCGGCATCATGGAAGCCGCGGTGAAAGCGGTGGAAACGCTGGATGTCTGCGTCGGCCGCGTGGTGAAAGCGATGCTGGAGTGCGGCGGCGAAGTGCTGATTACCGCGGACCACGGCAATGCCGAGCAAATGATAGACCGTGCCACACACCAGCCGCACACCGCCCACACCCTCAACCTGGTTCCCTTCCTCTATATCGGGCGCAAGGCCAACATGGAAGCCGCGGGAACCGGCGCCCTGCAGGACGTCGCCCCGACGCTGCTGGCGATGATGGGACTGCCGCAACCGCCGGA
>CAYOJU010000235.1:0-3879 GCA_964404355.1 uncultured Sideroxydans sp. | reverse complement strand
TGGTGCCGGGGCACAGCCAGATTTTCAACAACCACATCCCGCTCGATCCCGATCTGAGCGACTCGGTGGCGATCACCAAGACCGCGGCGCGCGTTACCGTGTCGCGCGGTGAGATGGTTCCCTACACCATCACCATCAACAACAAATACGTGCTGATGCTGAGCAACCAGAGCATCCTCGACACCTTCCCGGCGGGCTTCAAGTACGTGTCCGGTTCCGCCCGTTACGACAACTTGCCGCTGGAACCGATCATGAGCGGCAGGACTTTGCGCTGGAACAACGTCGATCTCGCCTCCGCCGCGCGGCACACGCTGAAGCTGTTGTTCATTGTTGGCTCCGGTGTCTCCGTCGGCGACTATGTCAACCGCGCGCAGATCCTCAACAACCTCACCGGCGGTGTCTCCTCCGGCGAGGCGTCCGCCACCGTGCGCGTGGCACCCGATCCAACCTTCGATTGCAGCGACGTGATCGGCAAGGTGTTCGACGACAAGAACCTCAACGGCTATCAGGACAAGGGTGAACCGGGCTTGCCCAACGCCCGCGTGATCAGCGCGCGCGGACTGATCGCGAAGACCGACGAATACGGCCGCTTCCACATCACCTGCGCCGCAACGCCGGACGAAACGCGTGGCGCCAACTACATCCTCAAGCTCGACGAGCGCAGCCTGCCCAGCGGCTACCGCGTGACGACCGAGAACCCGCGGGTACAGCGGCTTACCCGCGGCAAGATGATGAAGTTCAATTTTGGCGCGGCGATTCACCACGTGGTGCGCCTCGACGTGGCCGACGGGGTGTTCAAACCTGGCAGCGTCGAAATGCGAGAGCAGTGGAAATCGCGTATTGATCTGCTGTTCAACGAATTGAAGAAGGCGCCTTCGCTGCTGCGCATCACCTATCTGGGCGATACCGAGGACAAGAGTCTGGTGGACGACAGGCTGGTTGCGCTCAAGACGCTGATCAAAGAGAAATGGGACGGTTATTCCCTGACCATCGAGAGCGAAATCCACTGGCGTCGCGGCGGACCTGCCGCTCGCCCGGGTCAGCTCGACTGACGGAATAGATATGCTGAAAAAGTTATTGCCACTGTTGCTTGTCCTGACCGTACCGGAAGCGGCGCTTGCCGCCGACCTGTTCGGTGCAAGCGGCGTGCGTGATACCGGCACCCTGGGCGCCTCCACCGAACAGTATCCGGTCGGGGAAGGCGCGTTCGTACCCGAGATAAAAAGTGAGCCGCAGGAGAAAGCGGGCGACAAGCTGGAAAAACAGCAGGTACTGGAAAAGGTGGCGAAGACGGTCAAGCTGCAGAACGTGGTGCCGCCTATCCGCTTCGGTTCCGGCAAGGCCGAGATCCCTCCAGAATATGTCGGCCTGCTACGCAACATACTTAACAAAATGAAGGGCAGAGCCAATGTGCGCCTGCACTTCGTCGGCTACAGCGACAACGTGCAACTGAGCATCCAGCTGGCGCAGAAATATGAAGACAACGCCGGCCTGTCGCGCGAGCGCGCCGGTGCCACCGCCGAATTTTTCCAGAACGCGCTCGGTTTGCCCCCGGAGTCGATTTCCTACGAAGGATTGGGTGAGGTCAACCCGGTTGCCAGCAATGCCAGCGAAGCAGGCAGGGCGCTGAACCGCCGCGTCGAAGTGGAAGTCTGGTATGACGAGATCAGCGAAAAAATGGTGGACAAAGAGGTGGTGGTCACCAACCCGGTCAATCGTATCAGGGTTTGCCGCGTGGAGACTGTGTGCAAACTGCGTTACAAGGAGGGCATGGCCCACCGCGCACGGATCAGAAACCTGGTCGAGCCGTTGCGCTATGACGAGGGGAACATGCAGATCCCCGCCGAATTCCTGCAGCAGTTGCAGCGCGCGCAGCAGAATCTGCACGACAGGAGCGGTGTGGTGATCAAGTTTATCGGCCACACGGACAACATGCCGCTGGAAGATAGAGACGCGCGCATCTACGGTACCCATCTCAGCCTTTCCAAGGCACGCGCCCGGCGAGCGGCGCTGGCATTACAGGATGCGTTGCACCTGTCGAGCGCTGCAGTGGACAGCGACGGCAGGGGCGAAAAGTTCCCGCTCGCCGCCAACGACACGACCAAGGGGCGCAGTCTCAACCGCCGCGTCGAGGTGGAATTCTGGTACGACGACCCGTTGCAGGAACTGCCCGACGAACCGCAAATCTGTCCCGAGTCCGCCGCTGCGGAGACGGTAAGCCGTACTTACGATCCGCCCTCCGGCGCCATCGATCCGATCTACTACGACGAGACCCAGCCGGTCATTCCGCCTGGTTATGCCCAACGACTGTCGGGTCTGATGCAGGACCTGAAAGACAAGGCCAACGTGCGCCTGCGTTTCATCGGCTACACCCGCAATGAAGGTCTCAGCCGCCGCACCGCGAATGTCTACGGCGACGACATCGGCCTCTCCACCGCGCGCGCGCGCCACGTGATGGAACTGATCGCCGAAGAGATCAAGCTGAAGCCGGAACAGATGGAGCACGAAGGCCACGGCTATGTGCAAAGCAGTGACGTGGTCAACGCCGGATTCGCCGGGGCAGAGCGCTCGCGCGTCGACGTGCAGATCGTCTACGACGAACTGGCACAGATGGACGACAGCGAGGGGCTGGACATCACCCGCATCTCGCGCGAGGTGCAGACGCAGGACCCCTATGCCCTCAACCTCATGCGCATTACCGTTGACGGCACACCGATCGATGATCCGGGCAAGAGCGTGCCGGATCTGCAGCGCTGCACCGACGTGGCGTTGGACAAGGCGGATATCCGCTTCAAGTTCGACGACCTCGAACTCAAGCCGCGCCTCAACGTCAGCGCCTGGCCGCTCAGCGTGCGATACCGGGACGACCCCGATACCGCCGCACCGGAGAACCGGGTCAGCTTCAAGGTTTACAGCAACTATCCGGCTTTCTTCGAACGCGGCGAGATCCGCCTCTTCGACGAGACGCAATCCCTGCGCGATACGCCGCTGGCGGTGGTGCCGGTAAATGCCGACGGCGACGCCGAGTGGCGCGCCGATTTCGACGAATACCGTGCGCCGGGCCGCACCCTCAAATACGTGCTGCGCGTCTACGACAAAGCAGGCCACTTCGATGAAACCGCCGGGCAGAATCTGTGGCTGGTGGACAAGGTAAGCGCAGAGACCCTGAACGCCGACATAACAAAAGAGTTGCTGGTCGGCTACGGCGAGAGCCGTCTGGCAGTGCAGAACATCCCGCTCAACGGAGGTGTGGTCACTGCCATCGGCAACCATATCCCGGCAGGACGTCAGGTGTGGCTGGCGGGCCGACCGGTGCCGCTTGGCAAGGACGGCAAGTTCGTGGCCGAACAGCTGCTGCCTGAGGGTATGCACAGTGTCGAGGTGGCAGTGCTTGATCAACAGGGCAACGGCGAACTGTTCCTGCGCGATCTGGAACTGAAACAGAGCGACTGGTTCCGCGTCGGCATCGCCGACATCACCGCCGCCCGAGACCGCACCAGCGGTCCGGCTGCGCTGGTCACCCAGGACCAGACTCACTACGACAACAACCTGAGCGTCGACGGTCGTCTTGCCTTCTTCACCCAGGGCAAGTTCGGCGACAACTGGCACCTGACCGCCAGTGCCGACACGCGCGAAGGGCCGCTCAAGGATATCTTCAACAACTTCATGAACAAGGCACCCGACGCCATGTTCCGCCGCATCGATCCCGACTACTACTATCCGACCTACGGCGACGACAGCACCGTGGAAGAAGGCGCGCCTACCCTGGGCAAGCTGTATGTCAAACTGAAGAAAAATGAAAACCACATTCTGTGGGGCAATTTCAAGGTCGGCTACAACGGCAGCTCGCTGGCGCATGTGGACCGCAGCCTCTATGGT
>CAYOJU010000234.1:0-3881 GCA_964404355.1 uncultured Sideroxydans sp. | reverse complement strand
TGTATGGAGGTCCTTCATCCTTACCTGGGCCTGAACCAAATCCTCACCCCAGACCACCACCAGTACAGGAAGATCCAAACGAGTCGGAATTTGAATTTATGAACGAGGTACCGGAGGAGAATCTGCAAACTGGGGATGAATGGGAGGAAGGAGACTGGGACATTAATGATGAAGGATATGGAGAAGATGAAGAAGAATACACACAGCCCACTGTGAGGCAAAATAGAGAGAATATGCCGTTAAGTGGCCGTTCTGAGACTCACCCGTTCGTAAACTTCAATGACACATCTGCTTTTCGAGAAGCAGATGTTTCTTACTATGGTCGTCGGATTGAATACAGGAGTGAGCTCGCAAAAGGCCAATACTTTGCAAATAAAAAGCAACTGAAGAAGAAGATCAATGAATACCATGTTGACAAGAACAAGGAGATATCTACGAAGAGAAGTGACAGATCCCGGCTGGAAATTATATGCAGCACTTCGGGTTGTCGTTTCAAACTGAAGGCAAAAGCAACAAATAATGGAGATACATGGATGATAACTGAGCAAGACAAGCCTCACACATGCACGTCTGAGTACACCAGGACCGACCATGCACAACTCACGGCATCAATCATCGCAGATATCATCGAGCCTGGTATTAAGGAAGACCCCACTATGAGCATCCGGAGTGTGGCACACTGCGTGAGGGTTAGGTTTGGCAGTATAACCCCCAAGTACAACAAACTTTGGAGAGGTCGTGAGATTGCAGTAGCCCGACAATTTGGGAGTTGGGAGGAGTCGTACAATTTTATGAAACTATTGCTTATCGGGATATGTGACAAGAATCCCGGCTCGGTGCACCAATTTCTGACCAGTCCGATCATCGATGAAAATACAGGACTGGTTAAGCAAGGTGTTCAGGAATTTAGGGCCGTGGCATGGGCTTACGGACCATGCATCACCGCATTTGATTACTTGAGGCCGGTGATCAGTATAGATGCAGCCTTCCTTTCTGGGCGGTATGAGGGAAGGCTTTTGATGGCTTGCGGCTATGATGCCGAGAACCAATTGCTGCCTCTAGCATTTGCAATTGTGCATAAGGAGAATGAAGAGAATTGGGGTTTTTTCTTACACTGGCTTAGGATTAATGTGATTGGTGTTAATAGATTCGTATGTGTCATATCAGACCAACACAAGGGAATCAAAGCTGCATTGAAACCTGACTACGGATGGGACAGTAATAATTTTGTGCACAGGTATTGTATCCAACACGTTGCTGATAACCTGGTCCAGGCGTGTGGAAAGGACCCATGGTACGGAACTAGGTTCAAACAAGGAGCCAAGAAGAAGAAGCCAAGAAGGCTGAAAGAGATGTTCGAAGATTTCGCCATGGTATGTCTAATATTGTCTAATTTATATCATTTTTGTTTCCTTTAGATGCATTTTGTCTAATTTTACCTTGTTCTATTGCAGCAAAATCCGAGGTGTAATGCTTTTTTGAGGAGAGTGGGCAAAGTACGTCCTAACGATGTTATGGAGCAATCAAATTTTGATAAAATTTTTCAGACCTGTGATGGAGGATACCGATTTGGTATCATGACAACAAACGGCTCCGAGTCCCTGAACGCTGTCTTCAAGGACAGCCGAATGTTGCCCGTGGCTGCACTTGTGGAGGAGACATTTCACAAGTGCAATAAATGGTTTGTTCAACGGCGACAGGCAGCGACGGAGCAAATGGATGCAGCTAAGCCTTTTTCCAAACGGGTGCAAGATAAGCTTGCCAAACGATGGGAGAAAGCTACAAAAATGGATGTCATCCCGTACTCGCACGGCGAAGGTAAGTACGAAGTAACGGGTCCAGATGAATATGTTCCCGTAGTCCAAATGCAGGATGGAACTATGTCCATGCTTCACAGAAGGTTCCAGTATATCGTGACATTCGGGCCCAACAGAGCAGTGGAATGTACATGCAGAGGTGTCCAACTAATTGGAATTCCGTGCGCTCATGTGTTAGCGGTTTGTCGTCATAATAACTGGTCACCCGACCTATTTGTTGACCCCCGGTATAGGGTGACCTACCTTATGAGTACTTGGAATGCGCTGTTTGTTCCTTACGGCAATCCTGAAGATTGGCCTACAACCACTACCCCTAAAATTGAGCCAAACAAAGATTGGAGACGCCTTGGCAGGAGAAAACACATCCGTATGGACATGACCATGGATGAATTGAAAGGTAGGCGACGGGGCCACCGTCCTCGCCGTTCCACTACTGACAGGCAGAGTCGAGGTATGTAACATTCAACCCTGATTATATTTCATTCCAATATTGAACAGCTTAATAAGTAACATATTTGGGATGCAGATGCTCATAACGCAGCAAATGCAGCAGAAAATGAGCGAGTTATGGAAGAGGCAAGTGGATCGCAAGGGTCGCGGCGAAGCACAGCCAGAAGCCGTACAGCTGACCGTGAAAATGCAACTATGATGTTTAGGGAGGCAATGGGAGAAAGACTGGCAGGAGGAGAGGCGGTTGGGATGCAAGGGCCTTCAGGTACTACCCAGCGGAGAAGGAGTACATCTCAAGCTGGAAGGAGGAGCACATCACATGCTGGACCATCTGGTACATCACACCAACAAGGAGCAACAGTGCAACCAGCTCGGAGGAGCACATCTCAATTAGGAGAGAGGAGCACATATGGCGCTGGGCCATCTAGTACAGCACACCAAGAGCAAGCAGACCCGTCTGGTACAGCAGACCGGCCAGATGAAGCAGTGCAACCAGCTCGAAGGAGTACACCTTCATGGGGATCTCGTGCGCTCAAGGGATTGCAATTTAGGATGAGTCGTAAAACTAAATAATTGCGATGTATGGTATTGTACTTATTGTTGTAGTATCTTATTTTTGGACAGCTACGGCTCACAGAGATCGAAATTTGGAAAGAATGGGTTTGCCCAAAGATGAAGAATTTCTGAGCACTCTTGATCCACGAATCAGAAGCCGGCTGATGGATAACTGGGTAGACAGGGTCCCTCCACCTCAATGGGGACAGTGCCTCTTATGTCATGCGAAGGGAGATATGGTGGACATGTTTTTCTGTGTTAGATGTGGCACAGTTGTTCATCCGAAATGCATGGACGCAGATCCGGTGAATGATGCCCGTCTCATTAAGTGGAAGTGTCTTGCTTGCGTCCGCCAAGCTGAGGAACAGAAGGGAGCAAGTTCCTCGGCTCGTAAGTCTTAGTGCCGTTTGTATTTTATGTAAATGTGTTGTATTATTTTATGTTGTGATCTATTCATGTTTTAGCATTTTATGTGATGACTTATTTATGTGATGACTTATTTATGTTGTAGCATTTTCATTTTGAGGTTTGTATGAAATTTATTATGTGATGACTTTTTTATGAAATTTATTAGTTTGAATTGTTAAGTTAGAAGTTTGTATTCGTATTATTGTTACCTCTTTTATTGTGTTATTTATTTATTATTTTTAAAGCTTGTCGTATTGATGTTCTTGATTTTATTGCGTTATTTATAACATAGCTCAACCCAAAGCACAATAAAACACTAAAACTAAAACTATAAATAGCTAAACTGAATATAAAACTATAAATATAATAAAACATAACATAAAAAAACAACCCGAAGCACAATAAAACATAACGAAACAAGAACTATAAAACTAAACTCAAAGAAGGATAAAAAAACATAGCTAAACTGCATCAAAACATAACTGAACTACCCCTGTCCTCTACCTTGGTACGTCGAAGGAGTGAATCGGTTAGCTGGTCTGCCCCTATTCTCCCTACTGAAATTCCGTTCATGCCAGTTATTCCATTGTAGCTCTCCGTCTGGCGCTCTGCGAGCTGGTGTAATCAGCTCCTTGGGTTCGGCCTCTATGC
>CAYOJU010000233.1:0-3892 GCA_964404355.1 uncultured Sideroxydans sp. | reverse complement strand
ATAGAATAATATACCATAAGATGTTTATATATAAAAAAAAAAAACTCATATACCTTAATTGGAGTGAGGCGGCTCAGGCGAGTTAGGGGCACCCTTTTCTGCATCTCCCTCCACATCGGTAACATTCACCTCAATGTCGGTTGCCGTGTTCGTCTGGGGAGCCTGCAGGGAGGCTTCTCCTGTTTCCATCCCGGATGGAGTAAGAGTCTCCCCCTCCTTTGCCACCTCGTCTTCTTGACCTTCGCCTTCTCCGACCCACCCTGCATCGGGGTTGTTAACGTCGATAGGCCATGTCAACCAATGTCCCCATGTAATTGGAATCTCGCGGGGTTCCACGCTCATAAAGTTCTTAGGAAACGCTACCTTCTTTCCCTTCGAGTTGAATAGCTTATCCTCCTCTTGATCCCAAGTGTACCCGGGGAGGGCCTTCACCGATCGCCTGTCCTCTGGGATTTCGACATACCCGCAATATTCGGGATCGAAAGGATACAGCTTACTTAACTTTGACAACTCTTCATAAATTACTGCCTTGACCATCTTGTCACAAGCAACTCGGGATGCCACAGCGAAAGCCCGGCTACTCAAGAATTTTTTGATAATTTCTTGAGGTAACTCGTCCCTCTGTTTCTTCATTTTTTCTTTCATTTCCTCCAGTTGACGATCCCGTTTGGCTATCTCCCCCTCCAGCTCAGCTTGCTTGGCTGAAGCCAAATGTAACTCGGCTTCTTTTTCGAGAAGAGCCGCCTGCTGCTGCGCCATGGTTTTTTGGTACGACACGACCTCGCTCCTTCTGGCTTTGATTTCCTCCAACCTTGCATTGCAAACCCGATGCTTGCTAAGCATTTGGTCACGGAAGAAATCCCTCTCGATGACGGCAGCCGTAGAAGGAGGTACGCCAGGAGGAGGAACGTGTAACTTAAGATTATCAAACAAAAGCTTATCCCTTATAGCCCCAGTGATAAAACCTGCTTGGTGGTTATGGTACGCCGCGCGGCCCATGGCGGCAACGGGGTCATCCTCAACTATCTTCCTCTCCTCCGCGGTCGAAGTTATCCGAAACGCTTCACAGGAGTAATCCACCCGTTCTGCATCGGTGGGTTCCAGAGTAGTCTGCATTCGGGCGTACCCCGGAAAGTAAACACCGAGGCTGTCGGGATAGTCCTTGGGAAGGCCCGTTCTCCACACCACCCCTTTTCCTTTCTCAGGATCCGGAATAATTGCCTTGAGTTGCTTACGGAACTCCTCGTCCAGCTCTTCCACGTGCTCGGGCAAGTATTCAATAATTGGAAGAGCCGACGTTCTATCCTTGATATTCCGACTCCTCGGCGAGATCTCCTGGGCAGGGCCCTTGAGACGTAATGGTATTTTCTTCGTGCTTGGATCCTGGTGGACGGCTTCACTCCCGCTTAAGGTCTTCCTCTTCTTGTCCCTGTTATCCTCTGGGACAACTGCTTTCTGCTTATCCGCGGGTGGTGGTTGGTGAGGTTGAGGCCCCGTTCTCTGCTTATCCCCGAGTTGAAGCTGGCGAGGTTGAGGTCCGCTGGGAGTCTTCGGACCAGAAGAGGAAGAACCAGCCAACTTCTTCAACGTCGGCCCAGAGGCTTTTTGGGATGGACCCCGGGGTACCTTCTTACTCGTTCCCTCACGTTTTTTCACCTCCGGATCTAGATTCAGAGGTATATTGGAGGTGCTATCAAAGGCGGGGCGCATAGTGCCGTATCCTGATAAACAAAATAAATAAAGCAGTTAACGTAAATAAACGACAAGGAAAGGATTATTCCCATGCCTAATGCGACTTAGATAATAAGAAATATGGAGGGACTAACTGTTAACGAAATCGGTGATTAAGATCACCCTATGTTTATCGGTCAGGTCTAGCGACGTGGACGATTCCGTTGAAACCTTCTTCTTCTTCGCCTTCTTCTCCAAAGGCCTCCATTCCCGCCTTACCCCGTTCCAGCAATCAAAATCCTCCGGGTTCTCGAGGTATACCCAACCCTGGTTCCATTCTTCAAACTTGTTCCATTTCACCCGATCTGTGTCAAATAGACAAGTGGAGCTTGTAATCCTTCTTATGGCAGTATAGCTGCCGCTGGACCATAACGTGCTATAAAATTCCCAAAATACGGGAGCGGTGGGCCTCTCATTTCCAAAATGAGCATGAAACTGTTTGAACATCTCCTCAAAACTGGAGATGTAGCACCACCCCGCAGGGAGGATCTGACCTGGGGCTAAGTCGAGTCCCCTCAATAAGTCCCTCACAAAGGTCGATAACTTCAACCTGAAGCCACAACCTGGCATCTTCCAAAATATGGTGACTCCCTTCTCGGGGTCATGAGCCCGATCATCTACGTCGGGAAAACGCAGGCGGACCTTTTCTCGGGGAAACTCACCCCGGTGTTCTTCCGGAACAAGGGCTTCATAAAAATAATCCAGAAATTCCGGACTCATCACATCGGCCTTGGATATTACTCGGGCTGATTCTTGGAAGTGCTCGTCACTAGGGTGCCCATCCCGGGGCTCAACATATGCAACCTCCTTCTTTTTTGGAGGAGGCCTGCTAACCTTGGGAGACGACGCCGCACGTGTCTTCCTCTTCTTAGGAGGCGGCTCTACCTCTTCAGACTCCTCCCCCTTCTCAATGTTTACGTTCGTCTCTTTCTCTCCCGAGGTGGGACATTCTTCTTGACTATCGACCTCGTCCCTGTCCGAAGTAGAGGTCTCATCATCTCCCGAGGAGTCTGTTTCATCTTCCGAACCCGAACGGGGTTGCCTTATCTGCCCTCTCAATGGCTGTTCATCGAGAGAAGGAGGAAGTAGCATCCCTTTCCCTTTGCCGGGACGGAAGCCGGTAGGAGAAACAGAGGGTGAACTCGAGCTGGAGGCAACCTCGTTGCTCGTTGGAGAAGTAGGTGGTTCTTGAGATGTCCCCTCAGTGCTTTTTGATGAATCGGCCATATCACTAAAGGGTAAGACAACAAAGGAACAGGCTTACTATGATGCAATGAGATACTAAGTCTATTATGAAAGCCGGGATACGGGAGCCTAGGTTGGTCAAGGGGAATACTACTATCTATGTATGACTTGTGCTATATGCGGGATAGTTACTCTAAGGGGTAGGATGAACTTTACCTTACTGCTGATACCTCGCAGACGGCTTAAGGCTACGGTCAATCTCGGAGGGTGACGGATTACTATTTTTTAAGAGATCTTCCGGGATAAGAATTGCGAAGAAATGTAGGGAATGAATGAATGGGATCCTCATATTTATATATAAAAGTTTTCGGTTCAGAATTCGAGGAGGCGCCATGTAATATGCCCTTAAATGAACCTAGTGTACCGGTGTCAAATCTACGCCGGACATATATATGTTTGACACGTGTCGTACATGCAGCCATCCTTGCTCAGAAGTAATCATACCAACTCTTCGACTTACGCGCCACGCCTTCTGACATAAATGATGGCGCGTAATGAGACAGTTGGCATTCTCGAGACGACACCCGAATACGACTATATAATTCCTCCTTTCCGTCACAAAGGTGGTGCCGCTAACGGCCAAAAGGCCTTCGACACCTTATGCGCGATTGGTCATTCCGAGGTGGCCGCCAATACGCCCCCCGGGGTGGTCACGGCAATGACCCCGGCAAGGAGGAGTAATCCCAATAACCCTGAATCTAACGACCCCGCGGATCTGAACAAATGCGCCCATTGTGAGAAGCGAGGACACTTTTCCGGAATGTTTATCTGTGATGGATGCGCATGTAGTTTTCATCCCGGATGTGTCTCCGAAGATTTGCCCCGAGATGACAACGATCCTCGCTTTCAAGAGTACTTATGCCCGATATGCATCTCCCAACGTCACCTATTCCCTCCTTATAGTTTAGACTAATGT
>CAYOJU010000232.1:2385-3908 GCA_964404355.1 uncultured Sideroxydans sp. | reverse complement strand
AGAGCAGGAGATGTGCGAGGTGCAATCAGGCTGCCGAGAATTCCTGGACAACAACCGAACTTCAATCCAGGAGTTATCAACATGGTGCAGCAAAACACCTTTCATGGCATGGATCACGAGGATCCGCACTCTCATCTCCAATCTTTCCTCGAGTGCATCACAACCGTGAAAACCAATGGGGCAACCGCTGATTACACCAAACTGGCTTTGTTTCCTTTCACTCTTAGGGATAAGGCCAAAAAGTGGTTAGGGTCATTACCAAGGGGGTCTATTACCAACTTTAGGGACATGTCACAATTGTTCTTGACCAGATTTTTCCCTCACAAGAGGACCGCCAAGGTAAGAAATGAACTGACCAGCTTTAGGCAAAGGTCTGATGAACCCCTAAACGAGTCTTGGGAAAGGTTTAGGGAGTTACAGTATTCTTGTCCACACCACGGTTTACCAGACTGGTTATTGGTCCAAACTTTCTATGATGGTTTAACCGAGAGTACTCGTACCTCTGTTGATGCTGTTGCAGGTGGAGCTCTTATGTCAAGAGAACCTCTCGAGGCCATGACGCTGATTGACAGCATGGCGCAGAACCAGCAATGGTCCGGTCGCGACAACACCCGACCAAGAGGTGGGGGTAGATTCGAGGTCGACCAGATGACTGCTATGACCGCCAAGATGGACGCTATGCAGAAAGCAATGGATAGATTGAGCGTCAAGGCAGTCGAGCAGCAACCACAAGCCTGCGTCATGTGTGGAGATGAGAACCATGCCTACGAGCAATGTCCCATGGTGCAAACTGACGAGGAAACCGAGCAAGTGCACTCTCTCAACAACGAGCCTTCATTCTTTCCGAAACCACCTTTCAACCGATCTTACTCCAAGGATCCGGTTGAGCAACAGAATTGGAGATGGAACCAAAACAATGCTCAAAGACCACCCTTCAACAACAATTTCAGCAACCCTTCTTCAAACAACAGCTGGAACAACCCGTCTTCGAGCAACAACAACAACAACCGCAACTTCTACCAAAATGCTTCCTTTCCCAACCAAGGCAACCGAGCGACTCAAGCCGGTCCCACAAGACCATATGTGCCTCCCTATGCGAACAACTTCACGCATGAGCAAGGCAAGATGAACCAAATGATGTGGGACCAGATGCAATCCATGTCGACTCAAATGGCCGCTCAAAACAAGTTGTTGGAGCAGCTAAGTCAGATAGTCACCACAGGCCAACCTCAGCCGGGTAAGCTCCCAGCTCAGCCAGAACCCAACCCCAGAGGAGAGGCCAAGGCGATTATTCTGCGAAGTGGGACAGAATACGAAGGACCAGCCATGCCACCTGATCAGACCACAGCTGACACGACCCGTGTTCCTCTGACACGACCCGTGTCAGCCCCACAGGAGGAAGGTCCTACCTGTTCTGAGCCTGTCCCACCAGTGAATACGGCCCGTACAGAACCTACACGGACCGTACCAACACCATCTGAGGAAGCAGAAGGTAAGAAGAAGAAAGGGGCCGAACAACCACC
>CAYOJU010000232.1:0-2285 GCA_964404355.1 uncultured Sideroxydans sp. | reverse complement strand
TCATCTTCCGAGTCTTGCTTTCGGATTGATGTGATCGAAGAGTACTTAGCGGAGCTAGCTGATGACTTCTTTCTCGAGCAAATTGAGAGCTCACTAAGGTACCATTCTGACTTTTTATCTGAGTTGCAGGGTCAAACAAGTGAACTGGAGCAAATATTTGCAATGAGTGCAACAACTGATGCTCTGGAGGACCTCCGACACGGGTCGGATGGAATCCACACGGACCGCACAGACCATGCTGAGGGAAGCAAAGTCGGGTCGGACAAGGCTGACACGACAGCACTACACGGGTCGGACAACTCTGACACGACCCGTGTCAATGCTCAGGCAGAGCATCCAACTCCTGAGCTAAAGCCTCTTCCGACCAACCTCAGGTATGAATTCCTTGATGAAGAAAAGACATGTCCTGTGATTGTAAATGCAGGTTTAAACCCCGATCAAACCGCCAAACTTTTGGAGAAGTTGAAGTTTCACAAAGGCGCAATCGGGTACTCAATCAAGGATTTGAAAGGGATAAATCCATCGATTTGCTCACACCGGATACTGCTTGAAGATGATCACAAGCCGTCTGTCGAGCACCAGCGACGACTCAACCCCAATCTGAAAGAGGTAGTGAAAATGGAAATTTTTAAACTTCTTGATGCAGGTATCATCTACCCCATCTCTGATAGCGAGTGGGTGAGTCCCGTGCACGTGGTGCCGAAGAAAGGAGGAGCGACAGTGGTGAGGAATGACAAGGATGAGCTAGTCCAAACACGTGTGACATCTGGATATCGCATGTGCATCGACTACCGGAAGCTCAATGCGGCCACACGCAAGGATCACTTCCCGCTGCCATTCGTCGACCAACTCCTAGAAAGGCTTGCAAATCATTCTTACTTTTGTTATCTAGATGGTTATTCCGGTTTCTTCCAAATACCCATCCATCCAAATGACCAAGAAAAGACCACTTTCACTTGCACCTATGGTACGTTCGCGTACCGTAGGATGCCATTCGGTCTTTGTAATGCACCAGCAACCTTCCAAAGAGCCATGATGGCTATCTTCTCTGATTTCATTGAGAATGAGGTTGAGGTCTTTATGGATGATTTTTCTGTCTATGGTGCTTGCTTTGATACTTGCCTATCTAATCTCTGCAAGATTTTGCAGAAATGTGAGGAAGTGAACCTGATCCTGAACTGGGAGAAGTGTCACTTCATGGTCCAAGAAGGAGTTGTCCTTGGACATGTCGTGACCTCCAAAGGCATCGAGGTTGACAAGGCCAAGATCGAGGTAATTGAGAAGCTTGAGGCCCCAACGAACGTCAAAGGAGTTCGAAGCTTCCTTGGACATGCTGGCTTCTACCGCCGGTTCATCAAGGACTTCTCCAAGATCGCAAAGCCGCTGACCAATCTACTCATCAAAGATTCTGAGTTTGTTTTTTCTGATGATTGTGTTGAGTCGTTTTGCAGGTTAAAAGAGGCACTCATCTCAGCTCCCATCTTACAACCACCTGACTGGTCTTTGCCATTCGAGCTGATGTGCGACGCAAGTGACTATGCTGTGGGAGCAGTTCTTGGGCAGCGGAAGGACAACAAGCCATGTGCTATCTACTACGCTAGCAAGGTGCTAGATCCGGCCCAAATGAACTACACGACAACTGAGAAAGAGCTTCTAGCTGTCGTGTTCGCTCTCGACAAGTTCAGATCCTACTTGGTGGGATCCAAGATAGTCATCTACACGGACCATGCCGCACTCAGGTACTTGGTAAACAAACAAGATGCAAAACCTCGCTTGATTAGGTGGATTTTATTATTGCAGGAATTTGACATTGAGATTAGGGACAAAAAGGGAGTCGAAAACACCGTGGCTGACCACCTATCCCGCCTCCACTGGAAGGATGAAGGATCTGCCAGCCTACCAATCAACGACTCATTCCCTGATGACCAATTCCAATCAGTTTCTGCTCTGGAGGACACTGACACGACCCGTACACCATGCCACACGACCCGTGCAGTTGAGGGTCGGACAACAACCTACACGGACCGTGTCAGCCCCAACTCAGCGCCTTGGTATGCAGACCTTGCGAACTTCCTCGCTTCCGGAGTACTACCTTCTACCATGACCTACCAGCAGAAGAAGAAACTCCGATCAGATGCCAAGTACTACTTCTGGGATGACCCATATCTGTTCAAAATAGGTATTGATGACATCTACCGGCGTTGCGTGCCATATGACGAGACCCGATCCATTCTCGAGCACTGCCATGCATCAGCTTATGGAGGACACGCTTCGTTCTCCAAGAC
>CAYOJU010000231.1:0-3939 GCA_964404355.1 uncultured Sideroxydans sp. | reverse complement strand
GATTATAACAGTGTCGTTTGGGGGCGGCGTTTTTTTGAAATTGTGGCATCATCGGGGCATGAACAGTTCGCTCCATCTGATCCTCATTTTGTTAGCCGTCGCGGTCGGTGTGGTGGTGCTGTGCCGCATTTTGAAGCTGCCCGCAATGCTCGGTTACCTGCTCGTCGGAATTACCATCGGCCCGCATGCTCTGGGCTGGATTCCCGATGCGCCGGAGACGCGCCACCTCGCCGAATTCGGCGTAGTGTTCCTGATGTTCAGTATCGGTCTTGAATTCAGCCTGGCGCGTTTGCGCGCCATGCAGCGGCTGGTGTTCGGCCTGGGCACCGCGCAGGTTGCTGCAACCATGCTGCTGGTAATGCTTTCATCCCTGTTTTTCGAAATCGACTGGCGGGCAGGTCTGGTGCTGGGCGGAATACTGGCGATGTCATCCACTGCCATCGTCAGCAAGATGCTGGTCGAGCGTGCCGAACTGAACACGCCGCATGGGCAAAAAATCATGGGCGTGCTGCTATTCCAGGATCTGGCCGTGGTGCCGCTCATTATCGTTATTCCCGCACTGGCCTCGCATGAAGCCCATCTTTCCGGCACGATCATGCTGGCCATGTTCAAGGCTGCCGTCGTGCTGGCGGCGTTGCTGATGTTCGGGCAGCGTTTGTTGCGGCCGTGGTTTCATGTGGTGGCAAGGCAGAAATCTTCCGAACTGTTCATGCTCAACGTGTTGCTGTTCACCCTCGGCATGGCCTGGCTCACCGAGTTGAGCGGACTGTCGCTGGCGCTGGGAGCGTTCGTGGCGGGCATGCTGATCTCCGAAACCGAATACCGCTACCAGGTGGAAGAGGATATCAAGCCGTTCCGCGATGTGTTGCTGGGCCTGTTCTTTGTCACCATTGGCATGATGCTCGACCTGAATGCGGTCATCGCCGGGTGGGGATGGATACTGTTGTTGTTACTCATCCTGATTCCATTCAAGGCCGCCGTGGTTGCGCTGCTGGTGCGCGCCTTTGCGGGCGAGTGGGGAGCGGCATTGCGTACCGGGATCGGTCTGGCGCAGGCCGGCGAATTCGGTTTCGTGCTGCTGACGCTGGCGGGCGAGGTGCACCTGCTGGCGGACGATGTCACGCAAAACGTGCTGGCGGCCATGCTGATCTCCATGCTGATTGCACCGTTCCTGATTCAGCACACCGAGGCTATTGTGCGCCGCCTGTCGCCGGAAGAATGGATGAACCGCGCCATGCTGATGCACCAGATTGCCGTGAGCAGCATGTCGAGCAAGCAGCACATCATCATTTGCGGCTACGGGCGCAGCGGCCAGGCGCTGGGGAAATTCCTGACCGAGGAAGGCATCAGCTTTATTGCGCTCGATCTCGATTCGCGCCGGGTGCATGAAGCCTCGACAGCCGGAGAACGCGTGGTGTATGGCGATGCAGGCAAAAGCGAGGTGTTGAAAGCGGCCGGTCTGATGCGTGCCAAGGCACTGGCCATCACTTACGACGACAAACACTCCGCGCTCAAAATACTGCATCACGTGCAGGCAGCGCGTCCCGATCTGCCCGTGGTGGTGCGCACCGCCGACGACACACATATTGCCGCGCTCAAGCAGGCAGGTGCAGCCGAAGTGGTGGCCGAAGTCACCGAAGGCAGCGTCATGCTGGCCTCGCAGGCGCTGCTGCTTTCCGGTGTGCCGCTCAGCCGGGTTGTTCGCCAGATACAGGAGACGCGCGCCAGGCGCTACAGCATGTTCAGCGGGTTCTTGCGCAACCTGTCACCCGATGATGCGGTGGGTGAGGCCACCGAAAGCCTGCAGCCGCGTTTTCAGAGCGTGATGATCAACGTGGGCGATGCCGCGGTCGGCAAGCGCCTGAAGGCACTGAAACTGGGTGAACTCAACGTCGAAGTGAATGCCGTGCGCCGCCATAACGTGGAAGGTAGCCAGCCTTCGGGCGACATGGTGTTGCGTGCGGGCGACGTGCTGGTGTTGCTCGGACAGGCGGTGACCCTGGAGGCGGCAGAGAAACGGCTGCGCAAGGATTAAGCAAAGGTTTGAGCGAGCCCGCAACGGGTATCGTGTCTGTTCAGCAGTTATATTCCAACCGCTAATTGGCGCAAATGACGACATGAAAAAAGCCCGCTGCGAACAGCGGGCTTTTAGATGTCACGCCGGAGTTTGGTTATATTCCCATGCAGACAACGTACGCATCGCCGTCTAAGAGGGTCGTCGGTGCGGCTGTCAGTGCGCCACCGCGGGTTGATGGTATAAATTCCCTCATGGAGCCCGTGCCCGATCCGCCATCGTCCATGGTGATATCGAGTTGCTTGGCGAACCGCCCCGGAATCCCGCCGGAACACATGATATAGGTGCCTGAAATTCTGGAACCGGCCGCAGCGGGGTCCGGATTATTTGCTCCCCCATTCGTTATTCCGACCAAGCCGCCCAAAGCATTGGTCGGTAGCAAATCGGTCCCCGAAGTCGGTCCGGCAGCCAAGTTGGCCAAACGCACATGTGCCCAGAACAGTTGCGTCTCTTTCCCTGCACCATTGGTGGGCTCATCCCATTTGCCGTCGATGACGCCATTTCCATCGCCATGATCTCCTGTGGCAGCACTGACATGACTTTCTGCTTGACTATCATCACCTGGCAAAGCGCGGAATTTGTCCTGGTAGCCGTAGATGAAGATCGGGACGTTCCTGAAATCGGTTGCCAGATTTTTCACCCTGGCGCTATTGATGAGCTCTTGGCCTTTTAGCACGCCGCCGAGCAGCAGTCCGATAATCACCAGTACGATGGCAATTTCGATCAAGGTAAAGCCGGATTGGTTGCGTTTCATCGGTTGGTTCTCCAATATGGTTCTTATAATTTGTAGATTATTAATTATTGCTTGAGTGCCAAACTACAGCAATACCCGTGCCAAGTGAAACAGAACCCAAGAAGCCATATTATTATTCTTGCATAGTCTGGAATCCGGTTGGCGGAAATTTCGCTCCCTGTTCCGGAAGCATGTTCCACCAGTCCCTTACCTGTTGATTCTGACGAGTGCAGATACATGCCTGATCCAATTGTTGGCAACCATAACCAAATTTCGTCCATTTGACTAGTGCATTGGTAACAAACAGTCAAACAATACCAACAAAGTTACTGGTTACATTAAGAAAAGACAAGCAATCTGGGTTAAACTGTTCGCATTTGGCTCTAATTTGACGAAGTTTTGACAGGAATGACGAAATGTCAACCACCAATCTGGGGAAATTGAAGTTATCCAGTCGCTGGGTTTCTTTTGCGATGCTGGTGGCGTTGCATCTGGCGTTGTTATTGGGCTCGCAGAGCACTCTGATGCGCCCGCTGCTGCTGATGCATCTGGGCATGTTTTTATTGTGGCAGCCGCTATGGCGTGGTGAAAGCAAGCTGCGCCTGAGCAACGCGGTGTTCATCATTGCGATCAGCCTGATCGCCTTGTTCTGGCTGAACTGGTGGTTGCTGGCGTTTTGGGTGAGCGGTTTGTTTGCGCTGGTGGGGGGCAGGGTGTTCGCTTTCCACGCGCGCTGGCAGCGCCGCTATTACCTGGTCATGATGGCATATCTGCTTGCCATTCTCCTGCTTGAAATTGCTCCGCATTTGTTCGGTTTGCCCACCCTGGGCGAAGTAATAGATATCCTGATGTCTTATGGTTTGCCGGTGATGCTGCTGATCATGGCATTCATACCGGTCGAACGCGATCAGGTGGAAAACGAACAGGCAGTGGACTTTATTTACATCCTGTTGCTGTTTGCCCTGCTGACTTTGCTGTTGCTGGGCAGCCTGGCTTTCATGACCCTGGTCAGGATCGATTACCTTGATGCTTTGCTGCGCAGCCTGTTCATCATCGCCATGATGCTGCTGGCGTTGGCCGCATTGTGGAATCCGCGCATGGGTTTTTCCGGTTTTCAGGCGCTCTTCTCGCG
>CAYOJU010000230.1:2530-3956 GCA_964404355.1 uncultured Sideroxydans sp. | reverse complement strand
GATGTTGCAGGACTCAAGGTATCCCCGGCGCGGGTCACCATGGCCATGGAAGTGGACTTTGATCCGTACAAATCCGAGATTGAGCCCCAGTACTACGACGGTCTCCACGAAGTGGCGAATTTCATGAGAGTGAATCCTACTGTGACAGCCACTGTGGAAGGGCACGCCGCCAAAAGCGTGGGCATTGGCGCTGATAGAACCCAATTGACCTCGGCGCAGTCCATGCAAATTTCCAGCCGTCGCGCGCAGAAAGTGGTCGATTACATGGTGGTCACTGAGGGAATCACCCGCTCGCGTCTTTCCGCCGAAGCTTACGGGCGGACTCGTCGCGTTGCTTACGGCACATCCCTGGAAGGACAACAGGAGAATCGCAGGGTTAATATCATTTTCAATTACCCACCAAAATAGATGCAGTACCGGGCTGCGGCGCTTTTGCCGGAACCCGTTTCTGCCAAGCAAGCAACAATATGTGCGTTAACCAGAGAAGGAAGAAAAATGAAAATATCAGAGAATTTCAAAATCATCGGTGTTTCGATGTTGCTCGTTGCCGGACTCGCCGCGTGCGAAAAGCAAAATCCGGGTCCGGCTGAATCTGCGGGAAAGAATATTGACCGGACCATGAATCAGGCCGGACAGAAAATCGGGGATGCTGCCGATAAAGCCGGTGTAGCCATTGAAGACACCGAAATCACGGCAAAGATCAAGGCAGCGTTCATGGCCGAGTCCGGACTCAAGACGCTGCAGATCAGCGTGGATACGGTCAAGGGCGTGGTGACATTGAGCGGCTCGGTCGATAAACAGTCGCAGAGCGATATGGCCAAGACTATGGCGGGAGCGGTGTCCGGCGTAAGCGAGGTCAAAAACCAGCTCGTAGTCAAGTCGCGCAAGTGAGATCAGATTGTCCTCAACAACTTAAGGAGTAAGTCATGGACATGCAAAACGCATACAAGCAAAAACGCGAGGCGCAACTGAAAGAGTGGGGCGCACAGATCAATCTGATGGAAGCAAAACTGGAGAACGTGGGTGCCGATATCAAGGTCAAGCGTGCCGAGCAAATCCAGGCATTGCGCGCACAACAGCATAATGCATCGGAAAAAATGAAAGAGCTTGGAAAGGCGAGCGGCGAAGCGTGGGAACAGGTCAAACTGACAGCTGACAAAGTCTGGGACGATCTGAAATCGGGCGTCGCAGACGCGCATTCGAAATTCAAATGAAGTTATTGCAGGCGGCGCGATCCGGGTCGCCTGCAAATTTTCGGTTATAACCGCGCATCACGAAGGGTTGAATGATGAATATTAAACTGGCATTGCTCCTGATTCTTTCAACCATGGCGGTGGTTTTTGTGGCTCAAAATGTTGTCGTAGTCGAGATCGGGTTTCTGTTCTGGAGCGGTTCAATCTCAAGTGCATTGTTGATCTTTATTACC
>CAYOJU010000230.1:1239-2430 GCA_964404355.1 uncultured Sideroxydans sp. | reverse complement strand
CAGGATTTGCTCGCTGCACGTTACGACCTCGCTGACAGGCCATCCGCAACAACGACCATGTCGCGCGGCAAGCCTGTGCAGGAAGGTGTGCGAGTCAAATTGCCAACGGGTATGACCTGGGAAAAACTCGCCAATTTGTCGCCGGAGCAGATCAGGGAAAAACAACTCTGGCCGGCAGGCTTCCTCCCGTTGCCACATCCGCACCACGAAGCAGGTGGCATGATCTTTCCAAAATTCCTCATCGCGGAAATCAGCAAGCAGACTGACCGCGATCTAACCCGCTTCGATCTCGACTTCGACATGCCGGACCATTTTCTGCCCGAATTTCCGGCTGCCATCTATCTGACGACTCGGCTGGATCTGGGTGATGTTTCGCAGGGCAAACTGGTGACGTTGGCCAACTTCAATGAATTGTTCAAAGATATTCTCAATCCCAAGCAAGTCGAGGGTTTGCGTTTGCTGGTCACCCCGTTCCCGCAGCAGCAATTCAATGCCACGGATGACCGGCGTAGCCTGAAGGCATCGCAAGGCGTGGCTTGTTTTGATTGCCACGCCAACGGACATACCACTGCGTCCACCCACACGGTGGGCGACATTCGTCCAAATGACCATCGCCATCGTATCGATACCCCATCATTGCGAGGACTGAACATACAGCGCCTGTTCGGGTCGCAACGTGCGATGAAGACGGTGGAGGACTTCACCGAGTTCGAACAGCGCGGTGCCTATTTTGACGGCATCCCGGCCGATGCAACGCGCAAAGGCACCAACATTCTGGAACGCGGCAGCCAGGTGCATTTCATGGCAGAGTTTCAGTCGTTGCTGGATTTTCCGCCTGCACCCAGGCTCAACTTGTTCGGCAGACTCGATCCTCTCAAAGCCAGCGAGAGCGAATTGAAGGGGCAGGACGTATTCTTCGGCAAAGGGCAATGCGCGTCTTGCCACATGCCGCCGTATTACACCGACAACAGCATGCACAACCTGAGGGTGGAGCGTTTCTTCAAGGAAGTGACGATCAACGGACGCACGGCTTCTGCCGACGGCCCAATCAAGACCTTTCCGCTACGGGGTATCAAGGATTCGCCTCCCTATCTGCACGACGGTCGTTTGCTCACACTGGCGGATACGGTGGAGTTCTTTAATCTCGTGCTGGAATTGAAACTGAATGATCAGGAGAAGAAGAATCTGGTG
>CAYOJU010000230.1:0-1139 GCA_964404355.1 uncultured Sideroxydans sp. | reverse complement strand
TTGGCCGAACTCAATCATGTCAAATACGGGCTGCTCAGCATTGATGAATGGAAACGGCAAGTCACCGCTATTCTTGCCGATGAAATCAACAAGCTGTACCTGTCGCGAGAAAATGAAAAGGTGTTGCGAGCACATATAGAAGTTTTGTTGAATACCTTTATTGATCAGGTTGACAGGAACATCCGGCAAGGAAATACCGAAACAGCGAGTGGTCGGCTATCGCAAACCTTTATCGATTTATTTATCAATCTGGACAGCATCAAGAAAGGCATCCCGGGATATGCGGAGGCCGTCATCCATGAGATGAAGAAGGCGAAAACAAAGCGCCAGGTAAAAGCGGCGTTGAACAAGCAGCTGGAACAATATTCAAAAGCGACCTTTGATTTCCGGGATATGCCGGAAATTGCCCGAATCCTCGTCAGGGCAGACTCCGGAAATGTTGAAGGAGCAAGGGCAAGGCTCAATGGGAAAATTGAAATCAGTGACGCCCTGATTATCAGGGATGTAATTCTATTGATCGTGCTGGCGGCGGCAATATTTGCTTCTTCCGCTTTCAGCAAGAAAACATTGCCCAAGTCCCGTTATCTTTCTCTCATTCTGATTCTTGTCATTCTGTTGTTCGCCGGGGTAACCACGCCCACCATCGATATGGAAGCAAAAATTTCCCAGATGACTTTCATGTTGCTGGGACATCCTGTTTATTTTGAAAACCAGGTGTTGTATTTCCAGAGCAAAAGCATACTGGATGTGTTCAGGATAATGATCCATTATCACGACATCCCAATGAAGCTGGTCGGCGTCCTGCTGATTACGTTCAGCATTATTATCCCGCTGTTGAAGATTGCCTCGACGCTGGGCTTCTATTTTGATTTTCACCATGCCAGAAGAAACCCGGTAATCAAGTTCTTTGTCCTGCATTCCGGGAAATGGTCCATGGCCGATGTCATGGTGGTAGCCATATTCATGGCCTATATCGGATTTAACGGGATCATCGCAGACCAGCTCGGTCGTTTGAACAGGGTCAGCGAAGAAATGGTTCTCCTGACGACGAATGGGACTTCCCTGCAACCGGGCTATTACCTGTTTCTGACTTACACCCTGCTGGCGCTTTTCCTGTCGGAACTGCTTACCAAGAAACA
>CAYOJU010000229.1:1446-3967 GCA_964404355.1 uncultured Sideroxydans sp. | reverse complement strand
GGGTCCAATCTGACAGGGGTCGATCTCAGATTCCATCCTCGTCCTCTAGCCGAGTCCAATCTGAAAGGGACCGATCTGAAACCCCTGAACGGCTTTATTATGCTGACAATACGGACGAGGATCCTGAAGAAATGGAGGCAGAGGCTAATTGGGATGATAATGGGGACGGTGGGGTATCAGATCACAGTGATGAGGATACTGGTATTCCTGTGCTTGGTAGACGGAAGTGGCCTATAGTGGATCGTGGGGAAAGACATCCGTTTGAGCAATTTCATGACACATCAGGGTTTGGAGAGGCCGATAGCTCTTTTTTTGCGACTTGTGAGGTATGTTTGTTAATTTATATTTAATTTTAATTTAATTATTAAATTGTTGTTATTAAATTGATGTTGTTCAATTTTTGTTGTTTCTTTTGTAAATTAAAAGGGAGAAAGACATGAATTGTCTGAGGGGATGACATATGACAACAAGGATAAGATGAAAGATACAATTAACCACTGGCACATCAAACAAAATAGGGAGATAAAAAATACACACAGCGATACCACCAGGCTGAGATACAAGTGTGTTAGTGCCCGGTGCAGGTGGGCGTTGGTTGCGAGGGCTACAGGCTTTGGTAATACTTGGGCCATCACGAAGAATGCGGCTAAGCATACATGCCACGCATCGGCATCCAGGTTAGATCATGCACAGTTGACGTCCGCTATGGTCGCCAACTGTATAAAATTGTCATTGGAAAAAAATGCTGATATTTCTATCCGGGCAGTCGCTGACTTATGCGCTGAAAGGTACGAGGGCATCGTTCCAAAGTACAACAAATTATGGCGTGGTAGGGAGTTAGCAATTGCTCGGGCCTTTGGTAGTTGGGAGGGGTCTTACGGGCTGATTGTCCCTTTGTTGGAGGCAATAAAAAGGTCAAATCCGGGAACCCAATATAAAATTGTTTCAAAGCCAACCACTAAGCCAGGGTATCGTTTTTTCATGAGAGCAGCATGGGCATGGGGACCATGTATTGCCGCAGTAGGTCATCTCAGACCCGTCATCAGTATCGATGCTTGTTTCTTGTCTGGTAGATACAGGGGTAAGCTGTTAATTGTAACTGGATATGATGCAGAGAATCAGTTAATCCCGTTAGCATTTGGACTGGTAGAGAACGAGGATTTTGAGAATTGGGGATGGTTCATGAAGTGGGTGCGGGAGTTTGTAATTGGGCGAAATAGATACATGTGTGTGGTATCTGACCGACACAAGGGCATAAAAAAGGTGTTTATTCAAGATGATTTGGGTTGGTGTGAGGAGAAAGGGGAGTGTGCTCACCGCTACTGCTCTCAACATGTGTTTGAGAATTTTGGAAAGCACACTAAGGATAAGGTAGCTTCCACTTTTTTCAAGGTTATGGTTAAAAAGAAGAAGAGAAGAAGATTGCAAGAAGGACTTGATGCAATCGGGAGGCGAAATCCTGCTTGGTTGGCTTATTTGGATACATGTGGCAAATATAATGAAAATGACGAGGAAGAACTGCCTAAGCCATGGAAGGTGTATCAAGCTATGGATGATGGATCTCGTTGGGAAATAATGACTAGCAACGGTTCCGAATCGCTCAACCATGTCTTCCAGACTTCTCGCAGGTTTGTATTTTGTAATCCTCCTATTTTTTATTATTGTTTTCTTCATTTAATTGTAATTTTAAATTCTCATAGATTACCAGTTGCCGCAATCATTGAGGAGACATTCTACAAGTGTGTCAGCTGGTTTGAGAAAAGAAGTGAGACGGCTGTGCAATTGCAAGCAGCAGGTCAGCTTTTTTCCACTCGCGTGCATAAGAAGCTGGATAAGCACATTGACAAGACTAAAAAAATGTCAACGCTTGCATTCGGCCATAATGAATTTATGGTGACCTCACATGGCGAAAAGATTAATTTTGACATGGAGAATGGCAAATGGGTGCACACGTCTAGTGACTGCAGGTACAAGGTAATTCTGAAGAACGATCATGAGGTGGAATGTCAGTGCCAGAAGCCTCAGATGGGCGGAATACCATGTGTTCATGTGATGGCGGTGTGTCGTTTAAGGTAAAATTATGTTTTATTTAAATTGAAACTTCATATTAGGGACGGTATTACTTACTAATGTGTTAACATTATAGGAACTTGAATCCAAATGACTTCGTCAATTATTATTACAACATCCAAACACTCATAGACACATGGAGTGGTGAATTTCATGTGTATGACAATCAATGTGATTGGCCGGTGCATGAAGGAGATATCTTAGTTCCAGAGCATCGGTTGGTAAAGTTGGGTAGGAGACGACACAATCGGATCCAAATGTGGATGGATGTATTGGAAGGACGACGAAAGGGTCACCGAACCAGTAGAGAAACTCTCGAGAGGAATGCGAGAAGAAGAAGGGATGCGAGAGGAAATACGCAATAGGGTAAGTTGTAAAAAATCAATAAGTTTTTATGAATTAACAATTGATTTAACATATATATTTTTCCATTGCAGTTTCATCGTTCGAG
>CAYOJU010000229.1:0-1346 GCA_964404355.1 uncultured Sideroxydans sp. | reverse complement strand
GGCTGAGTCGGCTCGAACCGGGGCTCGTGTTGCTGAAAATAGATGGTTAATAAATGAATAATTTGGTTCCTCAATAAGTAGGTTATTAGAAAAATGCACGTACCACTCGATCTCCAAAATGCTGAAATGCTGCCTCAGGCGTCGGTGCAGACAAGATCTCTGAAAGATCCGGCTCTGGTGTGCTCATTTGCTCCGCAGAATCGTCATCAATCATATGCGCCAAATCCTCATATTTTGGAAGATCTGCTAGCCTCAGGATCTTGTCTAGCTGGTCCTTGTACCCGGCGACGACCACCGGAGGTGCGTACATGCACAACAGCAACTTCCCCATCTTCTTCCAGCCTCTTGTGATCCCATATCTTGCACCTTTCAGAACTGCCTTGATGTTCATGAGTACCTGCGAATAAACCATTTGATCAATATTTCAAAAGATGATTACCGTACATGTATGGAAATAATATAAAAAAATATAAAAAACTTACAATCTGTGCAGCCGGACCACCGCTAGGGATAAAACCGTGCAGCTTGCTAGTCGTGTCGCGTGGTACATGAAGCGGCTTCTTACTGACCTCTGATATTAGACCGAACATGTACACCGTGAATGCACAATTTTCCTGATACCACTGTCGATACTGCTGGTCCCACTCCTCGAAAGCATAAATCTGATACATATCAGGAACCATGTCATCCGGACTCATATCCTCCAGTCGCTGTACATGCAAGGCGTGCTCCGTCCGCCAATCCTTCATCACCGTAGTGCATAATGGTTGGTGAAGATCATACCAGGCGTCCTTTGTGATAGGATCCGGGACTGGAAAATACTGGGCCATACCAAACTGTCTCATTACCCGTCCAGGGTAATAATGCTCAACAACCTGGTAGTAGATAAGCGGTACCTGCAAATATTTTCGTAGTCTAAGTTTCAATTTTAAATTACAGTACGATTATGAAATTGTAAACTAGAAAATAAAAAAAATAACTCGCACCTGAGCAAACCAGTATTCTCGCTCGCGACTGCAGATCGAAGGAAGTTTTGTGAGGAAAGAGTAAGGTTCTTCATCTTCTTCATAAACTGTGACGCGAAAATCATACGGCCTCCACTCGACATGTAGATCTGGAGTCATCTGCTCGAACTGAGTTCTGAAAAATGAAACTCCCATAGGCTTGCCGTGAGGGGTCGCGACATAGTTCTTTCTAGCGCAGAATCTCTGAGCATACGCAGGACAGGTCTCCCCGTCCGGATGACCCCAGTCTGGAGCCCAACCGTCCTCTAGTGGTTGCGGACGACCAAATGGAAATCTCGTCCACGACCAATGCTGAAGGAGACCAATCGGTCCGTACAGACC
>CAYOJU010000228.1:0-3980 GCA_964404355.1 uncultured Sideroxydans sp. | reverse complement strand
TCAACCAACAGTATTGTATCGTTCGCTTGTCTGAGCATTGCCTGCTACACCCTTTTGTTATCGGAAAACAACGCGGCTCATCCGATACTGCGGACTTTCCCCGTTTTTATTCCCATCCCTGTGCGTACCCTACACTAGCAGTACGCTATTTGGCAACCAGGCAAAACAACGAATAAACAGGGGTTTCTGACTGTTTTTCGATCAAAGTTTGGCTTTCACCCAATTTGAAACAGATGCAAGTGCTGCGGCCAAGTGCTCAGGTTGAGTGCCGCCGGCTTGCGCCATATCCGGGCGCCCGCCGCCTTTACCACCAACCTGTTGCGCAACAAAGTTAACCAGTTCGCCAGCTTTTACCTTGACAGTGGCATCGGCCGTCACGCCTGCAATCAGACTGACCTTGTCATCGCTCACCGCAGCCAGCAGGATGACGGCGGACTTGAGCTTGTCCTTCAGCTTATCCATCGTTTCGCGCAACACTGCCGCATCGGCACCGTCCAGCTTGGCCGCCAACACCTTCACGCCGTTGATCTCTTGCGCCTGCGACAGCAACTCGTCGCCCTGCGATGAGGCGAGTTTGGATTTCAAGGCAGCCAGTTCTTTTTCCAGCACTTTCACGTTATCAAGGATTTGCGCGATACGCGACGCGGCTTCCTGCGGCTGCGTTTTCACTGCATCGGCAACTTGCTGCAACTGTTCTTCCTGCTGTTGCACCAGCGCCAGAGCGCCCTCGCCGGTCACTGCTTCCACGCGGCGCACGCCCGCAGCCACGCCGCTTTCGGCCACGATCTTGAACAGTCCGATATCGCCGGTGCGCTTCACATGCGTACCGCCGCACAACTCGATGGAGGAACCAATGTCGATCACGCGCACCACATCGCCGTATTTCTCGCCGAACAGCATCATCGCGCCGGTTTTCTGCGCATCATCGATCGCCATCACGCGCGACTGGCAGTCTGCATTGGTCAGAATCTCGGCATTCACGATGGCTTCCACCTTGCGGATTTCGGCATCGCTCATCGGCTGCGTATGCACGAAGTCGAAGCGTGTCTTGTCCGCATCCACTTGAGAGCCTTTTTGCTGCACATGCGTGCCCAGCACTTCGCGCAGCGCCTTGTGCATCAGGTGCGTGGCGCTATGATTGCGCATGGTGCGATTGCGCGATGCAACATCCACGCGAGCCTGAACGCCGTTGCCCACCGTCAGCTTGCCGGTCTTCACCACGCCGTGATGACCGAATACCGTGGCCTGGATCTTCTGCGTGTCTTCCACCGCGAATATTCCGTGCGTGCTGCGCAGTTCGCCGCTATCGCCTACTTGGCCGCCGGATTCGGCATAGAACGGGGTGTCGTCCAGTACCACCACACCCATGTCGCCTTCGTTCAATTCATTCACCAGTACGCTGTCCTTGTACAGCGCAAGAATGTTGCCCTTGTGTTCGAGGGTTTCGTAACCGTGGAAGGTGGTCGCCGGGCCGGAGTATTCCAGGTTCGCCGCCATCTTGAACTTGCCTGCCGCGCGCGCTTGTTCTTTCTGGCGCGCCATGGCCGCATTAAAAGCGGCATCGTCGACCTTCACGCCGCGCTCACGACAAATGTCTGCAGTCAGGTCGAGCGGAAAGCCGTAGGTATCGTGCAGCTTGAATGCGGTCTCGCCGTTGAATACCTTATTTCCCGCCTTGTCCATCTCGGCCAGATCGGCTTCGAGAATCGCCATGCCATGTTCGATAGTGGCGAAAAAACGCTCCTCTTCCTGCTTGAGAATACCTTTCACGCGCACCTGCTCTGCGACCAGTTCGGGATAGGCAACACCCATCTGCTCCACCAGATCGGGCACCATCTTGTTGAAGAACGCCTCGCGTGCACCCAGCTTGTAGCCGTGGCGAATCGCGCGGCGGATGATGCGGCGCAGCACGTAGCCGCGACCTTCGTTGCCGGGAATCACGCCGTCGGCAATGAGGAAGGAGCAGGCACGGATGTGGTCGGCCAGCACGCGCAAGCTGGGCTGGTCGAGGTTGCTCTGCTTGGTTTCGCGCGCCGCCGCCTTGATCAGCGCCTGAAACAGATCGATCTCGTAGTTGGCATGCACATGCTGCAACACCGCCGAGATGCGCTCCAGCCCCATGCCGGTATCCACGGAGGGCTTGGGCAGCGGATGCATCACGCCCGCTTCGTCGCGGTTGAACTGCATGAACACGTTGTTCCAGATTTCAATGTAGCGGTCGCCGTCTTCCTCCGGTGTGCCGGGCAATCCACCGGGAATATGTGCGCCATGGTCGTAGAAGATTTCAGTGCAGGGACCGCAAGGGCCGGTGTCGCCCATCATCCAGAAATTGTCGGACGCATAGCGCGCGCCCTTGTTGTCGCCGATGCGGATCACGCGGGAGGGCTCAAGACCGACTTCCTTGGTCCAGATGTCATAGGCCTCGTCATCCTCGGCATACACGGTGACGTAGAGCTTGTCCTTGGGCAGCTTGAACACGTCGGTGAGCAGTTCCCATGCGTACTTGATCGCGTCGCGCTTGAAGTAGTCGCCGAAGCTGAAATTGCCCAGCATCTCGAAGAAGGTATGGTGGCGCGCGGTGTAGCCGACGTTTTCCAGGTCGTTGTGCTTGCCGCCGGCACGCACGCACTTCTGCGAAGTCGTGGCGCGGGTATAGGGACGCTTGTCAAAACCGAGGAACACGTCCTTGAACTGGTTCATGCCCGCGTTGGTAAACAGCAACGTCGGGTCTTCATGCGGCACCAGCGAACTGGAGGCGACTATCGTGTGGCCTTTGGAGGCGAAATAATCGAGGAATTTCTGGCGGATTTCACTGCTTTTCATCTGGACACCAATCGACGCGATTCATTCAATAAATACGCCGCCTGAATGGCGGCATCAAGGCGTGAATCATACCATTTGACGCCCAGAATCGGCACAACGTGTCAGTACTCCCCATCCTCCGTTGCGGTGGAAAGTTTCAATACCTTGAGTGTTACTTCTACGGAAAATCCGCGCGATTGCAGAAAACGTATTTGTTTGGCTTTTTCCTTGGCATCCTGGGGTAAAACCCCAAACCTCTTCTGCCACACTTCTCGTGCCGCATCCAGTTCGGTTTCCTTCAATTGCGGCAAGGCATCCGAGATCAGGTTCTCGGGAATACCCTTTTGACGGAGTTCGTGGGCGATGCGCTGGGTGCCGAAGCGGCCGCGTTTGGCGTCCACCCATTGCGTGGCGGCGCGTGCATCGGAGAGCCAGTTGCGCTTCTCCAGTTCGTCCAGCACGGCATTGAGGTCTTCGCCTTCCTGCACATGCGGCAGCAGCTTGCTGTGCAGTTCGGCCCTGCTATGCTCGCGCCGCGCCAGATAGCGCATGGCGCGGACACGCAGACTTAACTCAGGCTTGTTCCTCAACTGCTTTCGAGCCTGCCTTTGCACTGGATTTTTCACTTTCTTTCGCAGGCGCCTTTTCGGCGACACCCAGTTTTGCCACACCGACGGCTTCACGCACGCTGTTCTCGATCTCGGCGGCGATATCCGGGTTGCTCTTCAGGAATTCGCGCGCGTTGTCCTTGCCCTGGCCGATTTTTTCGCCCTTGTAGGCATACCAGGCACCGGATTTCTCGACCAGCTTATGCAGCACACCCAGTTCGACAATTTCGCCTTCGCGCGAAATGCCTTCCCCATACAGGATGTCGAAGTTGGCTTCGCGGAACGGGGGGGCAACCTTGTTCTTGACCACCTTGACGCGGGTCTCGTTGCCGATGACCTCGTCGCCCTTCTTGATTGCGCCGGTACGGCGGATATCCAAACGTACGGAGGCATAGAACTTGAGCGCATTGCCGCCGGTGGTGGTTTCCGGGTTGCCGAACATCACGCCGATCTTCATGCGGATCTGGTTGATGAAGATGACCATGGTGTTGGAACGGTTGATGTTGGCCGTGAGCTTGCGCAGGGCTTGCGACATCAGGCGCGCATGCAGGCCCATTTGCGCATCGCCCA
>CAYOJU010000227.1:2356-3988 GCA_964404355.1 uncultured Sideroxydans sp. | reverse complement strand
ATCAAGTATCTAGTACTTTTGTAGGTTGACTAAAACAGAGAATCAATTCAAAGTCACTACAAACCAAAGGGGGTTTTTTAGTAACGTTTTATTCATAGGCAATTTGTTCGGGGGGAGATATGAATTCGGGAGCTTTCAAGTCCAGTGTAGGCCGCTGCGCGTTTGTTGGTAAATTTTCTGTTTTGTCGTTGTTCTTGGTGTTATCACCCGCTGTGTTTGCAGCGTCTTCAAATGCGCAGTTTGAGACATATATCTTCAATATCTGTAACACGCCCGGATTAGGATCAACTGTTTCCACTATGTGTGCGAACGCGTTTCCGGGGGGGCCATTCGGGTCATACGGTACCGTGAATGTTTCAACTAACCTTGGTATTGCTAATGCTGATAGCGGGGCAGCCTTGCGCAAGAAGAAAGGCATACGCGAGCTGCGCGATGAGCAGAAGGATCAACCTGAAAAGGGAGCAAGTGCCGATGGCGGGGGATGGGGTTTTCTGTTGACGCCTCAGTACGGCAGAAGTAATCGTACCGAAACTGATTTTGAGAACGGCTATCAAGCTAATTTGAAAGGGTTGGTTGCCGGGCTGGATTATCGCTTTTCAGATTCCTTTGTGTTCGGTGCAACCCTCGGCCAAACCAGAGATAACGCAACTTTTCTCAACGGTGCCGGCTCACTAAAAACTGGCAACAATACTATTAATTTGTATAGCACTTGGATGCCCTCGGAAAATACTTCCGTCGACGGTTACTTGGGCTATGGGAATCTCAGTTTCGACAGTCAACGTCTAGTTGTTTTCGGTCCGATTATTTTAGGTATGGCCAGCGGCAATACCACTGGAAAACAAGTTTTGGCAGGCATGTCGGTCAGTTACCAAAAGGATATTGGTCGAATCAATCTGTCGCCCTTCATTAATCTGGATTACATCAAGACCAGTATCACTGGCTATAGTGAGAGCGGTACAACTTTGATGGAGCTTCACTACAGTGATCGAAGCACGATTTCGTTTACCAGCAGTCTTGGGGCTCGAGTAAGCAGCTCCTATGGTTACGATTGGGGAGCATTGCAGCCGTCGATGCGTTTGGCCGCAGTACATGAATTCCAAAACAATGCAAAGCAAATCTACAATGAATTGGTTATTACTCCAGGTATAGGATTACTGGTCTCAACAGATGCGCCGGATCGCAACTATTTGAATCTAGGTTTGGGAGTTTCGGCAGCGCTCAATGGCGGTACGCAACTGTTCCTCGATTACGATAAACGAGCACAGGACAAGTTGCTGAGTAGTTGGGCGGTAAGTGCAGGCGTGCTCGTGGGGTTCTAGGGAAAAGCTGAGTAGGCCTCACCCATCGACAGACACAGGGCGAACAAGCTTATTCAGTTTATTCCCGGAAATACTTTCACCGTCATGAGTGTGGCGCATGCACTTAAGCAGATTTTTTGGTTGCTTGTTGTTGCTCAACTAACAGGTTGTGCCAGTCCATCGCAGCGTCTTGATGATCGAGCGGCCGACCTGGGTTACCGCAGGGTGGTGGTGCAGGGGGATGGCTTCCGCCATGTCGCATACATCAAGAATGGTCGCGCGACCCCGAATTCTGCTTTGCACGTCTATCTGGAAGGTGACGGCACACCCTGGG
>CAYOJU010000227.1:0-2256 GCA_964404355.1 uncultured Sideroxydans sp. | reverse complement strand
TGGAGGCAGCGATGAATGCATGTTTTACAACCGGCCTGATGCAGCAATTCCACCGACTGTTTGGTGTACTCGTCTTATCTTTGTTCTCATTTCAGGTTATGGCAACTGACACACCTGTTGTTGTCAGTGTTGATCATCGGGTGATCGCCAATTTTTCCAAGCCTCAGCTTGATGCCAAAAAAGGCGTCTATACGACCGAGGTGCGCATCAAGAATCGTTCTGCCGCGCCGCTCTTGCCGCCGCTCAGGCTAACGATTGAGCAGTTTGATGGCAAGAACGTGAAGCTGCTGAATGCGCATAGTGCTGGTAAGGATGGACAACCCTACTTTGAATTTGCATTACCCAAAGAGATGCTTTGGGCTGGTGGTGTGACCGATCCGGTCAAAGTGGTTTTCGCGGTTGAGAAAAGTACTGCCAAAGAACGTGTGTCTGACAAGAAGCAATCACTTTTTACTTATCACGTTAGCGCGGGTGTTGAACTGGCGCCTCTGGAACCACGTGCAGAGCCTTACGCACTGACTGTGGATAGCGGCAAAGTCAACGTACGCTTCAGTGTCAGGTTGGCAGGGAAATTGAAATTCGCTAATACAGTCTATCTGCGCCGCATCGGTGATGGTAAAGGCGTAGCCATGAATGACTTGGGCAAGGATGGTGATCTGGTTGCCAAGGATGGCATCTATGGTGTGAATATTCCGGTGGACGCTACCAAGATTAAACCGGACACCTGCCTGTACTACGAAGCATTCATCAACGTTGGTCACGTAGAAGTGGTTTCCACGCCTTTAATCTTATGCGTAAGCAGTTTCCCAGTGAGGGCGGTTCCTTCGAATACTGATAAGCCTGTTGCGATGCCGGATGGATCGAAGGCAGTTGCTGATGAAATATTAGTCACAACAGTACCAAATACCAATGCAGCCGCGATCAGGAGTTTGGCAAGCGATATCCATGCAAAGGTGGTGGGCAGTATACCTTCGTCAAACTTTTATCAGTTGAAGCTTTCTGCGCCTGCCTCATTCGCTAGTCTGTCGGAGCTAGTTAGTCAGCTGAGTGCGCGTCCCGAGGTCAAGGCGGCATCGGTCAATGCAATTGGTCATTCATCTTATGTACCGTCAGATCCGGAATATGTAAACCAACAAGGCTTGCAACTTGTACGTGCTCAGGATGTATGGGATGCCGGTACCACGGGCAGTGGTGTGATCGTAACAGTATTGGATTCCGGTATTGACCGTACTCATCCTGATTTCGGCACGGTCGGCAACTGTCAGTTGGTCGGAAACGATTGCGGTTCGCCTAGCACCGATACACTTGGGCACGGAACTGAAGTCGCCGGAATTATTGCGGCAAAAACCAACAATGCCTTGGGTATTGCTGGTGTCGCCTATGGAAGCAAGATTAAGTCAATACAGGTGAGTCCTACTGCGATCATTACTTTGGCACAAATGACACAAGGCTTTACCGATTCCGCTTCCTATGGTCTCGCCTCTGTGATTAATGCCAGCTTCGGCGGCGGTCCGTGGGCATCGGTGGATGTGACTACGTTATGTGCTGCGATCAATTCGGCAGTCCTGAATGCGGGAACACCTGTTGCAGTAGTTGCCAATGCTGCTGGGAATAGCAACTCGAACGGGTACTTCTATCCTGCCCGCTGCAATGTCAATGATCCGGTATATCACCCGGGCCAACATGAGCAGCTTACACGCAAAGATTTGTTTATCACCGTAGCGAATAGCGCATCGGTAACGTCGGCAATCGATCCTGTTTGTGGTGCAGCTGCAGTTGATCAACGATGCATAGACAGCAATTACGGTACCTGGGTTGATATCTCTGCACCGGGGTCGGCGATACGTACGACCGCTATGGGAGGGGGCTACGCAAGCCCGTCTGGGACATCTTTCGCTGCGCCCATGGTTGCTGGGGCAGCGGCTATATTGCGTCAATGCGGTGTGGCACTGGATCAGATTGAGCCCACATTAAAAGCAAGCGCCAATGTAACAGTACCGTTCCCGGATGGAAGCAGCACAAAGCGCCTTGATATCTATCGGGCCTTGAGTTCTGTTAACCACGCTCCCACGGGAGTCGGTCTCTCCAATAACAGTATCTTGGAAAAAACCAACACATCCGGCGGCTATGTGGTTGGCACGCTGAGCGCAACTGATGTTGATACTTGCGACAAGTTCAGCTTCAGCATTTTCAGTGGTGCTGATATGGCTTCGTTCAGCATCAACTCTGCTACCAATACTCTGATATTGACGGCAG
>CAYOJU010000226.1:0-3991 GCA_964404355.1 uncultured Sideroxydans sp. | reverse complement strand
AGCGACTCGCCGATATGCCAGCGCGGATGTTTGTCTTTTTCCAGCATCAGCACGTTGCGTCCGCGCTGTGCCAGCAACGCCGCAATGGTGGAACCGGCCGGACCGCCGCCGATCACCAGAACTTCACATGCACTCTCTTGCTCAACCATGATTGTTTCTCCTCTAATGAAGCGCTATACGCGTCTTATTCAGCCTTGTTGACTTCGATTTGCGTCAGTAACTGCTCCTCACCCGAATTGAGGGTCAACACACCTTCTCCCTTGTACGAATACTGGATAACCCAACGATCCGGTCCGAAATAGAACGGAATGTGTGCCTTTCCGGTTGGGTGTGTCCATTGTTTGGTTGGATGGCCAATGGTCTTTTCCACTTGGCTCAGGGTCATGCCGATTTTCAATTTGGAGAATTTGCTGCCTGGCGCAGGCTTGCCGATGATCACACCCTGGGGCGCTTCTTTCTTGGAGGCTTCCTTGGCTGGAGCGGCTTTAGCGGCAGGTGCTTTCTCGGACGTATCCGTTTTTGCCTGTTTCGAGGCACACGCAGTCGCCAATGCAGCAGCTAAAACGATGAGAACCAAACGGGTAAGTTTCATATCAGTCTCCTTAAGTTATCTAGCTGCGCCGGACGACGCAATTAATTCTGCGAATTCACTGCCCATCTTAACCGACCCCCCTGCACCGGGCAACCAAAGGGGTGGGGTTTATGCATCATTCCTGACTATTAAGATTGCAGAAAAGATCAGGCTCAATACTGCTCCGACCGCCACAGTAGAGCCGATAGCATTCAGCACCGGCGACTGCGAGAACGACAGCAGGCCAAAACCCAGCATGGTGGAGGCATTGGCGAACAGCAACGAACTCACGGTACGCTCGCGGTCTTGCGCCGAGGCACATTTGTGATCAAAGAACAGCGCATAGTTGGAACCGACCGCCACCACCAGCAACAAGCCGATCAGGTGGAAAATGGACAGACTATGCCCGCTCAGCACCAGCCAGGCCGTCACCGCAATCACTGCGGCCGCCAGCGGCAACAGCACTTCCAGTACCCGGCGCGTCGAGCGCAGACTGATAAACAGTAAAATCACGATGGCCAGCGCACCCAACATGGCGTTCTGGGCGGCCTCGTGGCGATAGTCGCGGAACATCTGCTCGGATTCCTGTTTCATGTCGAGCAAAACGAACGATGTCGCGGTCGCCTGACGCAAGTTCTGCTCCAGTTTGGCTGAATCCTGCACGCCGCGCAGCGGCAGCATCAACGACCAGCCTCCTTCACGCTGCACCAGGAACGTATCGAGCTTCAAGCCGAGGTTGCTACCCCGCATGGCCGCACGGTCCAGCAAAGGCTGCTGTTTCGCCGCATCGATCTCATGCCCGAACGACGCGAAAATCGCGCTACGGAAAGGCAAGCCGTGCAATGCCTGGTTCAGGTTGTTGCGGGCGGTGACGGCATCCGGCAGGGAATCCTGCCGTGCCTGTTGCACGGCACGACTGGGCAACGGCGGCAGATCAAAACCCTGCAACAGCCCTTGCGCCACCTGATTGCGCAGGCTGGCCGCAAGCGCCTCGCCCTGCTGCAGCGCAGCTTCCTGATCGGCCCCGCCCAGCACCAGCATATAGCGCACATCCGGCGCGCCCATATCGCCGCGCAATTGCTCATCCAGCGCCAGCGATTCTTTCTTCACCGGACTCATGCTGGACAGGCTATCGTTCCACAGTGAGTTTCGTTGCGTCACCAGGAACACCATTGCAACTGCCACTGCCGCGAGCAATACAAAACGCGCACGCGGCGCTTGCCGCACCAGCGCCATCAATGCGCTGCTGAAACGCGTGGAAGCATGCACGGAAAACCCGCGCGGCAGCAGTTGCGGCAATACCCAGCGCGTGGTGCTCACCGCGCCGATCAGCCCGGCAATGGAAAACAAGCCGAGTTGCGCCAGCCCGGTAAAACCCGAGAACAGCATGGCGGAAAAGCCGCAGATGGAAGTCAGCACCCCCAGCCGCAACGTCGGCCAGATACGGCGCAAGGTGTGTTGCGGAATTTCATTGTGATCGATCTGGGTAAACAGGTAGATGGCGTAATCCACCCCTTCGCCGATGAGGGTGACACCAAAGCCGAGCGTGATGCCATGCACCCCGCCAAACCCCACACTCACCGCCGCGATACCCGCCAGCGCACCCGTTGCCACCGGAAACATGCCCAGCGCGAGCACGCGCGGCGACCGGTAAAGCAGCAACAACATGCTCGCCACCAGCAAAGTGGCAATCAGCGAGAGCCGCCAGGCATCGTTGCGGATGGCAGCGCGCGACTGCACCGAGAATACGCCCGGACCGGTCATGCGCACCTGCGCCGAAGCCGCCTCGGGAATGGATTTGCGCGCGTTCTCGAAGGCGCCCGAAACCACCAGCATGGCGCGCTCCTGCGCATCGATGTCATTGCCCGCGCCTTTGGTGTGCGCCAGCAACATGGCGCGCGTACCATCGCGCGAGAACCATACGTCATCCTGCATTGCCGGATGCCCTTCGCCCTGCAACTGCTCCAGCATGTGCACCACTTCACCGCTGGGATCCCGGGGCAATACGCGTTGCGCCATGCCGCCCATCGGTGTACTCAACAGGTCGAGGTAACCGGACAGGCTTTCCTTCAAACCGGCGGACGTAAAACGTTGCGGCGTCACAGCATCGCTCAGCAGATAACGGTTATTCCACAGCAGCTCGAAATCCTTTTCCATGCCGGCTTGCTCGCCGTTGTTCACGGCCAGCAATTCCGGCGCGGCACGCAATTCCGCCGCCATGTTCTTACTGAGTTGCGCCAGCACCGGCGCCGGGGCGCCTTCCACACCGATCAGGATGAGGCGCGATACCACGCCGTCGCGCAGCTGCTCAACCATGAGTTTTTGCGTAGGCGTCGGGTTGCGCGGCATGAACGCCGACATGTCGGCGGTAAACTGGGTACGGCTGATAATGAAAACGAAGGTTGCGACAAGCAGCAACCAGATGATGACCGCGATATGTTTGCGCAGGTTCACGGCGCTTCCTCAACCACGGTCATTATTGCGTGGTCGCCGTTGGCTTCGGTGGTCTCGATATTGGTTACGTGAGCGCCGCGCCCGGAAATAACGATTTCGCTCATCACCTGGCGCGTTCTTTGATCAAGGGGATCCAACTGCAGGCTCCATTTGGCTGCATTGCCTTTGAGTTTGACCTTGTAGAAACGCTGCAGCGTAGGCAGGTCGCCCGCCAGCGTCGAGCGGATGCTCTCAACGAACGCCCACACCGCCGGATATTCCTGCAGCACCAGCGTGCGCTTGATGTTGCGCGCCTTGCTATCAATGGTGAGCACGCCCTGATCCAGCACCAGACTTTCTGCCTTGGGCTTGCGCGTGTGCTTTTCCAGATGACCGGGGGCCTGAAACAGCAAGATACCCGAAGAATCCAGCGGCGCGATCAATACAGCGAGATATTTGCGCTCCGTGAATTTTGCCTTTGAGGACTGCACCTGCGCCAGGCTCTGCATCAGTTGCGGCAACCCCCATCCCGCAGGCGCGGCAGGTACTTCGTCTTCGGCATGGACGGCGAAGGATGCCAGGCACAACAGCAGGAGCAAGGCGCGCATTATTGTTTCCAGAAATCGTAGAAATTAAACCAGTTGTACGGCGCATTGCGGCAATGGTATTCGACGCGTTCCACATAGCGCCGCTGCGCCTGCCGGATCATCTCATTGCGCGGCAACTCGCCCGTGCTCATGTCCATCAACTCTTCGAAGTACAAGTCATAGCGATTCCCGCCGCGATATGCGCCCACCATCAACAACACGGGGCTCTTCAGCATATACGCAATGCGCAAGGGGCCGTTGGGAAATTTTGCCGGCTCACCGAGAAAATCGCAGGTGATGCTCGCGCTGCCCTGCTCCAATCCACGGTCGGCGAGAATGCCGATGAACTCGCCGCGCTGCAACGCCTGCTCCACCTTGAGCATGGAATCGACCTTGCCCA
>CAYOJU010000225.1:0-3994 GCA_964404355.1 uncultured Sideroxydans sp. | reverse complement strand
CCGAGGTCGATCGCGGCTTTGGCAACCTCGAGATTCTCGGTGAAACAGTGCATCACACCGCCTATGCTTCCAGCATTTTCCTCGGCCATGATGCGCAGCGTATCTGCAGCCGCCGACCGGGTATGAATAATGAGCGGCTTGCCGGATTCCCGAGCGGCACGGATATGAATGCGAAAACGTTCGCGTTGCCATTCCAGATCACCGGTCAGCCGGTAATAATCCAGTCCGGTCTCACCGATGGCGACCACCTTGGGATGTTGTGCTAATTGTACCAGCTGCGCCTGAATTGGTTCGTTCTCAAGTTCGTAATCAGGGTGTACGCCCACCGAGGCATACAGATTATCGTGGCATTCAGCCAGTTCCAGTACCTGCGGAAATGAAGCCAACTCGACACACACGCACAAAGCATGCGAGACTTCATTGGTGCGCATGTTGGCAAGGATGCTATCCAGATCCTTCACCAGATCGGGAAAATTCAGGTGGCAATGCGAATCGATGAACATGAAAAAATCTCAGGCTACGAACAACTGACGATAGGACAAGAGCAGTGACTCCAGGAAAAGCCGGGGATTGAGAGGATGAAAAGCAGCGCGGCGTGCCTCCAGTAATTCCTTCTGGAAGCGCATCAATGCCACATTGGATACGCTGCCTCCCAACTTAATGAGTTCTTTCGTCTGTTCTGGAAAATAGCGCACAGTTCCCGCTAGTTTGGCACTGACGAGATCATGACTCCATTGCTGCAGGCAATGAATGACATATACCGGCGCACTGCGTTGCAGGCTTTCCGCCAGTGCCAACGCATCCATTTGGGCGGGTTGGCGGATCGCGCTGAGCAAAATGCCTCGTTCTTCCGCGCCCTCGCCCGACTCTGCCCAGTTCAATGCTTGCAAGGGGGCGAATCCGGTTTGTGCCAGCGCATTATCTGGATTCTTCACACCTTGCTGGGCAAGCCAAGCTGCTCCAACTTCGCGTGTCGGGGTGTGTACCGTGAAACTGAGGCAGCGGCTCAGAATGGTCGGGAGTAACTGCTGTGGCTTGTGCGTAACCAGAAGAAACAACAGTTTGTCCGTGGGTTCTTCCAATGTTTTTAGCAAGGAGTTGGCAGCATTGTTGTTCATTGCCTCGGCGGGATGAATCAGCACCACGCGATAGCCGCCGCAATGAGCCGACAAATTGGCGAAATTCGCCAAGTCGCGTATCTGGTCCACAGAAATTTCTCGTGAAGGTTTTTTGCCGCCTGGTTTTTCTTCGCCCTCTTCGGCAGAAAGCGCGTCTGGCTGGATGAGCCGAAAATCGGGATGACTGTCCTGGGCAAACCATCGGCATGAGTTGCATTCCTCACAGGCAGTTCCATCGGCGCGTGGTTTTTCACACAGCATAGCCTGGGCAAAATTCAGGGCCAGATCGAGCTTACCTATCCCTTGTGCACCTCTCAATAACAGTGCATGAGGTAGCCGCGCTCGTAGCCCCTGCAGGGCTTGCCATGATTCAGTTTGCCAGGGATAGAGTGTTTTCATTTCAAAGCGATGCGACAATCTTCGCCAAGTCTTGCTTAACTTCAGCCATGGTTTTTTCGGCGTGAATAATGGCAAAACGCAGCGGGGTTTTGGCTGCTCTGGCGAGATAAGCCTGGCGCACGCGTTCAAAAAAATCGCCGCGCTCCTGCTCGAAACGATCCAGGCTCACATTGTTCGACAGGCGCTGGCGTGCGACTTCGATCGGGATATCGAACAACAAAGTCAGATTGGGTTGCAAGTCGCCGTGTACCCATTGTTCCAACTGTTCCAGCTTGGCCAGCGGTACTCCCCTGCCCCCGCCCTGATACGCGAAACTGGCATCGCTGAAACGGTCTGATATGACCCAGACGCCGCGCTGCAAGGCAGGGCGGATGACCTGTTCCACATGTTCGCGGCGCGCGGCAAACATCAGCATGGCCTCGGTTTCGGCGTGCATCGGCTGGTTCAGAAGAATCTCGCGCAATTTCTCTCCCAGAGGTGTGCCGCCGGGCTCACGCGTCACCAGTACATCGATTCCCCTCTTGCGCAATGCATCGGCAAACCATTCCAGATGGGAGCTCTTCCCTGCCCCGTCCACGCCTTCGAAGGTGATAAATTTGGCTGCGTTCATTTTTTTTGCTTGGTAAATGGTTTGATCTGGTATTGATTGACCGCATTATTGTGCTCTACGAGTGTGCTGGAGAACTGCGAAGTGCCATCTCCGCGCGCCACAAAATAAAGCGCCTTGCTTGGAGCTGGATGCATGACCACCCGGATGGCAGCCAAACCCGGCAATGAGATCGGCGTGGGCGTCAGGCCATCACGTGTATAGGTGTTGTATGGTGTATCCCGCAACAAATCGCGTTTGCGCAAATTGCCATCGAATTGGTTGCCCATGCCGTAAATGACGGTTGGGTCGGTTTGCAGGCGCATGTGTTTGCGCAGTCGGTTAATGAAAACCGAGGCAATCATGGGACGATCACTGGGCTGACCCGTTTCTTTTTCCACGATAGAGGCCAGGATCAACGCTTCATAGGGCGTGTTGAACGGAAGGCCTGCATCGCGTTTTTTCCAGTTTTCATCCAGATTGTGCTGCATCAACTGATACGCCCGCTTCAACACGACGATGTCGCTGCTGCCTCTGACAAAGTTGTAGGTGTCCGGAAAGAACAGTCCTTCTGCTGCGGTCTCGGTGGCGCCGATACGTTTGAGAATTTCCGCGTCTGATAAAGCAGAGCTGTCGTGACGCAGTGTCAGTTCATCATCCAGGGTGGCGCGCAGTTCCTTGAAGGTATTTCCTTCTATGATGGTCAGCGAGCTTTGTTCGACCTGGCCTTTACTGATCATGTTCAAAAGTTGTAATGGTGTAACTTCACGCTCCAACTGATAGTTGCCAGGTTTGATCTGTGTAGCCTTGTGCAAACCGCGGCCCAGCAAAACGAACAACCATTCGTTATTCAATCCCCCTGCCTGCTGGATTTGATGCGCAGCACTTTTCAGGCTGCTTCCCGGTTTCAGGGTAAAAACGAAGGGGGTGTGCTCAAGCGGAATCGGGGTGCGCGCATAGTAGGCGAACAAGCCGCCCATAATGACCAGAATGAACAGCAGCCACAGCAGTAACTCTTTAATGACGCTCATCGTTCAACCATTCCTGAATTTTCCAAGCCATCGGGTGTTGAGTGCGGCGATACTCGGCAACCTCGCGTATCGGCCATAAACCGAAGACGCTGTTTACCAGAAAAATTTCATCGGCCTGCACCAGTTCTTCCATATGGAAATCGGCAATTTTGCAGGTCACGCCATGCTGTTTGCTCCAATCCATCACACGGTCGCGCTGCACACCGGCCACACCGCAGCGCGACAGGTTGGGTGTGTAGAGGATATTACCGCGCAACATGAACAGATTGCTGCGCGTCCCCGAGATTATATTTCCTGCAACATCAGTCAATAAACCTTCCGGCATATCCTTGTCTTGCCATTCACTGGCAGCAAGTACATTTTCGAGGCGGTTCAGATGTTTGATGCCAGCCAGTAATACCTGATGTCCCAGTCGTACTTTGCAGACATGCATGCGCACGCCTGATTTGGCAAAGTCCGATGGATACTGAGTGACTGGGCTGATGCTGAGAATACGGGTCGCCTCAGCTTGTGCTGAAGGCGCATAACCCCGGGCGGAAACGCCACGGGTAATGATGATCTTGGCAACACTTTCGGGTTGGGTCTTGGCAAGTTGTTGCAGTTCGCTCGAGAGCACCAGCGCGGAAGGACAGGATATTTTCAGTGCGCCGCAGTCACGTTGCAGTTTGGCATATTGGCGTTCCCAGCAGACGGGACGCCCGGCTTGCATGCGCAGGGTGCGGAACACCCCGTCGCCGTATGCCAAGCCTCGATCTTCAGCGTTGATAGTATTGCCCGGTGCGCCATTGACCAGCATCGCGGCGCGGGATCAGACCTTGCGGAATACCAAAGAACCGTTGGTTCCGCCAAAGCCGAAATTG
>CAYOJU010000224.1:0-4033 GCA_964404355.1 uncultured Sideroxydans sp. | reverse complement strand
GCTTCGACTCCCGCCGCAAACTGTCTTACGACATCTACGACAAGCTCAAGGAACGTTACGGCAAACTGGTGTGCAAGACGCGCATCGGCGAATCGGTAGGATTGGCGACCAGTCCGATGCACGGCCTGGATATATTCGCCTACGCACCGCAAAGTCCGGGCGCGACGGACTACAAACTGCTGGCGACGGAATTGATGGAGAGCGGGTTCTTTTGATCAATATCTCCCATGTGGCAAATTACGACACTCCTCCCCTGAGAAGGGGAGGTTGGGAGGGGTTGGGTTTCAGTGCAAACAAAACCCCCTCCAACTCCCCCTTATCAGGGGGAGAGCGTGTTGGAACATCATTCAAGGGTAGTGTTTAAACGATGTAAATATAAGCAGTAAGAAGTACCGAAGCACCCAACAAAAGCGCAATGACCATTAACCAGGCATTGCGCTTTTTTTGTTGCCTGAGCATCTCCAGCAACAAAGGCGCAGCCTTCGCAGCAAGGTCGTCATTCAGGCGTTCGTGCAACAAACGTGGCAGTTGCGGCAGCAGCATGGCATAACGCGGCGCTTCGCTGCGCAAGGCCTTGAGGAAGCCGCGCCAGCCGACCTGTTCGCTCATCCAGCGTTCCAGCCAGGGCTTGGCGGTCTTCCACAAATCGAGCTCGGGATCGAGTTGCAATCCCAAACCTTCAATGTTGAGCAAGGTCTTTTGCAGCAACACCAGTTGCGGCTGGATCTCGATGCCGAAGCGGCGTGAAGTCTGGAACAGGCGCAGCAGCACCTTGCCGAATGACACCTCGCGCAACGGCTTGTCGAAAATCGGCTCGCACACAGCACGGATCGCCGCTTCAAATTCGTCCACGCGCGTATCGGCAGGTGCCCAGCCGGACTCGATGTGCAACTCGGCCACGCGTTTGTAATCGCGGTTGAAAAACGCAATGAAGTTCTGCGCCAGGTAACTCTTGTCGGAAACAGTGAGCGTGCCCACGATGCCGAAATCCATCGCCACATAACGCCCGTCGCGCGTCACCAGAATATTGCCCGGGTGCATGTCAGCGTGAAAAAAACCGTCGCGGAACACTTGCGTATAAAAGATCTCCACGCCGTTGCAGGCCAGTTTGGACAGGTCGACCCCGGCCTCGCGCAAGCCCGCGATGTTGCTGATGGGCAGGCCGTGCATGCGCTCCATCACCATCACCTGGTCGTTGCACCAGTCCCAATAAACTTCGGGTACCAGCAGCAATTTGGCATCGGCAAAATTGCGCCGCAGCTGGCTGCAATTGGCTGCCTCGCGCATCATGTCGAGTTCGTCATGCAGGTATTTTTCAAATTCGGCGACCACCAGTTTGGGCTTCAGGCGCTTGCCGTCTTCCCACAAGAACTCGATCAGGCTGGCGCAAATTTTCAGCAGCGCCACGTCGTGATCAATAACGCGCAGGATACCGGGGCGAATAATTTTTACTGCTGCCTTGCGTCCGTCCGGCAATGTGGCGAAATGCACTTGTGCCACCGAAGCACTGGCAACGGGCGTTTCGTCGAATTCGGCAAATACTTCGCTCAAAGGCTTGCCATAAGCCGTTTCGAGCAGAGCAACGGCCTGCGCGGAAGGGAAGGGCGGAACCTGGTCCTGCAACTTGGCCAGTTCGTCGGCGATATCGAGGGGAATCAGGTCGCGTCGGGTGGAAAGCAACTGGCCAAACTTGACGAAGATCGGGCCCAGCGTTTCCAGCGCCAGTCGCAGCCGTTCGGCGCGCGGACGCGAGGTATTGCGGAAGAACAGCAGCCAGTTGAGCGGGCGCAGCATCCAGCTCGTTTTTTCGTGCGCCAGCAAAAATTCGTCCAGACCGAAACGCAGAACGACAAAAATGATCTTGAGTAATCGAAAGAAACGCATCATTGATAGTCGGGCAAAATAAAAAGGGCACTGGAAAATCCAGTGCCCTCTAGTTTACTTGAGAAAGTGCTTAGATTTGCTGAATTCCGGCGAGTAACCAGACCGCTTTGCTGTCCTTCAGGTTCTTCTGTACATGCCAGATCTCGTCGAAGTTCTCTGCCGCGCCGTCGTTCTCGCGCAACTGGCCGCTCATGCGTACGCTGGCAATGGCGAAATCATTCTCGGTATTTACTTCCAGCAATTCGGCATTGACGGCAACCACATCGGTCTTCTGCGGCGCATCGCCGCGTTCCTGCAGCTGCATGGAAACCTCGGCGAACATCTCCGGCGTAGTGTATTCGCGAATGTCGTTCAGGTCCTTGCGGTCATTGGCTGCCTGCAAACGGATGAAGGAGGTCTTTGCGCTGCGCAAAAAGGTTTCTACCGGAAAATCAGCAGGGATATTGGCTGCAACAGCAGGTGCGCTGCCGCTCAAGGGTTGTTGTACAGGTTCTTGCGTACCTGCGTACGGCACGCCTGGTGCGGCATACTGCATCGCGGGTTCTTGTTTGCGGCGGAACATGGAGATTACAAACATCACCGCGACCACAGCCAGCACGATCATCAACATCGTGCCCATGGCACCGCCCATACCACCCATTCCGCCACCGGCGAACAATGCACCCAAACCGGCGCCAATGGCCAAACCGGCCAAGGGACCTAGCCAGCGGTTACCCGCAGGTTGGGGTGCAGCAGCAGGTTGAGCCGGTGTGCCGGGTGCAGGTGCGGCAGCCGGTGTTCTTGGTGCGGGAGTGCTCATCGTGCGCTGTTTGCCGATGCTGCTGCCTCCGCCGAAGCGTCGCGCTTCAGCGCTGGTAGCAAGCAATGTCAGGCAGGCAAAAACGATGGTCATCAATATTGCAAAGCGTTTCATTTGATTCCTCTGGGGGTTATCTTCATTCAGGCAAATTCAAGGCGGCGCGCAGTATAGCACCGGCTATCCGCATACTACGGGCAGCAGATTACAGTTACGTTATCAGGGTGTTACGCGTTTCACCTCGGTGACGAAATAGGCGGTATCGCCGAAACACGAAGTGGGCAAGCCCCGGTGTTCCTCGTAAGTCAACGCAACGCGTTGGCCGACTTGCTGGTTGATCTTGTCAGCTACAACATCATCGCGTACGGTGAAAATAAATTTCTCGGGCGCGGCACCCGGCAGCGCTACCAGTGAAAGCTCGCCTTCCCAGGTTTTGCAAACCCAGCCCTTTTTCGACAGCTTCTGCATGAACCCGGCGCGTTCACCTTCCGAATAGCTCCAGTGCAAAGCCAACCAGATGTAACCAACAATAACTACCGAAACGACAACAATAAAACCAAGTGTTGCGGTCAGAATGCTTTTTGGCAGAGGCATGGTGAAGTTCCGTAATTGAAAAGGAGAAAACTATTATAGATCAGCAGGAAATCAAATTTTGTAGGTCGGGTTAGCGCAGCGTAACCCGACGTTTCCTCTATCTCATGGTGTCGGGTTACGCTGCGCTAACCCGACCTACCGTGTAGCGATCCTGCGCCAGACTCTAGAATGGGGGTGCATCTACAAAATGCAAGTGCGCGCGGGTTGCCGGATGCAACAGTTTCAGGGTCGTGGCGTGCAGCATCAGTCGCGGCGCACTGGCTGCATCGCCATACAGCGCATCGCCGAGTATGGGGTGCCCAATGGCTTTCATGTGGACGCGCAGCTGGTGGGTGCGGCCGGTCACGGGCTCCAGTTCCACGCGGGTATTGCCAGCATCAACGCCCAGCAAGCGATAGCGTGTAAGCGAGGGCTTGCCCAGTTCGGCATCGATCACGCGCAAGGGCCGGTTGGGCCAATCCGCCGCGATGGGCAGATTCACCTCGCCGGTCTCCAGCGCCAGCTTCCCGGCGACCACAGCCACATAGCGTTTTTCCACCTCTCGCTCCTGGAACATGAGCGACAGCAGTCTTTGCATATCGGCTCCGCGCGCAAACATCATCAAGCCGGAAGTCGCCATATCCAGCCGGTGTACCACCAGTGCATCGGGGAATTCTTTTTGCAGTCGCGCAGAAAGGCAATCCTGCTTCTCTTCGCCGCGACCAGGCACGGCCAGTAAACCGGCGGGCTTGTTTGCCACCAGCAAGTGATCGTCCCGGT
>CAYOJU010000223.1:0-4035 GCA_964404355.1 uncultured Sideroxydans sp. | reverse complement strand
TCTGCAAAGAACGGTAGTCCACATCATTTCAGCTGCATAAAAAAATCAGTGCTTCCATCAGGTTGGTGGTCGTCAGTAGTCCCACAAGGTTGTTGTTGCCGTCGGTGACACACAAACCGTTGAGCTTGTTGTCGCGGATAATCCGGGCGGCCTCACAGAGCGGGGTGTCTGGCGAAACGGTCAGTGGGGTACTATTCATCGCGTCCTTGACCGTTGCCTTGGCAAGTATGTAGTTTATCTCCCATTTGTCCAAAGCCGATGCTTGTCCCGGAGTGAAGCTCTGGATCATAAGTTCTGTGATCAGTCCGGAATGGCGCTAGTTTAAGCATTATCAGCACGATATCTGTTCCGGTGGCGGATCTCCTTCATTTTCTGCCTTGGGGTGGTCATGAGTTCATAATTTTTCGGTCGGCGTTTGCGGCATCGAGGCTCACTTCGACCAGGTCGTTGTCGGATTGGAGTGTCGGTGATCGCATCGTATAAGTCGCTCATCAATCGTAAACGTTCTGTCCTGCTGACCTTTGCTTGATTTAAATGTGGCTCCCAGTTGCGCAGGGCCTGTAGGCTGCCTTTGAAGCTGACATCCCGAACCGCAAGATCAGCCTCTTTGGCCGCCTCGGACATCAGTTGCCTAATACAGTTGTAGGCAATGAAGTTCATCAATATTTCTTTGCGAATCATTTCAGGTGTCTGGCACCGCAGCACATCCATCCCCATGGTCGTTTTGATGTCACGGAAAAACAGCTCGACATCCCAGCGTTGGAAATAGAGATCGGCAATCTCGGTCGCGGGGTATTGAGCGGGATCCAGCAACGTGGTGACAATGTAAAAGTGCTGAACCCTGAAGCCCGGACAGGGCACCGTTACCCTGATCTGCCGTAAGGTTAACTCCTCCGGGAGAGTGTTCCATTCCTCCTTCGAATACGACGGCTTGTTGCTGTAGCGTGGGCGGGGCCACGTTATCAGCAAGTCATCAGTGCCGAGCTTTTTCAGGCTTTTAGATGATCGAACCGGGGCTCTTCGTGCGAGGGTGACCACGCTATCAACGCCTTGGCCCCTCAACTGGGCCATGTCAAAATAACTGCAAAACCCCTTGTCGCCGAGGAAGATGTCTCCTTGTTTGAACGTCTGCCACTGTTGGCGAAATAGCCGAAGTTCATGGCTTTTTTTGTTGCCCGTGGCATAGCTGAGCAAGGCTCCGTTGGTCAGCGAGAAACAGGCACAAATACGGGCCGCAGGGAATCCGCACCCCGGCTTTTGACCGGACGATTGAGGCCAAATCTCCTGATTCTTGGCCGTGTCCGGCATGCTCACACCCGTGCCGTCGACGACGATCACCCGCCGGCTTTTCAATCGTCCAGTCCTGGGCAGCCGTTCCTGCTGCCTGGCGGTATGCTCGAAGATGTCGGTGAGAGCCTGAATATCAAGCTTCTTGCGGGCGGTGCAATAGGAGGCGGTTGAGGAGGAAGGAAAGGCGATTCCCTTGATGGAAGCGTAAGCCTGAAGCTTGCGAATCACTTCCTTGCAACCTCCGTCAGCGTCGAGGATCTGACTGAAAAAAGCCCAGAAAGTGTTCTCCTTGGAGAACAGCCTTCGGCGGCTCATCGCACCGTCCTTCTCCGGTTTGAGAAGAGCCTTGGGAATGAACTTTTCAAAGACCTCACCGATTTGCTTGAAAGACTTTTGCTCTAGTAGAGCCAATTTTTCTGAAAGTTTTTGCTGCTCAGATCGGGGTTTCCGACGCAAAATTTGCAGATGAAAACCGGGTAGTATTGGCGTGGTATAGATCGTATTTTTCATAGGCCAATATAGCATATTTAGCCAATTAATTGCAATATTTTAATTGATTAAAATTGTTCTATTATGTGCAAAATAACCTTAAACTAGCGCCATTCAGATCTGTCCCGCTTTATTCTCGATTGTTAAAATAGTGAGATTTTCATCTTATATTATTTGTAACCGGGTAGGTCAGAGGCCTCACGGCCTCTTTCCCCCCTCAGAACCGTACGTGACAGTTTCCCGTCATACGGCTCAAGCCCTCCAAAGTAATCTCCCTGTCGGGATACCCGGCTCTCTGTTTCTTTCTCGGTAGAGCTCCCTTACGCCGCCTTACGGGCAGCGCGTCCTGTAAGCCTTCGTTGTCGGTCGGCAATTCGTTTCTCGAAGTAATCGCCATACTTCGGGTCGAAGGGATTGGCTTCGTTTCGGATTTTGACGTGTCGCTCAATGCCGATACTCGTTGCCCGGATGAGTTCTACCCGACGTTTTCCTTCCGGGATTTGCTCTACCGTGGTAAAAGTCCAGGCTTTTGGGCCACTGTGCCAATACTTCTGCATCAGTCACCGTTTTCCCTTGTGCGGGTGCCTTCGCTTCACCCAATCCCACAGGTAGCGGAAAATGTGGTTGTCCACTGTTCTGAAGGTGTCACACGCGACGACATGCCGGTGGTAGTTGGCCCACCCCCTGATGATTTGATTCAGAGTGCGGATCATATCACCGGCTTTCTTCGCCGCGAATTTCCGGATTGTTTCCCGAACCTTGGCCAGAAACGATCTTATACTGTTCCCGGCCGGTTTTATCAGCAGCTTGCCCTTGTATTTGCGCGGGTTCTGCCCCAGGAAATCGAATCCGTCCTCTATCCGCGTAATCCGGGTTTTATCCGGGGAGAGGGTGAGACCTCGCTCTTTCAGAAACCTTTCAACCGCCGGTTTGATCGTCTCTTCGAGAAGTTCTTTCGTTTTCCCGGTGATGACGAAGTCGTCGGCGTAGCGGATTACGTTGACCTTGGTGCGGCGGGAGGTGACGGCCTTCACCGCCGCCTCCAGTCCGTCCAGGGCTATGTTGGCCAGAAGCGGGGAGATGATCCCCCCTTGCGGGGTGCCCGCTTTGGTCGGATAGAGGTTGCCTTCTTCAAAGTACCCTGCGTTCAGCCATTGCCGGAGCATGGAGCGATCCATAAGGACGTTTTCCATGAGCCACTTATGGCTGATTTCGTCGAAACAGGCTTTGATGTCGCCTTCCAGTATCCATTGCGGCGAGTACCGCCGTACCAGGCTGTTGTAGCATTGCTGGATGGCGTCGGCGCAACTTCGATACAGGCGGAACCCGTAGGAATTGGGATCGCCCGTGGTCTCCGCTACCGGTTGCAGGGCCAGCGCATACAGCGCTTGCATGGCGCGGTCATGCATGGTGGGAATACCCAGGGGGCGCATCTTGCCGTTCTTTTTCGGTATGTACACCCGGCGCAATGGCTGGGCCTGATAACCGCGACGGTGCAAGGCGTGTACAGCCTTCATTCTCTGCTTCGGCGTGTACCATATGCTTCCGTCCACGCCGGGGGTCTTTCTGCCTCGGTTGGAAACAACCCGTTTCACGGCTAATGCCTTGCCGGAAAACGAGCGGGTCAGTAGCCATTGCAGGGCTTTCACTCTGCCATGACGACCTTCCCTGACAGCCTTTGCGATACGGATTTGCAGTCTTCGAACCTCGCGGCGGGCTTTCTGCCAATCAATGGCTTTCCAGTCATTGCCGCTGGTGGAGGGAGCACCAGTCAATCTTGCGATTGCCGCCATTTGCTTTCCCTCCCAGAGAAGATTCTCCAAATGATCTCGCAATGGAGCACCGGCATGGGACGTGGGCTCCCTTTCGGGCCGGGTGATGTTGCAACCCGTATCCGCCCCATTACAGGACGGCATTCGCTTCTTCCCGCCTCTTACTCCCGCACCTCCAACAGTGTGCCTTACGGTTTCACCTGCCCCAATGTTCCGGGGCGGAAATACGGGGTTTCCACGTTCCGCGTCTCTGACAATTGAATGGATGACTTAGGCCCGTTCTGTACACCGGCAGCTCTGTTGTCCCCGCGGGGGCACCGTTACATCCCCCGACCGGCTGCATACCTTTTGGTCCAAGCCTGACAGCCTCATTTGGCTTGCTCCCCTTGACGGCGCGAGCGAACGTTCACGTATGTTGGCCATATCACCAGGAACCCTAGCCCTCACCCGGATCGAGGCTTCCAGGAGAGCGGACGCCTCGCGG
>CAYOJU010000222.1:0-4047 GCA_964404355.1 uncultured Sideroxydans sp. | reverse complement strand
TAAAACTCTCTCCGCAACCGCACTGGTCTTTTACATTGGGGTTGTTGAACTTGAACCCTTCGTTCAACCCTTCGCGCGTGTAATCCAGCTCCATGCCATCGAGGTAAGGCAGGCTGTGCTGATCCACCAGGATAGTTACTCCGTTGCTGACAAACTGCAGATCCTCGCTGTCTACCGCATCGGCAAACTCCAGCTTGTAAGCCATGCCGGAACAACCGCTAGTGCGCACACCGAGACGCAGCCCAACGCCTTTGCCGCGTTTGGTCAGGAAATTTTGCACATGTTTCGCCGCACTTTCAGTCAATGAGATCGTCATTGCTACGCTCCTATTTGTTTCCACTACAGGCAACAGTCTCTACCGTTGCGCCATTCTTGGCCTTGTAATCCGCCACTGCCGCCTTGATGGCATCTTCCGCCAGAATCGAGCAGTGTATCTTCACGGGTGGCAATGCCAGTTCTTCGGCAATCTGCGTATTCTTGATCGCCAGCGCCTGATCGACAGTCTTGCCCTTGACCCACTCGGTCACCAGCGAACTGGATGCAATGGCCGAACCGCAACCGTAAGTCTTGAACTTCGCATCTTCAATGATGCCGTCCTTGCCAACCTTGATCTGCAACTTCATCACGTCGCCGCAGGCCGGCGCGCCGACCATGCCGGTACCGACAAAGGAATCGTCCTTGTTCAGCGACCCGACGTTGCGCGGGTTTTCGTAGTGATCCAGTACTTTTTCGCTATAAGCCATTCAAATTCTCCTTAGCTGGTGGCTCGTAGCTTGTAGCGGGTAGCAAAACCGGGGTTGGCTACAAGCTACCAGCTACTGCCTACAAGCTTCAATGTGCAGCCCACTGCACTGAATTCAAGTCCACACCCTCTTTAAACATATCCCACAAAGGAGAGAGTTCACGAAGTTTGGCAATCTTTGTCTGCAACAGTTTCACCGCATAGTCTATTTCTTCAACCGTGGTGAAACGCCCGATGGTAAAGCGGATCGAGCTATGTGCCAGTTCATCGTTGCGCCCCAAAGCGCGCAACACATAAGACGGCTCCAGACTGGCCGACGTACAGGCCGAGCCGCTGGATACCGCGATGTCTTTCACCGCCATGATGAGCGATTCGCCTTCGACGAAATTGAAGCTCACGTTCAAATTATGCGGCACACGGTGTTCCATATCACCGTTGAGGTACACCTCTTCCATGCCGGACAGGCCTTTCCACAAACGGTCGCGCAACATGCGGATGCGTTCGTTTTCTGTTGCCATTTCTTCTTTGGCGATGCGATACGCCTCGCCCATACCGACGATCTGGTGCGTCGGCAATGTGCCGGAGCGGAAACCGCGTTCATGTCCGCCGCCATGCATCTGCGCTTCCAGGCGCACGCGCGGTTTGCGCCGCACATACAACGCGCCTATGCCTTTCGGGCCGTAGGTCTTGTGTGCCGAGAATGACATCAGGTCGACCTTGAGCTTTTGCAGATCGATTGCTACCTTGCCGGTAGCCTGTGCCGCATCGACATGCAACAACACGCCTTTTTCACGGCAGATTTCGCCGATGGCCGCGATGTCCTGAATAACGCCGATCTCGTTGTTCACCAGCATCACCGACACCAGCGTGGTATCGGGACGCAATGCCGCCTTGAGCTTCGCCAGATCGATCAGACCGTTTGGCTCAACCTCGAGAAACGTCGCGGCAAAACCCTGCCGCTCCAGTTCCCGCACGGTATCGAGTACCGCCTTGTGCTCGGTCTGCACCGTGATGATGTGCTTGCCCTTGTCGGCATAAAAATGCGCAGCGCCCTTGATTGCGAGGTTGTTGGATTCAGTCGCGCCGGATGTCCATACGATCTCCTTCGCATCGGCATTGACCAAAGCCGCAACTTGTTCACGTGCGCGCTCCACCGCCTCATCCGCCACCCAACCGAAAGAGTGCGACCGCGAAGCCGGATTGCCGAACTTCTCGGTCAGGTAGGGGATCATCTCCTCGGCCACACGCGGATCGACAGGCGTGGTCGCGGAATAATCCAGATAGATGGGAAGATGAAGTGCCATGTAAAACCCCGAGAATCAGGCCGCTACCTGCTGTTGAACGTATTTGCCGATGTCATTCACAGCTTCGGGAGTTCCGCGCTTGGCCTGAACATCGACCAGTTGCTGCAGATTGATCTTGCCCAGGTATTCATGGATCGTCTCGTTCAGACCGAACCACAGTTCATGCGTCAGGCAAGGTTTGCCTTCCATGCAATCGCCGCGGGCGCCGCAGTGCGTGGCATCCAGTGCCTCATCCACAGCAACGATGATTTCAACGATGGATATCTTGTTTGCCGGACGAGCCAGACAATAACCGCCGCCGGGGCCGCGTACACTCGCCACCACATTGTTGCGGCGCAACTTGCCGAACAACTGTTCAAGATATGACAGTGAAATTTTCTGTCGCTCGCTGATGCCTGCCAGTGTTACCGGGCCTTTACCGCCGCGCATTGCCAGATCAACCATTGCTGTTACTGCAAACCTTCCTTTTGTTGTGAGTCTCATAATGTTTCTCCTATTCGATATTTATAATAATTAACAGGTATGCCTAAACTTCACCTCTTACCCTTGCTCCTGCTGAGGGAATAATAAGATACCTGATTTTTTTAGTCAACAATCTTATTTAAATGGTTTGGATCGAACTTATCGGCGGTGGCTCTCTCCTCCTCCACACGCACGCCCATCTTCTCAAGTTGTTGCAGGATGAAGTCTATACGCTGATCGACTGTAACACTATGCCCAAGCAAACCATGTATGGCTTTTGACAGCGGATCGTCCTGATCGTTGCCTACGCCATAGGCATTAAATGCCGGCTTTGGCTTCTTCTTTTCTTCATCGAGAATCCGCGCCGGAATGCCCGCCGCCGTTGCCCCGGCAGGCACATCCTTCACCACCACCGCGTTGGAACCGATCTTGGCTCCGTCCCCAATATGAATCGGGCCGAGAATCTTCGCGCCCGCCCCGATTACCACGCCATTGCCCAGCGTGGGGTGGCGCTTGCCATGCTGCCAGGAAGTGCCGCCCAGAGTGACGCCGTGATACATGGTCACATCGTCGCCGATTTCGGCTGTTTCGCCGATCACCACACCCATGCCATGGTCGATAAAGAAACGCCGCCCGATGGTCGCCCCCGGATGGATCTCGATACCGGTAATCCAGCGCGCAAAATGCGAAATAAAGCGGGCCAGCCATTTGAAATTGGCGTGCCACAACGTATTGGTCAGGCGATGAAAGACGCGCGCATGCAGGCCCGGATAGCAGGTCAGTACCTCAAACGTGGTGCGCGCCGCAGGGTCGCGGTCGAATACGCTGGCAATGTCTTCTCTAAGATTATTGAACATCTGGATGCTCTTCCGCATAACGTTTCTTCAGGCGAGCATTGTACTCGGTTGTTACGGTCAGCATGCCGCGCAGGATGTTGATCTCCTCGTCTTCCAGGCGTGTGCGTGAATACAGGCGGCGCAGACGCTGCATCATCCGGGCCGGGTTCTGCGTGGTAAAGAAGCCGATCTCGAACAGTGTTTTTTCCAGATGGGCATATAAACCTTCGACTCGTTCGTGGGTTGCCGGTTCGATCTCAGGTACCACCGGCTCGAAGCTTTGTGCCGCCACAGCCAATTCGTAAGCCACCACCTGCACCGCAGCCGCGATATTGAGCGAGGAAAACTCCGGATTGGAGGGAATATTCACCCCCAGTTGCGCTTTCCCCATCTCCTCGTTAGTCAGGCCTGACATTTCAGTGCCAAACAACAGCGCCACGGGCTGCGTAGCAGCCTGCTGCAGCACTTCCGGCATCGCCTCGCGCGGAGTTTTCACCGCAATGGATATGTCGCGCAGCCGCGCCGTCATGGCCACGGTGAACACCACACCCTGCAACGCCTCATCAATACTGCTGCACACCACCGCATTCTGCAGGACGTCGTCCGCCCCGGCTGCCATCGCCGTGGCCTGTGCATCGGGGAAATAACGCGGATTGATCAGATACAGATGTTGCAAACCCATGGTCTTCATCGCCCGCGCCGC